>CAYWEO010000043.1:0-1679 GCA_964457855.1 uncultured Opitutales bacterium | reverse complement strand
TCTTTTGAAGGTTCGGAAACTATTTCTTTTCTCTGGAAAAGAAAAGTTTCCGAATAATTAACAACCTGCCCCCCAGAAAACACAACCAAAAAATAGATTGCCAAGGGAGAGTCTTTTCTCGTTAAATGTTTTGTTGAGGGTGCATCATGTTTTTTACGAAGAAGAATGGGAAGGCGCAGAAGCGGTTGTTAGAGCAGGCGAAGTTTTTGGTTAATTTTGCGAAGAAGGTTGTCCATTATCGCAAAGATGTTCTTGGGGAAGTGATTGTGAGCGCGTTGGTCAAGGAACGCGAACAGCTGGAGGGGTTGTGTGCGCGGATGGATGACACTGCTGACTCGCAGAAAGCCGTTGAGAGGCAATGGGATGTGCTGGATAAGCTGATGCGGAAGCACGGGGGAACGATTTACCCGTTGCATTTTTGGAATGAGAACATTGAAATCATTCTTGTAGCGGCGATTTTGGCAATTGGCGTAAGGGCATTTTTCTTCCAGCCGTTCAAAATCCCGACGAATTCGATGTACCCGACCTACTCCGGCATGCGCCCGCACGTTTATCTGTCGCAGCGGCAGGAGCCGAATTTTTTCCAGCGTGCGTTCCGTTTCGCGGCGTTTGGCGCGAGTTTTTATTCCATAAAGGCGCCCGAGAGTGGTGAGTTGAAGATCCCGCTATTTTCCCCGAAAAACCACCTGCCACGCATGGGAGAGATTGAATTTACCGTCACAAACGGCCGCAGGTTATTCGGTTTTTGGACGAAAATCTTGCCCAAGCCCTACCGTGAATACACGTTTTACGTTGGGGGAGAACCCATTGTGTTTCGCGTTCCCTACGATTTTTATGGAGTGGAAGAGGTTGTGATGGAATCCTTTTTCCAAAAGTCTGGGCAGGAATCGCTCGGAGACGCCCTCAAGCAGGCGATGATGGACGGCCGCATCGATTACGAGGGTGATCAGGTATTTCTAAAGACCGGCTTACGATTCCAAAAAGGTGACGCCATTGCCAGGTTCGACATCATGACCGGCGACATGCTTTTCGTCGATCGCTTTTCCTACCACTTCCGCCAGCCACGCATCGGCGAGGCTATTGTTTTCCGCACAGAAAATATCCCGCAACTCGCTGACCAAAAGTATTATATCAAACGTCTCGTCGGCCAAAGCGGCGATGTGCTTGAAATCCGCGAACCCACATTGTTCCGCAATGGGCAACCCATCTCCGGCGCTAAGGCATTCGACCTCAACGCAAAAAAAGTCGGCGAATATCCCGGCTACGTCCCCCGTGGACATCTCAGCCAGGGCGACACAGAGACCATCCCGGCCGGCAATTTCTACGCCATGGGCGACAACTCCCCCTACAGCGGTGATAGCCGCTACTGGGGCTTCGTCCCAGAAAAAGAAGTCGTCGGTAAGGCCTTTTTTGTCTTGTATCCCTTTACATCCCGTTGGGGCCGGGCCAGATAGCGTCGATTTTGAGCGGCGAGTTCGTTGCGCATCGTTCTCAATGCCATCACGTACTAAAGTACGCTCAGGCATCTCGACCTTGCGGCGCCTGCTCGTCATCTCAAAATCGACGCTATCTGCGAGTTGCAACCGACTTGTAGTCAGACAAACGGTATCGGAAGGCATTTTTATGGCACTACGTGCCATAAAAATGCCTTCCGAATAAAAATTTTTAGGGGGAAGGGT
>CAYWEO010000042.1:0-2291 GCA_964457855.1 uncultured Opitutales bacterium | reverse complement strand
TTCTTTGGAGGGTCCGGGAACCTTTCTGTTCTCGCGAACAGAAAGGTTCCCGGAAATTTTCCCTTTCTCCTCTTAAAAACTAAGCCGCCGTTGTAACTACCGCAGTGAGTCCCTTGCGGTATTTGCGGAGTAGTGAGCGGACGGTATCGGTGGGTTGAGCGCCAACGCCGATCCAGTAATCGATGCGGTCGATTTTGAACTGCATGGGGGTGTCTTTTCCCCTTGGTTGTGGGTTGTAGAAGCCGATTTGCTCGACGCAACGGCCATCGCGACGGAACCGAGATTCCGCGACAACCACGCGATAATGGGGATCATTGGTACTCCCGGTCCGTTGTAAACGAATTTTTAATGCCATAATAGTAAATATATTGATAGAAGTTGTTTATAGAAATTTTGTCAATGGAAATCCTGCTTAGGCGAACTGACGTAAGAAACGCAAGTCGTTTTGGTAGAAGAGACGCAAATCGTCGATGCCGTAAAGAATCATCGCAATGCGCTCAATACCCATGCCAAACGCAAATCCTGTCCATTGATCGGGATCGTAACCAACTGATTGAAAGACGTTTGGATCTACCATCCCGCAGCCGAAAATCTCAAGCCATTGATTGCTCAACTTGCCCAAGTTTGGCATGCGAACGTCAACCTCGAAGCTGGGCTCCGTGAATGGGAAAAAGCTCGGACGTAAGCGCGTTTGCGCCGTTTTCCCCAAGAAACCCAAGACGAAGGTATCGATGCAAGACTTTAGGTCGCAAACGGAAAGATTTTTGTCCACCGCGAGACCCTCGAACTGATGGAAATTTGCGCTGTGCGTCGCATCAACGGTGTCGCGCCGGAAGACTCTTCCAGGGGAAACAACGCGAATGGGGGGAGATCCCTTCAGCATCGTGCGGATTTGCGCCGTCGATGTCTGCGTGCGCAGCAGGAAATCTTCGTTATGCTTCGCCGTAACGTTGCCAAAAAGCGTCTCTTTCGGAAAATACAGGGTATCTTGCGCATCCCTCGCCGGATGGTGGCTAGGAGTATTGAGGGCTTCGAAACAATACCATTCCGTATCGATTTCTGGCCCGTCGATGACGCTAAACCCCATTTTCGCGAAAAAGCCCACCATTTCATTCATGATTTGCGTCAATGGATGACAATTGCAGGGAGGGGAAGCGTTTGCGGGGAGTGTCGGGTCTAAGCCTCTGTCAACCAACAGCTTTTCGCGTTGCTTTTTTCGAAAACTTTTCGCTGCAGACGTAAACAGCGTTTCCAGTTGGTCGCGCACCACATTCGCCTGCTGGCCGACCGTACGCCGTTCTTCGGGGGAGAGTTGCCCCATCCCCTTCATCACCTGCGCCAAACAGCCCTTAGGCCCAAGAAATTTCGACTTCAAAACATCCAAAGCAGCCGATGTTTCGACCGCCTTGATAGCTTCTTCAGCCTCTTGGACGAAGGTGTTCAAATGAGACATTCAACGTGCCTTTTGCCTACTTTTGGGTGCCAATTGTCGCTTTTGGCGCACTTTCTGCGTCCTCTTGAACAACCGTATGGCTTTGCGCCGCATGCTTTTGGGCGATGATAACGAGCTCCTTAAACGCGGCTTCGTTATGAATCGCCATTTCGCTCAGATTCTTTCTGTCGATCTCAATACCAGCATTCTGCAAGCCGTTGATGAAGCGACTGTAAGCCATTCCGTGGGAACGACATGCCGCATTGACACGCACGATCCAAAGTTGACGCATTTCCGTCTTTTTTTTGCGACGATCGCGATAAGCGTACTTCTTTGCGCGCCAAAAGGCGTCTTTGGCAAAGCGGAACAAACGGGATTTGTTTCCGAAATACCCCTTTGTTTGTTTTAGTAAAGCCTTACGCCGTTTCAATGTGGCGGGACCATTTGTGACTCTAGGCATATTATATCTCCTTGTTGTTGAGGATGTTACATCCCTGTTAGGTCGCCCAATCTTTCACCCAGGCAGGGAACAAATTGATGAGTTATCGTTAAACTACGCGAATGGAAGGGCCTTTTTGAACTTCGCCGCCATCCCCTTCGGGACGACCTGATGTTGGCAGGCACTACGCTTCCGTTTGTTGCTCTTCGCGCTCAAACAGTGGCGATGCCCAGGCTTGCCGTAACGAACGACTTTTCCCGTTCCCGTAATTTTAAATCTTTTCGCAATTGCTTTCTTTGTTTTTTGCATATGGATCCATTTTTTGTCTTATCTAACGTTTAACTATAAAAACGAAACAGATTTTGTCCAGCAAAGTAAAGTAAAATTTTGCGATTTGTCGGTTTGGAGGTGGAATTTTCC
>CAYWEO010000041.1:0-2416 GCA_964457855.1 uncultured Opitutales bacterium | reverse complement strand
CGTGCCACAAAAATGCCTTCCGATACCGCTTTTCTTTTGAAGGTTCGGAAACGTTGGGACCTCGGGCGTGGCTTCTATTTCGAGATGATAGGCAGGCGACCGAGGTCGAAAACTCTGAGCGTACTGTAGTACGTGATGAGTTTGAGATCCGACGGTCAACGCACCTAGCGCTCGAAAGAGACGCCACGCACGTGGTCCCATTTCTTTTCTGGAGATAGAAAGTTTCCGAGTCCAATCATTAAAAAATGCTTGTTAAAAATCGATATTTCGATAACCTAAAAGCTACGTAAAGTTATATTATGACGAAAATAAAAACGATCAGAGATGTCAATGTATTAGGAAAATATGTATTTGTGCGGGTTGATTTCAATGTGCCGCTGGATAATGGGCAAGTTGCGGACAACACACGGATTTTAGCGACGCTGCCGACAATCCAGTACCTCATTAAGGAGGGTGCGAAGGTCGTTTTGGCGAGCCATTTGGGGCGACCAGATGGTGAAAAAGACATGAAATACTCGCTAAAGCCCGTTGCGTTTGAGTTAGCGAAGTTGCTGGATCAGCCGGTCCTATTTTTGGATGACTGCATAGGGAATTCTGTGGAGACGAGTGTCCGCGGGCTCGAAAATGGCGGTGTTGCGTTGCTGGAGAATCTCCGTTTCTACAAGCAGGAGACAGACAACGATCCGACGTTTTCGAAGGCTCTCGCGAAGTTGGCAGACATTTACGTCAACGATGCTTTTGGAACGGCCCATCGCGCGCATGCATCGACACACGGGATTACGAAACACACGAAAATCAATCTCGCTGGATTCTTGATGGAGAAGGAGTTAACGTATTTGGGTGAAAAAATCATGCACCCGAAGCGTCCCTTTTGCGTGATCCTTGGAGGCGCGAAGGTCAGCGACAAGATCAAGCTGATCGACAAGCTGCTCGACAGCGCGAATACGATGATCATTGGTGGCGCGATGGCGTACACGTTCAAGCTGGCCATGGGCGGCAAAGTGGGCAAGAGTTTGGTAGAATTAGACAAAGTGAAAATCGCGCAAGCGGCCATAGAAAAAGCGGCGTACAAAAAAGTCAAGTTGATGTTGCCGGTCGATACGCTCGTCACGAATGCCTTTGATTTCAAGAACAGGACCGTTGGGGATTTGAAAGTCGTCGAGGGCGACATTCCAGACAATTGGGAGGGCGTTGACATTGGTCCAAAAACGATGGAGTTATTCACGCATACAATCCAGTTAGCCGCAACGATTTTGCTCAATGGCCCCATGGGAGTGTTCGAAATTCCTTCCTGCGCAAAGGGTTCTGATGCGATTGTCAAAGCCATTGCAAGCAACCGCCTAGCGACGTCCGTTATCGGTGGCGGCGACAGCGTTTCCATGGTCAATCAAAGCGGACTGGCGAAAAAAGTCACCTTCATGAGCACAGGTGGTGGCGCGAGTCTGGAATTCCTCGAGGGGCACGAGCTCCCAGGGGTTTCCGTTTTGGACAGACAGCCGTGTGATAGCGACAGCATATCCATTGCGAAAAACAGATACTAAAGGCCATGATTCCACATAGCACAAACTCGCACAGGTCCCTGATTGTCGGGAACTGGAAGATGAATAAGACCGTTCCCGAGGCGATTTCGCTGGTCAAGGAAATCCTCAAAGCCATCGACGACAAGAAGCTAAAAGCCGACGTCAATGTCGACATCGTCATTTGCCCGCCCTTTGTGGCTTTGTCTGAAGTCGCAAAGATTTTGGCCTTAGCCTCCACAAATGTACGTTTAGGCGCTCAAAACATGCACCAAGAGGCATCCGGCGCCTACACAGGCGAAATTTCCGCTGACATGCTGCGCAGCGTTGGCGTGCGTTATGTCATCCTCGGACACAGCGAGAGACGTTTGTATTTCCACGAAACGGACATCCTTGTTAATCAAAAGGTGATTGCCGCTCTAAAAACACAATTAACCCCCATCATTTGCGTCGGCGAAACCCTCCAAGAACGCGAAAGCGGCGAAACGTTCTCCATCATCCATCGGCAACTTCTCGGCGCCTTAGCCAGCATTTCTAACGAACAAGCATCCTCCATCGTCATCGCTTACGAGCCCGTCTGGGCCATCGGCACCGGGAAAACCGCTACCCCGGAAATCGCCCAAACCGTCCACGCCTACATCCATCAACTCCTCTCCGCCCTCTTTGGCCAAGAAAATGCCGATACCATCCCTCTCCTCTATGGCGGCTCCATGAAACCCGATAACGCCCACGCCCTCCTCTCCCAACCCGACATCAACGGAGGCCTCATCGGCGGAGCATCACTAACGGCAGGGGAATTTTTGAAGATCGTAGAGGGTGTGTAAAGGGAGTGTAGGTAATTCCAGGAAAACCATTTTTTGCAAAAATTGGTTTTCCCGGGCCCTTTCCAAAAAAACTCT
>CAYWEO010000040.1:0-2442 GCA_964457855.1 uncultured Opitutales bacterium | reverse complement strand
CCTTCGTTGGTGGTGGCTTTAACGGCGATGGATTGGGGGGGGATTTCGAGGAGGCGGGCGATGTTGGACTTGATGGCGTCGACGTGGGGGGAGAGCTTGGGCTCTTCGGCGATGACGACGATATCGACGTTGCCGACGGCATATCCGAGGTTTTTCATCTCATTGACGGCAAAAGCGACGATTGTTGAGGAATCGCGGCCGAGGTGTTCGGGAGTGTTGGGGAAGTAGTGACCGATGTCGCGGAGGCCGAGGGCGCCAAGGAGGGCGTCGGCAAGGGCGTGGTAGAGACAGTCTCCGTCGGAGTGAGCGAGGAGGCCCTTGGTGTGAGGAATTTCAACGCCGCCGAGGACGAGGCGTTTGCCGGGGACGAGGCGGTGAATGTCGTAACCAATGCCGATTTTCACAGATGCCTTTTTACTCATAAAATCCTCCGCGTATCAGACTCTCTAGCAACAAAATATCCTTCGGTGTCGTCAATTTCACGTTGGGCCACTCGTTTTCGACAATGCCGATGTGCTTTCCCGCTTGAAGCCAAGCACCAACGTCGTCTGTAACATGCAAACGCTCCTCAATAACTCGCCGATAAGCCTCAAAAATCCCCTGGTATCCAAACACTTGTGGCGTCTCCATGGCGAGCAATCCATCGCGATCGATCTCTTCAAACGTATCGCCAGACAACCTTCTGATAGTGTCATGAACATAGTGCGCCAGCACCGCACCACCCATAGTTTCCGCCATTTCCGCCAGACGTCGAAGATTTTCCACTCTTAACAACGGTCGTGCGCAGTCGTGGATGAAGGCGAAATCGGCCTTTGGCGCTGGCGCAACGGCTTGCAGGCCGAACCAAACGGACTCCATGCGCTCCTTGCCTCCGCGAACAAACGTCACAAGGTCTTTTGGCAGAAGGGTTTGCGTTATCATTTGCAAAGCACTCTTTTGGTTCTCATCACGGTAAACGACGATCCAATCGCTGATCAAACCACTTCTGAGAAAAGCACTTAAGGAATACGCGAACGCCGGTCGGCCGCACAAAGGGTGCAGAATCTTATCTTGCGAACCATTTTGCATGCGTTCGCCTTTCCCCGCAGCCAGTAAAATCGCGACCCTACGCATGGGCTTTCGTTAAGCTGTTTGATTTCCATTTCCCGCAGCGGTAACGCCAGTAGAAAATCGCAATTTTTACCAATAAATCCAAGACATCCAAGCGCAAAGCCCAGACAACATTCGCGCCTTTCACGCAAACGATCCAGTACGATGGAATAACGGCGATCAGCCAAAATCCAACAGTATTAATAACGGTCGTGAATTTCGTATCAGCGCCTGCCACAAGTGCTTGATAGAGAGCCCAATAGATGAATTCAAAGCCGAACAAGACCCATAACCAAAGAAGCAATTTCAATGTTTGTGCAAAAGCATCTCCTGAAACGTTCGGAAGGAACAATTTCACAAGCGGTTCTGGCCAGAACACCATCCACAAAAGGGCAATCGCAGAAAAGATAAGTTGTAATTTAACAACGGACTTCAGTGTTTCGCCAACCGCATCGAAAGCGCGTTCTCCGATGCGGTTCGCAACGACCGTACTCACGCCTTTCCCGACCCCTTCGATGAAAAACCAAAGAGTTCCGTAGAGAATGTGAGCGATACTGTACGCTGCGAACTGCGCCATGGGAAGAAATTTTGAGAACATCTGGAAGAGGACCGCCCATCCCGCAATGTTAATCATACCATTGAGTGCGCCGGGCCCGCCAACCTGCAAACAGCGCTTAATGACAGACAGCGAAAAAGATGGCCGATGTGTCTTGTAAAAATCTCTGTTTTGCTTGCTTAAAAAAATCACACCGAAAGCCACGCAGGAGGCCACTTGGGACAATCCCATCGCATAAGCCGCCCCACGGATCCCCATTTCTGGAATAAACCACCATCCAAACACGAACCAAAGCGCCAAAACGAGGTTTAAAAGGTTCGAGCAAATCAAGACCACAAAAATAATCTTTGTTTTCCCGCGACCGACAAAAAAACTTCCCAAAGCACTAAATCCGATCAACAAAAATGGCACAAACAGCAGTATGATCCTCAAATACGGGACCCCTAATTCCGCTATGTTCGACGCCAACAAGTAAGGCACTCCCCAAATGCTGATAGGGATCAAAAATATCCACGTTGCGAGCGCCACCCAAATCATTTGCCAAACGACGGGGCCAATTTTCTCGTGCTGTTGCGCGCCATTGTATTGCCCCACAAAGACTTCCGTAATGGCAATCAGGGACCCCAGGCTGAACGAGAAAAACCAATACCACGGCATTGTTGCAGCATTTGCCAGCAATGATTCCGTCGTGTAGCGCGCGAGAATCAGTCGGTCGACAAAGCACATCATGCTTCCCGCCGCAGACGCCAAAATCATCGGCCAGGAAATTGCCCACAATTCCCCCAAGCTTCCACGAC
>CAYWEO010000039.1:0-3026 GCA_964457855.1 uncultured Opitutales bacterium | reverse complement strand
CGAGGGGATAAAGGTCATAGGAGAGAACTGCAAGAATCTGACGGACCTGAATTTGTTTGGGTGCAACAAAGTGACGGACGGCTGGCTAAAAGTGATAGGAGAGAACTGCAAGAATCTGAAGAATATCTGGCTGAGTGGGACGGCAGTCAGTGAAGTCGGGAGAAAGGAGCTAAAGAAGGCGATAGGAGGGTTGGAGATCAAAAACTAGGGGAAAGGGAGCGGAAGGTATTTAGCTAAACACCCCTGCGGGGAAACGATCTCTCACCTCTTGCCTCTCGCTTACCCCTTCACCCTCGGGTGTCTCCTCACCCCCCAAAAGATCGCCGTAGAAATCAACGTAAACACGATCCCAACCCATGCAACGGTAGGGACGTTGGCGTTCTTCAAAATCCAGTAGCCGAGGAAGGGGGCCGTGAGGCCGCGCAGACCGATGATGGAGGTGTGGACGCCCATGTAGGCCGGAACGCGTTCTTTATGGGTGATTTTCGTGACCCAGAGGGTCCAAACCAACGTCCCTCCGCCCATGGCCATACCGATGAAGATGGAGCCGATTCCGATGACGATGAGGTTCGAGGAGAAGAAATAGAACATCAATCCGAAGATCCAGAAAGCGTTGAGCAGCAAGCGCAAATAGATGAAGTTGAGTTTGTCGAAGAGGTGTCCCCAGAGCCGCATCGTGAGTATACGAGCGGCGGCGGGTATGCCGAAAGTCATGATGGCAACGACCGTGTTGGAGGCATTGATGCCGTAGAGTGGGTTCGCGAGGTATTCGATGCGGATGGGGAGGGTCATCAAATTGCCGAAGCCCAAAAGAACCCACCCTAACTCCATGTAGCCGAATAGCTTATCTGTCCACAAGTATTTGAAGCACGTGAAGGGGATTTTCCCGCCGCCGGACAGCCATCGCTTGGATGGGATCCGCAATACCGCCAGTCCCGCGCACAGGCAAGCGCCCGCGAGAGACCACAGAATCCAGCGGTAGTGGTCCATGGAAACGTCTAACCAATGCCCGCCGATTTTTGAGAACAGGATTCCCGTCAACGACGATCCGATGAGGCAGTACGAGAGCCGTTTTCCGCGCTCGTTGGGGCTGTAGTTATGGTTATAAACTGCCACCATCGGGGGTTCTTTTTGGCGATAGAGGACCTTTGCGAGCACGATCAAAATGCCATACAACCACACGCAACTCGTCAAACTGCTCAGCCAAAAACAGAGCGCCGATAAAAAGAAATACCCGGCCCACAGTTGAACCGTTTTTAAGCGCGTCCATTCGGCAAGCGCAACACTTGCGGCGGTCAAAAACAGCCCCAGATGTTCCGCAGACGCGATGCAGGATTTCATGAACACGGAAGCGTGGAAAACGCGGATGGCGATCAGCAAACTGAAACTTTGCAAACCCGCCTCAACGATTCCCTGAAAAAGATCGCGGACGAGATCGTTTTGGAAAGTGACCCGACTGCATTTGCGTTTCGTCCACATTATTGGCCCGTCTTCTGCTTTAAGCGTTTAATGAGTTCGCGAAAATGCTTGTCCTGCTTCAGTGACTTCAAATCCGTATCCTGCTCCATCCATTCCGCATCGCGATAACCCAAATCAATCGCCTTTTCGAGGCTTTCGAACGCCTTGTCCTTGTGTTTGCTGAGGGCGTAGCTGCACGCCAAATTGTAATGAGCGAAAGGGTTTTTCGGCTCCACTTTGACGTGCTTTAAATCCATTCTCAGACCATCTTTAATGCGCCCATTTTGCGTGTAAAGATGCCCCAACAACTCAATCACATCGCTGTTTGCGGTATCTTTTTTGTAAACACGTTCGAAAAAATCAATTTGAAACTCAACATTTGCGTCCATAATTCAACCCCCTCACTTTTTATCAACGCGAATTTGCTAAATGACAACTTGAAATTTCCAAAATGTGTCTTACAGTCTCCTTCATGCCCCTACCGCCGCCAAGAATCACAGGAGGTTCCGCAAAAAGCATTTTGCTGAAAAGTCCCCAAACGTACGATGTCCGCCCGTCCACAGATTACATCCGCCAAAGCGTTTTCTCATCCCTCGGGACACGCGTCATTGGGGCGCATTTCCTCGATCTTTACGCTGGGACAGGCGCTTACGGGTTAGAGGCATTCAGTCGCGGGGCACAATCGGGTGTTTTTGTCGAAAAGAATCCTAAAGTGGCCGCATTTTTGCAGGAAAACCTCAACGCCGTTGCAAAAAGCGCACGGAAAGTCGCCACAGCCTGTTCCATTTGCATCCAAGACGCCCTTTCGTTCCAACCGTCAGGAGCTTTCGACCTCATTTTTATGGACCCCCCGTTCGCTTTCTTCGAAAATCCTGATTTTACGGAACGACTTTTACTTTTGGTCAGCAAATGGCTAAAACCCACAGGATCCGCCCGCATTTTGCTCGAAATGCCCTCTGCCCACACACCCCCAGAAAAGATCGTGCTCGGCAACCTCCTCCTCGTCAAGCGTTTAGGGAAACGCCTCAAAACAAAGCCTTCCGTTGCGGTTTATCAAGCAGTATCTGTTTGACAAATTCGAGCCGCTCCTATTTTATTGGTAACTATAACGTTTTTTCACGCAAAGTGAGGTTTTGTTTGCGAGGGGGACGTTCTTACGTCGGACGGCTGGCGCAATGGTTAGCGCAACTGGTTTACACTCAGTAGGTTACAGGTTCGAGCCCTGTGCCGTCCACTCTTGCGCGAGGGCCGTGGTCATTTCGAGCGCTAAAGTTCCGTTATAAGAAAAATTTAACCCATCACGTACTACAGTACGCTCAGGGCTAAATTTTTCTTATAGCCGTCTTTATCATCTCGAACTGACCACGGCCCTCGCGCAAGCTGGGCTCTTCGCGGTTTTGGTGGCAAAATTTTCGGAGTTACGCTCAGGCATAAATTTCTCTTCTATCCGGTCCTATCATCTCAAATTTCACGCCTTCTTCGCGGTTTTTGTGGCGTAGGGGTGAGTCAAAACTCGGAAACTTTTCTTTTCAGAAGAAAAGAAGAAGTTTCCGAACCTTCAAAAGAAA
>CAYWEO010000038.1:0-3111 GCA_964457855.1 uncultured Opitutales bacterium | reverse complement strand
ATTGAGATTAAAGATCCGCATTTAATCTTTGGGTTAATTTGGGGGGAACTGGAAAAGGAGTTTGGGGTAGAGAACTTATGTTTCCCGAAGGAGATTCTTTGGTTAAATGGAGCACCTGGTGCGGGAAAGGGGACGCAAACGGAATTCATCGTGGAGTTTAGGGATTTTTATCCAACGCCGCTGGTGGTGAGTGATCTTTTGACTGGGGATGCTTTTAAGGAGAAAGTGAATGCTGGCGTGCTTGTTGGGGACAAAGAGGTGACGGAGTTGCTGTTTAGAGCGCTCCTGAATCCCGTTTACAAGCAAGGACTTATCGTCGACGGTTATCCTCGGTCTCCCATTCAGGGGGAGTGTTTAAAGTTGTTTTACGACAAGCTGAATGAGCTCTATAAGCTGTACCGTAACACTCCCCATTCAAAGCGGTTCCCGAAGCCGAAATTTCACATTGTTGTGTTATTTATCGACGAAAAGGAAAGCGTTTACCGTCAGTTACTTCGCGGACGTAAGGTGCTCGCTCACAACGAGGAAGTCAAAGAGTCCGGCGTCGGGGAACCGATTGAGCTGCGGCAGACGGACATCAATGAAATTGCCGCACAAAAGCGTTATCACGTCTTTAAGGAAACCACCTATGAAGCGTTGAAATCCTTTAAGAAAATCTTTCCCTACCACTACGTTAACGCGAAGGGAACCATTCAGGAAGTGCAAGATCGGATTCTGCAGGAATTACGTTACCAAAGCTCGCTTGAGTTGCGGAAGAATACGTTCGATCGCTTGAGCGGAATTCCTCTTGCCCACGATGTGGCGCGTTACGCGAGGCAGGAGCTCGTTGAGCGCCTCGATGATTACGAGGAAAAGGAGCAGGAATTATTTAAGCGCGTCATCGATTTCGTTGAATCAGAACTCCTTTCTGTCATCCACCGTCACGCCGTCTCCGGCGAGGCGCAGGTCAACACAAGTAACCCCTTATTCGACCATCCGCGGGCGGTTTGTATGCTCATCGACATCCTTTCAGAGCGTGGATTTAACGCCGTCGTTGACATTCGTTACTACGATATTCCGGAAAGTTTTGATTTAGAGACAAAAAAAATATTTACAAAGCGCAAAAATAGTTATCACATTATCATTAAGTTCCCTGGGGGCGCGATTCGTCACGGGGAATAAGGAGGTTTGTAATGATGTGTTGTAACTACGAAAAATTAAGTGACGTGATCGTCAACTTTTCCACGCGGCTAAAGAAGGGCGATCGCATTCTCATTGAAGCAATCGATATCCCAGAGCCGATGATTCAAGCGCTGATCAGAGTCGTACGCGCAGCCGGCGGGATTCCGTTTGTAAATTTGATTGCCAGCAAGGTGCAGCGGGAAATGGTGCGTAATGGAAATGAGGAACAGTTCCGCAAAACTGCCGAGTTAGATCTCGCCCGCATGAAGGAAATGCAAGCGTACGTAGCCATTCGCGGGAGTATGAACTCCTTCGAAATGTCCGATGTCCCAAACGACATCATGAAGACGTACGGCGAATGCACAAGGCCGGTCCTCGATTATCGCGTCAATAAAACCAATTGGGTTGTCCTGCGGTGGCCAAGTTCCAGCATGGCGCAGGGTGCCAGGATGAGCACGGAGGCCTTTGAGGAATTTTATTTCAAAGTCTGCACGCTCGACTACGGGCGCATGGTCCCCGGTATGGCCGCCCTCAAGAAACGCATGGAGGCTACCGACCGCGTTCACATTGCGGCCCCAGGCGTCGATTTGCGCTTCTCGATCAAGGGTATCCCAGCGATTCCTTGCGGCGGCAAGCACAACATCCCCGATGGAGAAGTCTTTACCGCCCCCGTGCGCAATAGCGTTGAAGGCGAAATTCTCTATAACGCCCCAACCATCTATCAGGGAACGCCTTTCGACCAAGTCCGCCTCGTTTTCAAGGAGGGAAAGATCGTCGAAGCCTCCTGTTCCAGCAATCAGGATCGCCTCGACAGCATCCTCAACTCCGACGAGGGGGCGCGCTACGTCGGCGAATTTGCCCTTGGATTCAACCCCCACATCCGCCATGCCATGCGCGATATCCTCTTCGACGAGAAAATCAGCGGCTCCTTCCACTTCACCCCCGGCCTCGCCTACGAAGACGCTGATAACGGCAATAGATCCCAAGTCCACTGGGACCTCGTTAGCATCCAACGCCCCGACTACGGCGGCGGCGAAATCTTCTTCGACGACAAACTCATCCGCAAAGACGGCCTGTTTGTGGAAAACGAACTTAAAATGCTCAATCCAGAGTATTTATTAGGGTAGAACGCCGTAGCGATTTCGAGCGCTAGGGTTCCGTTACGCAAAAATTCCAACCCCGTCACGTACTACAGTACGCTCGGGGGTTAAAATTTTTGCGTAGCCGTCCCTATCATCTCGAACTTACTACGGCGTTTATGGTGGTTTCCGTGGCCCTCTGGGCATTCCTCCAAAAAATTTTCGTTCGGAAGGCATTTTTGGTCGGACCAGTACGTCCGACCAAAAATGCCTTCCGATGCCGCTTTTCTTTTGAAGGTTCGGAAACTTCTTCTGTTCTGGAACAGAAAAGTTTCCGAAAATCAAAATTACATAAAAAAGCTTGTATTTGGCGTGATGTTTATTATTTAATTGAAGGCGATATGAGTGGATTTTTTATTGGATTAGGGACGTTTGTTTTGATGTTGACGGGGATTTTCTTGATTTTGATTATTCTGATGCAGCGTCCGAGCGAGAACGCGGGATTAGGGTCAACGTTAGGGGGTGGGCTGGCGGAATCGGCTTTTGGCGGTGGTGCGTCGCAGGTATTGACGCGATGGACGATTTATGGAGTGATTACTTTTTTCTTGCTATCATTTGTTTTGGCACTGTCTTTCATTGCGAGAACGCGTGCGGCGGCGGTTGGAAAGGGCCTACCTGCCATTGAGGTCCCGGTGAAGGGGGCGTTAACGGCGATTCCTGTCGTTGAAAATGCAAAGGTGCCCGTGGTTCCGGCGATTCCGCAGAAAACGTTGGTAGTTCCGGTGAAAGCAAAGCCCCCAGTGGTTCCTGTCCCACAAAAGGTAGTTGTTCCTCAGACTGCTCCAGTAAAGGCAGTCGTTGCTCCGGTTCC
>CAYWEO010000037.1:0-3312 GCA_964457855.1 uncultured Opitutales bacterium | reverse complement strand
TTCCAATACGACTTTTCTTTTGAAGGCTCGGAAACTTCTTCTTTTCTTCTGAAAAGAAAAGTTTCCGAAAAACTTCACCCTTTTCTTTTAAAATTAAATTCATTTTTTAAGATTGATTCCTTGGCCATAAATATGTCTTAATGAATCTTTTAGAAGCGTATGAGCAACATGAGGGTAAAAATAGGATTCGTTGGGTTGTGTTTGATGGCATTGGGTTTCGCGGGATGTTACCATTTGGGAGAGCAGCCTGTGCCGTTCCAGAAAATCTATATAGCACCGCCAACGAATGCGTCTTACGCGCCGAGGGTACAAGCGGTTTTACTAACGCAAATCCGAGAATTTCTCTTAAAAAGTAAGCGTGTCAAGCTGGTTGACGAAGCCGCAGCAGACGCAACTTTGACCTTAAACATCACCAGTTATCAACGTTCAATTGCTGCAATAAATGAGAAAGATCCTGATATCGCTAAGTCGTTGAGTTTGGGCCTGACTGTTGAGTATTCGCTTTATAACGTTAGGGAAAAGAAGGATTTCTTCAAAAATAAAACGGTGAGCGAAACTATGAGTATTATCGCAAACACCTTCACTTTGGCTGCAGAATATCAGCGAATGCCAGAACTGACGCGAAGTGTCGCAAACACGATGGTTAACACAATTTTAAGCACTTGGTAGCTACCCACTTATGAAATTCCCCTATCCCCTATTAGCGCCATCAATCCTGGGAGGGAATTTATCGAACTTATCGGCAACTTTGGAGACGATTCAGCGTTGTCCTGAAGTGAGTTGGGTGCATTTCGATATCATGGACGGGCATTTTGTCCCGAATTTGACGTTTGGTCCGCAAATTGTGAAGGAATTACGCGCACAATCATCGCTCTTTTTCGATGTCCATCTGATGTTGGACAATCCCGGGAAATTTATCAGCGTTTTTGCCGATGCCGGAGCGGATTGCATCGGAATTCACGTTGAAGTGAAGGAAAACGTCCATCAGCTGATTGAAAAAATACGTAACGCCGGCTGCAAAGTCTTTTTAGCGGTCAATCCCGAGACACTGATCGATGCTGTTGAAGTTCATTTAAAAGACGTCGATGGAATTCTCCTGATGTCCGTGAATCCCGGTTTTTGTGGCCAACAATTTAATAGCAACGTTTTGGGTAAAATCGAACGCCTGGCGCAATGGAGAAAAGAGAGCGGACTTGACTTCCGGATCGCGATCGACGGCGGGATTGATTTGAAGACAGGCCCGTTGTGTCTTGCACATGGAGGGGATATTTTGGTTTCGGGATCGGCATTTTTCAATGCGATCGACAAAAATGCGTTCATAAAGAATATTTTGGGAGGAAACGTATGCAGGCAACAATGACTGAAAAGCAGGCAATGATGATCCTCAACGCTTTGCCGAACGTGGGTCCCATATCGGTTAAAAAGCTCTTAAAGTGCTTCGGCAGCCCACAAAAAGTCTTGCAGGTGAACGGCGAAGAGCTCGAGGGATGTTGTGGCGGCATCAATCGGAAAGCCATTGAGAGTTTGCGTCATTGGCAAACGCTCTTTAACGTTGAACGCGAAGATAATTGGCTCAATAAACGACCAGCGGATTTCATTTCTGTTCTTGATCCCCGCTATCCACCCCTGTTAAAGGAAATTTATGACCCACCGACAGGTTTTTATTGCTACGGAAACGATGCGTTCAACGATGGCAAGCGCGTCGTGGCCATCATCGGGAGTCGTCAACCGACCCTTTACGGCATCAAAGTCGCCCAGGATTTGGCAGCTGAGCTCGCCCAACGGAATTTTTGTGTCGTCAGCGGCTTGGCGCGAGGGATCGATAGCGCAGTGCACGAAAGTGTTCTGAAAAACAACGGAAAAACCATCGGCGTTTTGGGTTGCGGCCTCGACATCATTTATCCCCCCGAAAACAAGGATCTTTACGAAGGTATTGCCCATGGAGGCGGGGCCGTCATTACGGAATGCCGTTTTAGCGCGCGCGTCGACAGACTGAGTTTTCCGCGACGGAACCGCATCATTGCTGGCCTTTGCGAACTCGTCCTCGTCGTGGAATCGGACCACAAAGGAGGCAGCATGATTACGGCGAATTTCGCCGTCGAACAGGGCCGTCTTGTCGGCGCCATTCCCGGGAGAATTGACCAGACCTCCAGCAACGGATGCCACGCCTTACTAAAAAACGGCGCAACGCTCATCACGTGCGTGGAAGATATTCTGGAAGAACTCAACTACAACGAAGGCCAACGGCAATTGAATGTCCAACTCGACAAACGCGTCAAAGAAGAACGCCAGTCCGGCTACGAAAATTTAAGCGAACAGGAAGCCATTGTCTGGAAATACGTCAAAGAGAGTGGAAAAGGCAGCATTGACGCCATTTGCGAGGCCTTAAAAATGCCCATACAGGCCGTTAACTCGTTGGTCATCATGCTCGAATTGAAGCACTATTTGGCAAAGAAAATCGACGGAACTTTCGAGGCAACCAACTAAGAGTGAATTATGGGCGAAAAAATCATCGGCATGCGGACCATTCACCGTCTCCATTCCTGGCAAAAATGTCTGCTGTATCCCGTTTATTTGCTGATTCGCCTATGGAACGCCACATTGCGTTTAGAAATCGATCCAGAGGTCCCAAAAATTGCCGCGATGGAGGGAAACTCCATGATCTTCTTCTGGCACAACCGCTTATTCGTCGCGGAAAAGCTTTACCACTGTTTCAGGAATGGCAAAAAAGTGTGCGGACTCGTCAGCGCAAGCAAAGATGGCGCCTGGCTCAGCGGCCTATTTTCCTGGATGGGCGTTGAGGCCGTTCGCGGATCCAGTAGCTGGCGCGGAGGCGAATCCCTCAAGGAAATGGCCAACAAACTCCGCAATGGATATGACGTCGTCGTCACCCCAGATGGCCCACGGGGCCCGCGCTATCGCCTCAAAAAAGGTGCCGTCCTCCTAGCAAAACACGAAAAAATCCCCATTATTTTGGCCTCCGTTACCTTCTCAAATTACTGGCAACTCAACAGCTGGGACAAATTCATTCTCCCTAAACCCTTCTCCAAAATCACCCTCTCCTGCCAACGCTATGAAAACCTCTCCGACCTCGCCCCCAACGACGACGCTTTAGTCGCTGTGCTGGAAGAGAAGATGGGGAGGTAGGTGAGGTAGTTATGCGGGAACCTTTCTGTTCCAGAACAGAAAAGATTCCCGCACCCTCCAAAGAAAAGCGGTATCGGAAGGCATTTTTGGTTGGCCCGGCCGGGCCAACCAAAAATGCCTTCCGAATAAGAGTTTTTTCAGGGGAGGTCCGGAGGGGGTTGTTTT
>CAYWEO010000036.1:0-3507 GCA_964457855.1 uncultured Opitutales bacterium | reverse complement strand
GGTAAACGAAGCTCCGGAACGCCAATCACGTCCTGGCTCAAAGACAGAATCGCTTCCCTCCCTGCTGGCCTCGAAACCCCCCTCGTCAAGGGGAAGCACCTCATCTCCCTCGGTCTCCCACCAGGTCCCATCTTCAAAAAAATCCTCGACGACTGCTTCGCTGCCCAAATCGATGGCAAGTTTTCGACTATAAAGGAAGGGATTGAGTATCTTCGGAAACTTTTCTTTTCTCGGGAAAAGAAGAAGTTTCCGAACCGTTAAAAGCATATCGGAAGGCATTTTTGATTGGCCTTACAGGCCAACAAAAATGCCTTCCGAATAGGAGTTTTTAAGGGGGAAGGGTCCGGGAAACCCCCTTTTTTATAAAAAAGGGGGTTTCCCGGGTTGACTCGGCGAACTAAGTAATGTCTAATACCCTTCATGGCTCAGTCGTATAAGTCTGTGGGAGGGGCAGTTATTGTAAAGCAAGTTTATTTTTCTGGGAACACGCAGGGGGTGGGGTTTCGGTACAACGCGTTCAAGCTTTCGCAGAAGCATGGCATTACGGGATCCATACAGAATTTGCCGGATGGGCGTGTGTTTTTGCAGGCGGAGGGAAATCCGGACAATGTTGCGCATTTTCTTCAGAGCCTCAAGGTGCAGATGAAGGATTTCATTACGGAAACGGAGGAAACGACGGTTCCCGTGTCTGAGCACAAGCACACACATTTCCTTATTTTGTAGGTCGCGATGATATTGTTTATTTTAGGCGCGATCGTTGGGGCTTTGGCGTTTTACCTGATCTGCCGGACGAAATTGCAGCAGGCGGACACTGTTCCATCGTTACGGGAGCAAATCATCCAGAACCAGAGCAAATTTTTGGCGGAAAAGCAGATTTTGGAGTACAAAATCCAAAATTTAGAGGCTTTGGAGCAGAAGTTTTCCACGACGTTTAACGCGTTGGCATCCGATGCTTTACGGAATAACAACCATGTTTTTTTGGATCTGGCGCAATCGGTGCTGAGGGAGCAAAAGGAAAAGGATCATGGGGATTTGGACAAAAAGCATGCGGCGGTTGCGGAATTGTTGATGCCGATACGTTTGGATCTGGAGCATTTCAACAAGCATCTGCACGAGCTTGAGAAGTCGCGCGAGGGGGCGTACAGTGGCTTGATTGATCAGATCAAGCACTTAAGCACGTCGCAGGCCAAGCTTGAGCAAGAGGCGTCCAATTTGTCGCGCATTTTCCGCGATCCGAATGTCAAGGGCCAGTGGGGCGAATTGCATCTGCGTAGGGCGGTTGAGGCCGCCGGAATGGTGGCGTACATCGATTTTGAGGAGCAGGCGACAACATCCGATAGCGACGATAAGCGACAACGGCCCGACATGGTGATCAAACTGCCCAATAACCGTCGTATTGTTGTGGACGCGAAATTCCCTGGCGTTCAGAAATACCTGGAGGCGATCCAATTAACGTCGGAAGACGAACGGAAGCAAAAGATGGGCATTTACGTCCAGCAATTGAAAGAATGCATGCAAAAGCTCTCGCAAAAACAGTATTACGCGCAGTTCGATTTTACACCGGAGTTTGTGATTTTATTTTTGCCGTCGGAAGCCCTGTTAAGTGCTGCGTTGCAAGAGGATCCGACGCTCATCGAATACGGCAGTCAGGAAAACGTGATGGTGGCGACGCCGACGACATTAATCGCGCTGCTGAAAACGGTCGCTTACGGTTGGAAACAAGAGCAATTGACGCGGGAGGCGCGCCTAGTTTACACCCTGGGGAACAGTTTGCACGAGCGATTAGTGCTATTTTACGGCTATTTTGGCGAACTCCGCAGCCAGCTCTCAAAATCCGTCGATGCTTACAACAAAATCACCAGTTCGCTCGAAACGCGCTTGCTCCCCGTTGCACGGAAATTCCACGCCCTTTACGAGACGGAAGAAAGCGCCATGAACTACCCAGAACCCATCGAAAAGTCTTTGAAGCAGATGAGGGGTGAGGAAGAAGTTTCCACAGCGGTGCAATAATTCTCCGATTTTTCTCGCTTTGGCAGTGTGAAGGAGTTAAAATTACAACGAAGGAAGGAGGGAGCTATGGTAAGGGTAGAAGGAGCAGCAGCGCAGGATGTGGGACAGTGTGACGGAATGGTTAGAGATCCGAACCAGCTACACCATTCACTTACAATCGATCCAGCGCGGATAGAAAAAGACAAGGAGATAATGGAGGAGATGTTGGCTGGAAGATGTGATGTAACCGCGCCATTAGCAAGAGCACTATCCAATCATCCCCCACTCAAAGAGATGGGTGAGCCAGACTGACAGGCAATGAACCCTTCTAACTTTCACAAGGTCTGCTGCGGCAATTTTTCTTCTAAAAAGAACGGCATTCTGTGATGAGTACAGTTCATTAGTTAATGCCTAGCCAACAATTACCCTTGCGCGGGAGGGAATCTTTTGCATGATTGTTTACGTAAAGGTACGTGATGTGTGCGTCCGCGTCCGGTCCAATTCATAACATGCCTCAGAAGGTTCCATTTTCGGTTTTTTACGGCGGATTGCTGCTGATTGCGGGGTTCGGGTGCCTTTTGCATCACGTATTTTCGCACAAGTGCGCAAAGCGTCGCCTCGTCGAGCCGTGGAAAATTTCCTGGGTGAAGTTTGGCTGTTTCGTCACTGGAATCTTGGCCAGCGAGGTCTTTTTCGGCATCATGGTCAAGGGTGTCCTTAAAAACACCGCTCCATTGCTAACGCCGGAGCAAAGAGGCGTTCTCATCGGCACTGCTATGCAACTCGGCATGCTCGCGTTCCTTCTGGGTTTGCGATGGGCCTGCAAGGAATTCTTCGGTCTCGGCATCAACGCCCGCCCCCTATCTCTAGCCAAAAGCTTCCGCATCGGTCTCTACCAGTACGCCCTCGCCATCCCCCTCATCCTTCTGACCGCAATCCTGTGGATCGCCTGCCTCGAGTGGATGCGCCGCGTCTTCAACATCCCCTTCGACTTGCGCGTACAGGACATCGTCGAATTCTTTATCCATCAACGAAATCCATGGATTCTCGCCACCATCACCCTTTTCGCCTGCATTGTCGCCCCGATCACCGAAGAATTGGCTTTTCGCGCCGGCCTCTACCGCTTCCTCAAAGGAAAATTCGGCGACTTCCCAGCGCTAATCGTTAGCTCCACTCTCTTCGCTGCCCTCCACAACCACTGGACCGCTTTCCTCCCTCTCACCCTCCTCGGCATGATCCTCGCCCGCACCTACGAACACTTCGGCAACATCCGCCCCGCCATCTTCCTCCACGCCACTTTTAATACGAGTACTTTGATCTTGCTGGTCTTAGAAAAAGTAAAGTAGGGGAGGGGAGAAAGTAAATCCGGAAACTTTTCTTTTCCAGAGAAAAGAAGAAGTTTCCGGGCCTTCAAAAGAAAAGCATATCGGAAGGCATTT
Source organism: uncultured Opitutales bacterium (assembly GCA_964457855.1). GTDB lineage: Bacteria > Verrucomicrobiota > Verrucomicrobiia > Opitutales > CAYWEO01 > CAYWEO01. Next base: position 79 of record CAYWEO010000036.1, on the reverse strand, counting down.
TAGTTCGGCCTTATAGGCCGAAATAAAATGCCTTCCGAATGAGAGTTTTTTCAGGGGAGGTCCGGAGGGGGTTGTTTTT
>CAYWEO010000035.1:0-4358 GCA_964457855.1 uncultured Opitutales bacterium | reverse complement strand
ATCACCACCCACCCACCCCCCACCTACCATGAAAAACAACAACTGGATAACGATTGAGCCGAAAGACGTGGAGACCTATTTGGTCAAGACGCAGGTCAAGATTTTAACGACGCATAAGGCGTTGTGCGAAGAGAGCCCCTTGGACGACATCATAGCGGACGTCACGAACGCGATTCGTTTGAAGGTAGATCCCGAGAACGAGACGGAGGAGGGAACAATTCCGCCAGGTCTGAAAATGCAGGCCTGCGTGCTGATTATCGAGGCCCTGCAAGCGCGTTTGCCGGACTTTGTCCTTAGTAAAGATCAGGCGAATAACGTTAAAAACGCTTGGAAATTCATCGATGAATGCGCCAAGCAAAAGTCGACAAAAACGTCCTCTGGCTACAGCGCGATCAAAGTCGTCAAAAGTCGGAAAAACGACGTTAGCGGCAGCAAACTCAAAGGATTTTAATCTATGGCCAGCACTCTCGAAGCAATCCAAGGAAAAGTCGTCGAAACGCTTAAGGCAGATAACTTTCTCCAAAACCTCACGATTTCCGCGTGGCCGAAAAGCGATGTGGAAAAACGCATTGACGCGGGAATTTCGTCTCACATCGGCATCTCCATCGTCGTGATGCCACCCATCCCAACGCGCCTAACACCCCACGTTCCAGGGCCCTGCTACGAGGAAATGAACGTTCAGGTCCGCGTCATCGAAAACCTCTACACGCTTCCGGAAAACTTTCCCTCGCACATCCTTGGCATCGCGGAGGCCGTCAGCCAGTGCCTGCACGTCAAAATACTCACAGGAGATAAGTGGGAGGTCAAACTCGAACACCCCCGATTGAACCCCTGGAAAGAGGTTTTCGATAAGAATCACCCCAGCAAAAACATCCTCGAACTCGAATTCCTAGCCGCCTTCACGATATGCAAATAAAATTGAATAACATCACCCTTGCAAAAGGCTCCGCTCAAAGAGAGTCCCCCTTCGACGTCATTATCGACGGCCAAAGCCAATTCCAAATCTTTAGACCCCTTCGCGCCAAAGAGATCCAAACCTTTGACCGCGGTAATCTGAAGACCGCCCTCTCCTTTCGCGTCAACCGCCAACACGCTTCCCAACCCGAAGCCATGACCCACGCCCTCACCCACGCCGCTACCCTCGTCAACGTCGCCGGAACCGTCACCCTCTCCTTTACCGAAGGCGCAACAGAACATAAATACGCCCTCTCCCAAGCCGTTGTCAGAGAAGTCAAATCCACCTTCCAATCCAATACCTCCTCCCACCAATATTCCCTCATCGGCGGGACGATAACGAAGGTGGAGGGGTAAGGTAAGGTAAATTTCCGGAGGGGGTGTTTTTTGCAAAAAGCACCCCCTCCGGACCTCCCCCTTAAAAACTCTCGTTCGAAAGGCATTTTTTTGCCTTTCAGGCAAAAAAATGCCTTTCGATATAGCTTTTCTTTTGAAGGGTTCGGGAAACCTTTCTGTTCTTGAACAGAAAAGTTTCCCGAGTCTCCTTTCTAAAAATCTAACCCCCTTTTTTATGAAACCCCCACACTACGAATCCTCTTACACGACATTGAATGAAACGGATGCTTTTAAGGAGCGGATGCTTGACCTGATGAGTGCGCAGCAGGCGCAAATTGATCAGCTTTTGAACATCGTGGACGAGCACGACTCGATTATTAGGAATTTAAGGAGCTAAAACTATGGCAAAGTGGACATTAACTTACAATGGAGAGACAAAATCGCTCGCGAAATGGGGCCTTGGGCACGTCACGAGAAGACTCCGCAATCAGGACGAGGATATCGTTACGGCACAATGCGTTAGAAGGCTTCATGAGGATCCCTTATTTAAACCAGAGTCCAAAATTCTGATCAAAAAGGACGCTACGATATGGTTTCAGGGAATTGTGACCAAAACTCCGAGCATTGGCGATTATCGTTCGGAGACAAGCGTTTATGAAATTTCTGGCCCCTGGTGGTATCTGAATAACCTTGTCTATCAGCAAAAATGGAATTCCACCGACAACAACCAAAATCAAAACAATCTTATCCTTAACCAGAATATCGTTAACATCCTCAATGATCCAAACACCGTCCTTGTCGACAAAACCCGCGTAATCTTAGGGCAGGATAGCACTGGCCAAGCCATTACGCTGCAAGAACAAATCAAAAACATCCTGAATTTCGCCATCAACAATCATGCGCCGATCGCATTGGGTTCCATCAAGTTAGAGAAATTTCAAATCCCATTCGATGAGGTCAAAGACATCAGTTGCGCGGAAGCCATTCGCCGCCTCCTGCGCTGGATTCCCGACACCATCACGTGGTTCGACTACACGCAGGAAGTCCCCAAATTGCACATTGCACGCAAGGCAAAGCTCAAAAAGACGTCCATCGATTTGACCGGAAAAAACATCAAAAACATCAGAATCACGCCGCGGAATTTGTCTATCCCCTCCGTTGTGCTTTATTACGAGAACTTACACAGGATCAACCAAAACGTTTACCGCACGGTTACCATCGACAAGTATCCGGAAAATGCGACAGGAAAGGAGTTTAAGGCACTTGTCCTCACGATTGAGCTTGAGGGCAACAACATCCAGATCCAAGAGCAACACATCAAAACAAATGCGGTCAATGCAAACAACATCGCTTGGTGGAAAGAACGTCTCCCTGCGCTAAAAGACATTGAAGACGACAAGATCAAAATCAAAGACGTCACTCGCTCAAGCAAATTGCTCAACGAACTCATTGAGGGCTCCATCGCTCCCTGGATGTCCGACGCCAAAGCCGAAACGGACACCATTCGCGCGACCATCTCTTACGAAACAGACCACAGCGCCGTCGTCGATAAAACCATCGCCGTCCGAATTCAGGCCACCGACGCCTCCTCTCAGATGTATCTGTCGCAAGATGCCATTGTCAAAAAAGAAGCTACCGTCGTCACGCCCGGCCTCGCCAAACAAGTCTTCGAAGCCGTCAATTCCGTCAAGTACGATGGCGAAATTTCCCTCGAAAACGAAGAAATTGGCCTAGAAACGCTCTTGGGCACCGTCCTCAATATCACCAACAGCCACGCCAATCACGCGAAAATGGAGGCCCTCATCCAAGAAGTCCGCGAGGACGTTGATAAAGGCATCACTTGGATCAAATTCGGCCCCGCAAAACACCTCGGCCCAGACGACCTCGCCGAACTCATGCGCGTTAACCGCAACCGCTACGCCTCCCCCAACGCCTCCTCGCGCGCAAACTCCCACATCCACCAAAAAAAGATCTCTCACCCCACCCACGGTCGCATCGAATCCGCCCATTCCGACCTCGGCCACTACCGCAAACTCACCTTCAAAGACCCAGAAAATAAAAACCACCACATCACCATCGATACCCACCACATCCCCAAAAACATCGACGCAAAGGTCCAACTCCGCAAACACTTCGTCAACCACGAAGGTACCCTCAAAGAAATGCTGACCCTGTCGAGTGAACCGTTTAATATCGTGGAAGAATAAGTAAATTCCGGGAAAACCATTTTTTGCAAAAATAGGTTTTCCCGGACCCTTTCCAAAAAAACTCTCAATTCGAAAGGCATTTTTGTGGCACTATGTGCCACAAAAATGCCTTTCGATCCCGCTTTTCTTTTGAAGGTTCGGAAACGTTTTCTGTTCTGGAACAGAAAAGTTTCCGAGTTCCTACTTTTCAACCAAAAACCTTAAAAATTATGCCGTTTGTTACTCTCGCAAACCCCGCTGGGCAACCGGTGGATTTCATTATCAAACCCGCAACAGGGGACGAAACTTTGAAAGACGTTCCTGGAAAGGCCGTCTGTAAGTGGTTCTGGCTGTTGAAAGAACTCACCGTAGATATTGGTTACACAGTCGACGACACATCTTATTCGTTTAGCAGGAAGATTATCGCGAACAAGGAGGCATTTAACCCTAAAGATCGCCTTTGTAACCCTATAGAATTCTCGTTAAACGAGTTTAATGGCGGATCGGAGGCCTTTTATTCGTTGAATTTGGGAAGCGTCTATCAATCCAAAAACGCAAAAAATTGCTTCGACCTCAAATTTTCGATCCTCGAATACGCCAAAGACCGCGACGTCTGCTTCTCCACGAGCCCAATCTCTCCAAGCATTTCCATAAGCATCTACAAATTGGCCTCCACCCTCCCCCTCAAATTCGAAACCTTCCCACTCACGCTCCATGCCTGGATCAAGGAACAAGAAGAAACCAAGTTCGAAGCAAAAGTGAAAATCGATAAGTGCCAGATAACGACAGCGTACTTTAGTAGTATGTGAATCCGGGAAACCCCCTTTTTTATAAAAAAAGGGGGTTTCCGGACCCCTCCCCCCAAAAAAATTTTTTTCGAAA
>CAYWEO010000034.1:0-6191 GCA_964457855.1 uncultured Opitutales bacterium | reverse complement strand
TCCTATTCGAAAGGCATTTTTGTGGCACGAAGTGCCAGAAAAATGCCTTTCGATACCGCTTTTCTTTGGAGGGTTCGGGAACCTTTTCTGTTCATGGAACAGAAAGGTTCCCGAGATTAATTAATTTATTTTTTTTAACTTAACTTATTTTATTATTGTTCTTGTCTTTCGGCTTTTCTGACGATGATTTTGCGGATGCCTCTGGCGGAAGTGATTACTACGGAGCTGTAGTGTTCGACGGAGATATCGAGGTATTTGGGTTTGTCTTCGACGTACACGCGGAAGTTGTTGTTGTCTTCGAGGGGGGTGACAAAGCGTTTGATATTGGAGGGTTCGTCCTTCATGGAGTCGTTGTTGACGTAGAAGGCGAATATTTGATTTCCAATGATGGATATAGCGCTGTCGTCGTCATCGGCTTTGTGCCGGCTCTTAAACACCTTGACTTCGTCGACGAGGAGTTTTTGGGATAGCCTTTCAGTTGTTAAGCTGGAGGCATTGTAGCCACCTGGATTGTCTTGTAGCTCGTAGCTTTCTGAGCGGTTGAACCAGGCATCATCGCCGAACAGGATCCGATTTGGATAGATTCCTGTGAGTTCTGCGGCCTTTAGGATGAGGTTTTGACGGATATCGGAATCGGGATTAACACCCTGTGCGCCGTTCCAGACGCATTCGTCAGCTTCTTCGGCTGCTTCTGATAAGGTTAATTTATTGGCGCAGACATCGAGTGTTTTTACAACGCGCATGATCTCGTTGAGGTAGAGGCGTTTCATCAAGACTTGCACATAGCGTTCCTTGAAGTAAGCGTCAACGATATCGTCCTTATCAATGCGGACTTTGAGGCCCTTATTTTGGGTTTTCGCTTGGATGACTTGTCCTTTGAAATTGACTTGAGCGAACTGTGCTCCAGCGGCTCTGATGTCGTTGGAATCGGTGGTGCAGAAGTCATCTTCCGAGTAGATGTAGTCGAAACGGTGGGGAACTTTGTAGGCGGGAGCAATCGACTCAAGAAGCTGAGGAAAGTTTTCCATTGGCTTCCAACCGGATGCGAACAGGGTTAGATTTGGGTCGTAATTGCTTGGATTGTAGTCGTTTTTGTTGGCTAGAGTGATGTTTTTATAGTCTGACATAAGTTAATGTTGTAAGGGATTGGATCAGGGGTTATGAAGGCGTGTTTATTTGATGGCTGGGTGAACGAGCGTTGTTAGGATTTCGGCAGTACTTCCTTGTTTACCGTTGCTGAGCGCAATTCCAACCGGAATAAGGTTTTTGAAGTCGAGGTTTTCGAGATTTTCAATTTTCTTGAAGTTCTCATTCTTAAGTTCATTTTCGTCCTTATTTTCCTCGTTATTTTCTATTATGTTTTTCTTCTCATTCTTTTTCTTCTCATCTTTTTTCTTAAGGTTTTCTTTTTCTTTCTTAAAACCTTCTGGCTGCATGATCATGCCGGATGCCGTTGCATAGACCCAGTGGCCGTAAACGATGTCTGTGGCGCAGTAGATGAGGGTGGTTGTGCTGCTTCCGAGGAGGCTAACGGTCGTTTCTTCGTCTTCTTTGGCTGCTTTTGAGATGACGCCGATAGGGGCTAATGATTGCCCTGGCAGGGTGATGTAAGAAGCATTTTTTGGATGGAGCGACACGAGTAAGTTGATTTTCTTATCGAGCTCTTTGCTGACTGTTTTCGAGAGGGTTGATTTGTGTGTCGTTGCATTAGAAGCATAACGGATATTCTTCGTGAAAAACTTTTTCAAGGAGGTCCATGTGGCTTTGATGCTGTCGACGAGGGATTGTTTGGTGAGTTTGTTCATTTTTTTTGTCATAGGTGATTGATGGGTTGTGTTTTTTTGGGGTGGAAAGTTAGGTATTTTGAGGGGAAAAATAGAGATGAACCGGGTGGTTGTTTTTGGTGTGGGTCCAGGCCGTCATGTAGTCTTCACCGGTCTTCTTCATGCGTTCGTTAACGAGCGTGATGAAGTCGTGGATGCTCTTTTTGTGCAGGCGATTGCTGGCGAGTTGGAGGGTTTGGGCTGTGAGGCGAACGTTTCTGGTTGCCGGGATAGGTTTATTGGGGAGGTTAGGGGTATTGGTGAGCCCAACGGAGATCAATTCCTCCAACTCGAAAGCCATGCCATCGCTCGAGGACATTTTCCAGCGTGGGGACAAAAATCTGTAAAAGCCGTTGTCGACGAGCGCTTTACCTTCCTTCGTCCAGTCGATCAAGACCCAAAGTCCTTCTTCATCTGCCTTGATGTCTTTAATTTTGCCGAATGATTGCTGATTGGTATGCCCATGACGTCCCGCGAATTGAGGATCGTCTGGGTGGCCAATATAGATTTTGATGTCGCTGGAAAAGTGACGGAAAATCCACGACTTGAGTGAATGGAATTTCTTAACTAGTCTAGCTGCTGACTCCGGGTTGACGTTCTGCTCGCCGTGTGTGTGGGCGTATTTACCCCAAGGAGCCAGTTGGAGCCATGTTTCGGTTTCAGGAAGTGTTTTCATGGTATTGTGTTGGATAAAAATGGTGAAATGATTGCGATTTACTTTTTTGGGTTTGCTGGTGGCAAAAGGCCCTCACTATCGTGAGGGGTTGAGACGCCGAAGTGTTGACGGAGATCGTTGAGGGACAGCGGTACGCCCATTTCCCAGAGTTGGCGGAAGACGGCAATGTCATCCGTAACGTGTTTCCGCGGAGAGGTTTTGAGTTGGAAGCAAGCTTTTGGGAAATCGGAGTCGAAAAGGTACTTGATGACGAACTTATCGACTTGGTGCTGAAGGGTATCGGAAATCAGGCTAGCATCGTCTTCTTCCAAGAGAGACATTTCCTGCATCTGCAAAGAAACGCCCGTGGAATCCGATTTTGACATCGTTGATAGGTCGGATCCTCTCCAAAGAGCCGTGATGGCGCGGTCCATGTGTTCGATGAGGGGTTGGTAGGGGAGGGTGCCTTTTGAGGAAACGTCAATGGCTTCGATATTGGTGCCTTTTGACATGAGGGCTTTGAATTCCGCGCCAAAATCTTGAACGGCGTCGCGTGCGGCGTTCCATTCCGCGGAGTCCGGCATCGCGTCTGTAACGCACTTGATGCCAGGCATGCCGTTGCGTTCGCAATAAATCAGCCAATCGCGCATGGGAAGGTGCTTGAAAAGGTAGGCGATGGAGGAGGCTTCCATGAGGCCTTCCCCCGTTGTGACGAGCCATGAGCCGGGTTCCGTTGGGATTCCGGGAGTGCTCGAGAAGGGTTCCGTGATGAACGTCAGTCTTCCAGAACGGTTTTCAAAGAACCAGAGGGGAACGAAGCGGAAGGTGGCTGTCAGGAGAGAGGACAGTTTCCGCTTGCGTTCGGGGATTTGTGTTGGGGAGAAAATGATTTCGTGGACGGCATACTTTTTGCCGACGGCATCCATCATCTGTTTGATGAGCAAAGGTAGGCCGCCTTGTTCGTTCTCATCGTAGGCGTTAACGGCCCTTAAGTGGTTGTAGAAGAACTCCAAAGCTTCCTTGTGTTCAAGGGCTTCCGGAGAGTCGTCGGTAGTCATGATTTCCCACTTAAGGCGAGAAATGGACTTTTTCCGCTTCGAGATGACGTTTTTGATCGTGGCATCGCGGTTTTCGATGTCGTGCCAAACGCGAGCGGCTTCGTGGAGGTAACCGCCGTGAAAAGCTTCATTCATTCTAGCCAGCGCATCGGGTGTTAAGTAGTTGATGTTGCTGATCGAATAGCGGGATGGTTTCGCGATTTTTGTGATAGGGTCGGGAGATTGCATATTAAAGAATGGGGTGTTTTCGTGGTGAATTTGATGAGTCTTCAAGGCGTTCAAAATGGGCTTTCGTGTTCTTCTGTTGAGAGGGTTGTGAAGCGTGTAAAGCGAGACAGAGGGCCCAGAAGTGGTCTGAGTGGCCGTTTTTCCCCCGATCTGCTGCAAAACGTAGGTTTCCAGCGGATGTAAATTCTCGTTTGATGGCGCGCAAATCGGTAATGATCGCTCTGGAGTCGGGAATTCTGACGTGCCTGTTTTCGAACGTCGTCCGAGTGCTGTACGCGAGGGATTCCTTGAGGGAATTCGTAAATGTCACGCCTTCAACGCGATACTTTCCGAATTTCCTTTGCGCCTCTTCGGTAAATTGCCGTCCAATGCCAGTCTGATCGATGCAAATGCGTTTCAGCGAAGGAATGGCCAAAAAGTGCTTCAAAATATTCTCTTGTTCGTTGAACGGTGTGTTTTGCAACGCAAGGACTTTTCGCGTAAAGAACACATTTTGGACCTTTTCCATCAGCCAGAAAACCGTGAGGTCGTGGTTACGTCCGATGTCGATGCCGAGGTAGCATTCCTTCATGTCTTTGAAGGATTGCGCGTTAAAAAGATCGATTTCCCAAGGCTCGTTCCGAGCATACAGGCAGGCCTCAATCAGTTCCATGGGAAGGAAAATGGACGATTCATCCATCGGCTCGCACATGTATTCTTGGAGGAACGTTTCGTTGTCAGGACAGCTATTTTTGATCGAATCGAAATAGTCGGCCTCGGACATCGTTTGCCTTGGGTCATCTTTTGGGAGTTTGCGCTTGAGTTTCTTGAGAAGTCCCTGATTGAGAGCGTCTTCAAGCGTGACACGATGCAGCGAAATCTGTTTTGGGTTCCCGTTAAGGGTAATCTCTTTGATGAGTTGGTTGAAAAAATTGTGGGTTCCTCGATGTGTCGAAATGATTTCCAATTGCCCTCCCCAAGTGATTCCAGGATAAGCGATTGCGTAGAGCTGTTGGGGGTCCGGATGCAGGGCAAATTCATCCAAAATCCGTGAACCGCGTTTGCCGGCCTGCGCATCGGGATTGGACGATAGGGAAACGATTTTAGATCCATTCGCAAACTCGAGTGTGTTAGATGCTTGTTTGGCTTCTTTCACAATCGACAGGTTTAAGCGCGCTTTGGTCGCAATTTGCAGGATTTTGGCGAACTTTTGGCAATCTGAAATGAACAATTGGGCCTGATTTTCATCCCGCGAAGAGACCCATGTGTCGCAAGGCGTTTTTCCGTCGATGTTTTGGCTGATGGCATGTTTCCGTACGCACTCAAAAGCGGTCATTAACGTGGCACCCACCTGACGTGATTTTTCCATGATCTTAATGCGTGACTCATCTGCAATCCATTTCTTTTGGTACTCTAAGAGCCAGGAATCTGTGTGGGGAGTGCTCATGAAAGGTTATAGGAGATTGAGTTCGTGCTCGATTTGCTTGAGGACGTCTGGTGAAAGGGATTCCGATGAGGTGTCTTGTTTTGAGGCATCCTCCGATTTTTGTTCCAAAGTTTTAATTTGCGAGAAACACGCGGTCAATTTATGGATGATGCCCGCGATTTTCGTCAAATCCTCGATGCTTGCCGACGGATTTGCGCACAAGTAATCAAAGACTTGCTCCCAAACGATTTTTAACGTCGATTCCGCGGCCTTATAGCTTGATTTCCAAATCTTTGTGAAGGATTTCGTCCGCTCTTTCGCCTTCCGGATCGTTTTCAAGTGTGAAGAAAATTCCTTGTTCGCCCGTAAGGAGTCCTTGATCGAATTCCTCACGGTTTTCCTCACCTTTTTGGCGGCTTTCGTGGTTTTGACGGTTTTTACAACCGGTTCCTCAAGATCAAGAGACATATTGGCCTGTGTGGTGTTGTCCTAACGGCGACAGTTTGTAACGTTTAATACTCGCATTGAGTGCGCCTATTTGAATCTCTATCAGCGCTTTCTCTTGCAGAGTATTCAGCGCCTTTTCCACTTGCTCCGCAGTCACTTGCGTTGACGACACATGGATGCCTTTTAAAATGATGTCCAACGTCAACGATGCAGGTGATGCTGCATCCAACTGCAGAAGAATGTTTTGATGCAAAAGCTCCTCTCGAAATAACGGTGGGTGTGAATGCGTCTTTTTCATCTCTAAAATGGCGCTGTGGGGAATGTTTTCGTGCTGTGATGTATCCATAAGTTGTTTTCTAAAGACTTGTCGATTTTTCTACACACCATCTTATCAAAAAAATCCACCAACCGCAAAGGATCCGCTGCCTCAACAGGATAGGGGGGGTTGGGACGATCTGTTGGCTCTTTTGGTTGCGTTGGGCGGCGCCGTAGTGATTTCGAGCGCTAGGGTTCCGTTACGGAAAAATTCCAACCCCGTCACGTACGTTAGTACGCTCGGGGGTTAAAATTTTTCC
>CAYWEO010000033.1:0-6276 GCA_964457855.1 uncultured Opitutales bacterium | reverse complement strand
TTTTCAGGGGAGGTCCGGAGGGGGTTGTTTTTGCAAAAAATACCCCCTCCGGAAACCACCAAAATAAATTTACATATATATGGCACGTCATTGGGACATAGCACACACACGAAATTTTTGCATCATTGCGCACATTGATCACGGGAAGACGACGTTATCGGATCGTTTGCTGGAGATGACGCACACGATTGAGAAGAGGGACATGAAGAGTCAGCTTTTGGATTCGATGGATTTGGAGCGGGAGAGGGGGATCACGATCAAGAGTCACCCGGTGGCGATCGAGTACAGAAGGCCGAATGGGGAGGCGTATTTGCTGAATTTGATTGATACGCCTGGGCACGTGGATTTTTCATACGAGGTTTCGCGGAGTCTGCGGGCCTGCGAGGGGGCTTTACTGTTGATTGATGCAATGCAGGGGATTGAGGCGCAAACGGTTGCGAACGCTCACCTCGCGATCCAGCAGGGGTTAAAGATCATTCCAGTGATCAATAAAATCGATCTAGCGGGAGCGAATCCGGAGGCGATCAAGCGGCAAATTGAGGAAATTTTGGCGATTCCGGCGGAAGAGGCGATCCTCGCGAGTGGGAAGACAGGTAAGGGGGTCGATGAGATTTTGGAGGCGATTGTGACGCGGGTTCCGTCGCCGAGATGGACGGATTATCCGCAAACGCGGGCATTGGTCTTCGATTCCCTGTACGATACGTACAAGGGGGTCGTGTGTTACGTGCGGGTGTTTTCGGGGAAAATTGCAGCGGGGCACACGATGCTCATGATGAGCAAGGGAACGGCAGTTCAGGTGAAGGAAGTGGGCCGTTTTGCTCCGAAAATGGTTGCGGCGGAAACGCTTTATGCGGGACAGGTGGGTTACGTTGTGACGAATATCCGGAACGTTTCCGAAATCAAGATCGGCGATACGCTCACGCATACGGATCAGCCTGCGAAGGACATTATTCCCGGTTACAAGGAGGTGCGTCCGATGGTGTTCAGTGGCATTTATCCGCTCGATACGTCTGAGTATGAACAACTTAAGGGAGGGCTTGGAAAACTTAGCCTAAACGATTCTGCACTCGTGTACCAACCCGAAAGCTCCATTGCGCTGGGATTTGGCTTCCGTTGCGGATTTTTGGGACTCTTGCACATGGAAATTGTGCAGGAACGTCTACGGAGGGAATACAATCTCAATATCATTTCAACGTACCCGAGCGTCGTTTACAAAATCCGTTTGACGAGCGGAAAGGAAGTCGAAATCGACAACCCCCTTCTGCTGCCCGAAACCAGCCGGATCGATGCCATTTTTGAGCCGACAATCAAGGCTTCCATCTTGCTCCCCAACACCTTTATCGGAGACATGTTGGCCCTTGTCATGGAAAAGCGGGGTATTTGCGAGCGAACAGAAACGATTGACGAAAACCGCATTCTGATGACGTGCCACCTGCCCTTAAACGAAATTTTGGTCGACTTCAATGACCGCCTAAAGAGCATCACAAGAGGTTATGGCTCAATGGATTACGAAATGGGTGACTACCAAGAGGCGGATCTGGTCCGCATGGACGTTCTTGTTAATAGCGAGCCGGTCGATGCCTTCTCAACCATCGTCCATCGCAGCCGTGCAGAAAGTCGCGGACGGACGCTCTGCGAAAAGCTGAAGGACATCCTCCCGCGACAACTCTTCCAGGTCGCTATCCAAGCTGCCATCGGAGGCAAAGTCATTGCGCGGGAAACCGTTGGAGCCATGCGCAAAGACGTTACGGCCAAATGCTACGGAGGTGATATCACGCGCAAACGGAAACTCCTCGAAAAACAAAAAGAAGGTAAAAAACGCATGAAACAGTTCGGCAGCGTTTCCATCCCGCAGGAAGCGTTTTTGGCGGTTTTGAAGTCGAAGCAGTGATAATTTCGGAAAACTTTCTTTTCAGAAGAAAAGAAAAGTTTTCCGAACCTTTCAAAGAAAAGTCGTATCGGAAGGCATTTTTTGGGCACTAGGTGCCCAAAAAATGCCTTCCGAATTAAGAGTTTTTAAGGGGGAGGTCCGGAGGGGGTGCTTTTTGCAAAAAGCACCCCCTCCGGAAACTCAACTCAACCCAATCCTACCCATTCGGAATCAACAATTTCGATCACGCCGTCTCCCGTTTTGATCCTGAGGGGGTCTTGGCTGAGGATGTGGCCTGGCGGGGCATTTGTGGGTGAGGGTGACTCATTGACGGGGCGTGCGGACCAGATCATGAGGCGTCGATCGCCAAAGTCGGAAAAGGCGCCTGGGTAGGGCTTCGTGACGGCACGGATGAGGTTGTAAATCTCTGTGCCAGAACGGTTCCAGTCAATGCGACCGTCTTCTGGGCCACGACCGCCGAAAACAGTGGATTGGGAGACGTCTTGGGGTGTGAGGGTCACGTTACCGGAGAGGAGATTCGCCAACTGCCGATTCAAGAGAACTTTCACGACTCCGCAGAGCTTGTACATGACAGATAAAGCATTGTCTTCGAACGCTATCGAAACGCGTTCTTGATCCAAGATACCGCCAACATCCGCGCGCTTTTCCATCGCATGCAGAGTGACGCCGGTCTCTGTTTCGCCGTTCAGAATTGCCCAGTTGAGGGGACTTCGCCCGCGGTATTTTGGCAACAGCGATCCATGGAGATTAAAAGCACCCTTACTTAAACCGTTCAACAGCTTCTGAGGCAACAATTTGCGGTAGTAGCAACACAGCAGTAAATCGGGCTTCAACTTCTCGAAAATGGATTCCGCGAGAGGGCTTTTCAGATTCGAGAGCGTATAGAGCGGAATTCCGTTCGCGAGCGCCAATTTTGGGACGGATTCGAACCAAATATTCTCCGTCGAGTCATCTTCGTGGGAAAAAACCGCCATAACACGGACGTTGCGTTGAATGAGGAACCGCAGGGTCTCGTAACCCATTTGGCTGTAACCAAAGAAGACAACGCGCGTTTCATTTGTGTTTTTTTGACCTGACTGACTCTTATCTGCTTGTCCCCCAATAATTTCACGCACGACGTAACGGGGACGTTTTTGCACTTCAAGGTAGGTTCGCCCAATGTATTCGCCGATGAGGCCAATGCCCGTAATCGCCACGCTGATGAGGAAAAATGCGATCGCAAACAATGTAAAAACGCCCTCCGCTTCCGGCCCCAGAATGAATCTCCGCGCCAGCAAGTAGGTAACGAGAACCGCGCTACCACCCGACACCAAAAATCCGAGCAAGGTGAACATTTGCAGCGGCAGCAGCGTAAACCCAGTCATCAAATCGAAGCTGAGTCGCAACAACTTATAGAAGCTGTATTTGGATGTATCGTTTCCGCGCGGATGATGTTCGACTTCAACCTCTTCGTAGCGTTTGGCAAATTTGTACGCCAGCGCGGGAATGAAAATAGAATGCTCACGGCAGCTGACAATGGTTTTCACAATCGAGCGATGGTAGGCCCGCAGCATGCAACCTTGGTCGCGGATGCGCATTTTTGTGGCCTTTTCGCGCAGAAAGTTGTTGAAGCGAGAAGCTATTTTGCGTATCCAAATATCCTTACGTTCTTTGCGATAACTCCCCACGTAATCGGCCCCTTCATCGATCTTCTGCAACAACTTATGAATTTCTTCCGGTGGATTTTGCAGATCGGCATCCAACGTTACAACGACTTCCCCAGCAGCGATTTCGAAAGCAGCGATGATCGCCATGTGCTGCCCAAAGTTACCGTTAAAATCAATGACACGAATTTGCGTAGGCCGTTCTTTGACAAAGGCTTTCAGCAAATCAAATGAACGATCTTTGCTCCCATCGTTGACGAAAATAATTTCCCACGAGCGGCGCGTTTGCTCCAAAGCACGAACGAGACGCTCATGCAGTATCTGCAAATTGCTTTCCTCGTTGTAAACGGGAATCACCACCGAAATATCGACTAAATTCATACCCCTAACACCTCTTTCATGGTTTCCACGACGTCATTTTGGTCGCGATCCGTCAGCAACGGAAACAATGGCAAACTGACAATACGTTCGCATACCCCCTCCGCAATCGGCAAATGGATATCGCCCAACAACTTCCGATAAAAAGAACTCAAATGCGGCGCGCTATAGTGCAAACCGATCCCGATGTTGCGTGACTGCATGCGCTCGATGAATTGGTCGCGATTAATTCCATGAACGCTGTTATCAATCAACACATTAAATAAGTGCCATGAATGCCCTTCATCGTCGTTCGCCCTCCTCGGCAAAATTACGCCAGGAGTGTTTTCCAACAATTTGTAATAACGGTTCGCTAATTTGCAACGACACGCATTAAACTCTTCTACGCGAGGAAGTTGGTGGATCCCCATCGCGGCTTGGATGTCAGTCATGTTGAATTTGTAACCCGCTAACGCAATATCGTACGTCTGAGATCCTGATTTCCCGTGCCGCAACGACACATCCCGATCGATTCCATGAAAACGCAATAATTCGATGCGTTTTTTGATCGCTTCGTCGCGCACAACAATCGCACAACCCTCTCCGGTTGTGATGTTTTTGTTCGGATGGAAGCTAAACACTTGGATGTCGCCAAAACTGCCCACGCGCCTCCCTTTGTACGTCGTTCCAATCGCCTGTGCGGCGTCTTCAATCACGCGCAGCCCGTATTTGTTGGCCAAAGCGTACAGAGGGTCCAAATCCACCGGACGGCCCGCAAAGTGCACGGGCACAATGGCTTTCGTGCGTTTCGTGATCGCCGCTTCAATTTTTGCCACATCGATGTTGTACGTATCGGGCTCGATATCGACCAAAACGGGCTTGCCACCTGCCAAAACAATCGTGTTCAGCGTCGCAGCAAACGTCATGGGCGTTGTGATGACTTCATCGCCAGGCGCCAAATCGAGGCTCAAAAACGCCATCAGGAGGCCCCCCGTTGCAGATGTACACGTCAAAACGCCCTGCTCGTTAAAATACGCCTTCAGCATGTCCTCAAATTTCTTCACGCGCGGACCCGTTGCCAACCACCCCGATCGCAGGCAATCCACGACCTCCTGGATTTCTGGCTCTCCAATCGTCGGCCTCGTAAACGGTAAAAATTCGTTTCTAACTGTCATTGTTGGTTGCTCCATAGCACAAAGTCCTTGTTGCGCATCAAAATATGCACGGGAATTTCTTTTAATGCGCTGAACATTCTCTCAAAGTGGTTGCTTTTGACAACCCCATAAATGCGCTTTTTTTCACAAACGGATTTCAGTTGCGCCGCACGGATATACCGATCTTTAGGAAATTCCAATTGCGTCCCGAACTCCTGCTCCGATGGCACAACGTCCACCAAGCCAATCGTTTGCTGCAAATAGTAGGGCAAATCCTGAAAATAATCGTAAAACGCAAAGACACGATCGCCCGGCTGGATCGATTTTTTAATCACTTCCGCGCACTCGAGGGTCCCTTGCCGCTGGATAAATTGCGCAACGCTGTTCAATGACAACATCAAGCTAGCGATCATCGTCACCAAAACGCCCAGGCAAACACGGTATTGTTTCTTGATCGCACCGTAGAGAATCCCGACGCCTCCCGCGATAACGACCCACTTTAGCACGCTGTAAATCATTGGCATTGCGGCAACATCCATCTCCGTTCTCCGCATCAAGATCATCGATCCCACGCACCCTGCGACCACTAAAACCGATCCCATGAACGCAAAGAGGAATCTCAAACACCGCCCTCTTTCGACCCCCTCCCAAATGTCATGCACGCGCGCCCCAATCAGCAACGCCACGGGAGGAATCGCCGGCAAAATGTACGGGATCAGCTTCGATTTCGAAATCGAAAAGAAAACGACCACAAATACCCCCCACAACGCCAAAAACGCTTCCAATGGGTTCCGTTTCCCGTCCGTTTTCCTAAACAATCCCCTCACCGCGTACCCCCCAAAGAACACCCACGGCGCTAACCCCAGCAAAAAGGCCAGAATCAGAAAATACACCGGCTGCTCGCGACAATGGATTGGCGTCAGATAACGCAAAAAATGCTCGTGCACAAAGTAAAACCACGCAAACCCTGGTTGCCTCCAAATCACCAAGATATGCCACGGCAACACAATCGCCAAAAACACCACAACCCCCTCCCACTTTAACAACCCCCTCAGTACCCTCCACTGCCTAAACAACACCACCCACAATCCAATCACACACACCGGTATCAAAACCCCCACTAACCCCTTCGCCAAAACCGCCAACGCTATGGCGGCATAGAAGGCGAGGGTCCATCGGGAAAACCATTTTTTGCAAAAATTGGTTTTCCCGGACCCTTTCCAAAAAAACT
>CAYWEO010000032.1:0-7074 GCA_964457855.1 uncultured Opitutales bacterium | reverse complement strand
TCCTCTGTGAGTTTCTTGCGCTCCTCTGTGAGTTTCGAGACCCCCTTTGTGAGTTGCTTGGTCAGATTCATGGCTGCATTGGCCCGATTTATTATCTCGTCAAGACTCATCATCATCGGTTGCGGAGCTACCATGCTTTGAGTGGGGAGAGGGGGGGGGGATCCCAATGTCTTCTCCATCAGTGCTACCGAATAAGCGCCTACTTCCACAGGTCCTTGAGCACTATCATCGCCACTGACTGCACTCCTAAATTTGTAACTGCAATATCCATCATAAATCAAAATTGGTTATTAAAGTCATTTTAGTCCCTCTTTAACGTCTAGTCAATGAATATTAGAAAAATGCCTTCCGATGCTGCTTTTCTTTGGAGGGTTCGGGAACCTTTCTGTTCTTGAGAACAGAAAGGTTCCCGAAATTTATGCTCTTGCCTTCTTTCAAAAATGACCTACAAATGAACTTGTATGATAAATGCACTTACGGTAACGGCTTTGGTCGTTTTAAACGGTAAATTTGAGGAAATCGAAGCGGTAAGCGTGATAGATATTCTCAGGCGGGCTGACGTGAAGGTAACGATCGCTTCATGCGAAAAGACTCTTGCGGTAGAGGGTGCCTGCGGGATCATTGTTTCGGCGGATATGAGCTTGGAAGAAGCCGTCAAAAAACAGTATGATTGCCTGGTGCTTCCGGGAGGGCCGGGCGTTTTTGACATGAGAACCGATACGCGAGTCCTGGATCTCATTAAAGTCTACCATAAAGCGAATAAACTGATCGGCGCCATTTGTGCGGCCCCTATTTTGCTAAAAGATGCGGGAGTTTTGCCAAAACATTACACCTCGCATCCTTGCGTTCACGACGAACTCACGCACAGCTCCCCCGATCCCGTCGTCGAAGATGGAAACATCATTACCGCCCAAGGCCCAGCAATGGCTGCAGTCTTTGCCTTCGCACTTCTAAAACGCCTCCGGGGGCAGGATATCGTCAACACCCTCTCCCATGCCATGCGATATTGAGAAAGCTTTGATTTTGAGCGGCGAGTTCGTTGCGCATCGTTCTCAATCCCATCACGTACGTTAGTACGCTCAGGGATCTCGACCTCGCGCGCCTGCTCGTCATCTCAAAATCAAAGCTTTCTCAAACGCGTTTTGTAGAAACATAGGAACCTTTTCGGATCGTGTCCCTACCAAGGTGGAAGCTCCCGAATCCTCAAAAGAAAAGCCGGTATCGGAAAGTATTTTTGGGCACTACGTGCCCAAAAATACTTTCCGTATAAAAATTTTTTGCGGGGAGGTCCGGAGGGGGGCTTTTTTATAAAAAAGCCCCCCTCCGGCATTCTCTAACCGCGTAACAAATAACGCTGACGACAATCAGGCTATCCGCGACGTTAAAGGCAGGCCAGCGGTAGAGGGTACCGAGATGGATGTCGATAAAGTCGATGACATAGCCGCGGGAGATGCGGTCTAGGAGGTTGCCGAAAATGCCTCCGACGAGGCAGCCGAAAATGATTTGCGTGGAGGGATTGATGAGTGAGAGCTGCTTTCTCGCCAAGAATAAAAACGCCAGGACGACGACGGCGATGACGACCAAATAGGGCGATTTGCCTTGAAATAGGCTCCAAGCAGCTCCGGTGTTATGGACATGGACAAGGTAAACGATGGGCTCGTAAATGGGCAC
The DNA here is from genome assembly GCA_964457855.1 of uncultured Opitutales bacterium. GTDB lineage: Bacteria > Verrucomicrobiota > Verrucomicrobiia > Opitutales > CAYWEO01 > CAYWEO01. Next base: position 5,403 of record CAYWEO010000032.1, on the reverse strand, counting down.
GTGGCGCAAGCCGATTTTGCCGAAGGGGATGGCATTCACAATCCATTTCTTGGAGAGTTGATCAAGGAGAAGGCCCAGGGAAGCCACCATCCAGAAGCAGCGATAATTCTTGAAAATCAGCGACTTCAGCATCTAAAACTCATCTTCTTCCTTATAGCTCCCCTCGCTATCAGCAACAGCCTTTCCTTCGCCGGATTCCTCGTCATCGGAAAAGAGGCCGCGGTATTCTTGCTGCTTCGCTTTGACGCGTTTTTCTTGCTCGATTTGGATCTGCCCCTCCTTGGAATAGCGTGTGAAGGGAACAGCCTTTAGGCGTTCTTTTGGAATTTCTCCATGTGTGATTTCGCACACTCCGTAGGTTCCGCGGAAAATTCGATCGATCGCTGCATTAATTTCGTCTAAAATCTCCTTTTCACTGCTTACCATACCCAACATCATGTCCTTATCGAAATTTTCGCTCCCACTGTCCGTCGTCAGCTTAGCGAGATCCGTCGAGGTCTCTTTCAGGGTTTCATGGGTGTGCAGCATGAGGCCTTCCTCCACGTGACTTTTCAAGCCCATGAGTAACGTATAGTATTCGCGATATTTTTCCGGAATCTTTTTTTCCGTAAAAGGATTCCTATCAATGGCTTTCGGGTCGCTTTTCGGGTCAAACCCCAAAATATCTTGCAAGGAGGCGGAACTCCATTTTTGCGCAACAACGGGACCATGTTCGATAACAGCGATTTTTTGCTTAATGTCCTTTGCGCGCGAAACTTCGATAGCTTTCTTCTCTATCTGCTTCTCTTGCAAAATCTTATCGACTTCATCCAAAGTAAAAATGGGCATCTCCTTGTGCGGTATATGCGATGTCATTTTATGCGGCACGAGTTTTTTGTGCACTAGCTGCTTTCCGCTTTGCTTGATCACCGCGCGAATCATCTCCACCTCGTGTTTTCCCTCATCGTGGGAGTGTGTTTTTTGATCCTTTGATCCTTTTTTTGGATGGACAGGACTGTTTTTGCCATCCGCTTTTCCAGACGGCTTTGCCTTTTCTGCTTTATGTTTAATCATAACTTATTTTTGTAAAATGTTATCTTTAAGAACTGTGCCGCAACGCGGCGAAAATCGACCGAGCGCTCCACAGTCGACTAATTTTCCCCACCGCCAACAGCGCGGACAACGTTCCCCATCGGCGTGATCGACAATGACTTCCAGCGCATCCGTGGCATTCGCGGTTAATTCCACTTGTGAGACAATCCATAATTCAGGCAGACGCGCTTCGTGCTTTTTCAGTAAGCGGAACAGCTCTCCGCCTCCCGTCACAATGACCTTTGCATCTAGCGACTGCCCAATGATTTTCTTTTGTCGGAGAGACTCTATCAGCTCATTCACGCGCTCGCTCTTAAACTTCATGATAGCCTCTATTTCGCGATAATCAACATCAAAAACCCAGCGGTCATCGAGTTGCGGAAAATCTTCGAGATGAACGGCGTCTTTTTGATGAGCGTACGGCAAATATCCGTAGGCCTCATCGCAAGTTACGGGCAAAATCGGTGCTAAAATTTTGACCAAGCCATTAAAAATATGATAAATAGCCGTCTGAGAGGATCTTCTCTCCCGACTATCTTTGGCGCACGTGTATAAGCGATCTTTGACGACGTCGTGATAGGTGGCCGACAAAATCACGGAGCAAAAATAGCTCACCTGCTGATAGATTTTGTGGAACGCATACGTTTTGTAGGCCTCGAGAACCTCTTTCAAAAGCTCATGAGCGTGATGCAAAACCCATTTGTCGAGAGGATCCAATTCGTTGATCTCCAGTGAGTTTTTTTCAAAATCGAAATCATAGAGGTTGCCCAGTTGGAACCGCAGCGTATTGCGAATAACGCGATAGGTGTTAACAACGTGCTTCAAAATGTCCTCTGAAACAGGAATATCGTCGTGGTAATTCTCTGAAGCGACCCACAGCCGAATGACATCGGCCCCAAAACGATTGACGTAAGTGTCTGCCGTCTCGGGCTTTTCTCCACTTTTTGAGATCTTCTTTTTGTTTTCATCGACGAAAAATCCATGCGTAATGACTTGCTTGTACGGCGCCCTTCCCTCCGTCATCATTGCAATCCATAGAGACGACTGGAACCACCCCCTATGCTGATCGCTACCCTCGAGATAAAGATCCGCAGGCCATTGCAAGCCAGAGGTTTTCTTTAAAACCGCAAGATGGCTACACCCAGAATCCATCCAGACATCGAGCGTATCGACACCTTTCCGGAGATCCTCTGTTTTCCAGCCACTTGGCAGAGGAATTCCCTCCAAAAGCTGGCATTCGGTTTGCTCAAACCACACATTGCTCCCCAATTGCTCCACTTTCTTCGCAATGCCCTCAATGACAGCGACATCTAGCAAGGGACGGTTTTGCCGATCGAAAAACACGGGAATCGGCACCCCCCAGGCTCGTTGGCGGCTGATGCACCAATCAGGCCGATTTTCGACCGCACCTGCAATGCGTTTCTCGGCCCATTCCGGAATCCACTGAACGTTCTTGATTTCCTCCAACACTTTTTGCCGCAAACCGTTCTTATTCAAATCGATAAACCACTGCTCCATCGCACGGAAAATCACGGGAACTTTTGAGCGCCAACAGTGTGGATAGGAATGAAGATATTTTGAAACTTTTAAAAGAGCATTTTCCTTACGTAAAAGCTCTAAAACTTTATCGTTGGCGCGACAAATTCCTTTGTCCTCCAACACGCTAACGCCCACGAGCTCCTGGGGAATCTTGCCGTCGGCAACATAACATCCGCGATCATCCAATGGTGAATAAATTTCCAAATTATAACGAATTCCCGTAAAATAGTCCTCAAGACCGTGTCCTGGAGCCGTGTGCACGCAACCCGTTCCGCTGTCGGTAGTTACGTAATCCGCCAACACAACTGGAACATCGGCTTCCATAAAGGGGTGTTTTGCGGAAAGTCCTTTCAACTCCTTCCCTAGAAACGATTTTCCGAACTTGAATGACGTCAATCCGCATTGGCTTGCAAATTTTTCTGCCAGTAACTTTGCGACGATCAGATGTTCTCCATCCACTTCTAACGCAACATATTCCAGGTTCGGATGAATCGCAATCGCTTTGTTCGCCGGCAACGTCCACGGAGTTGTCGTCCAAATCACGAAATAGGTGGGACCTTTGATGCCCTCAATGCCGCCCGAAACTTTAAATTTCACCCAGATAGAGTCACTTTCATGGTCCTTGTATTCAACTTCCGCCTCTGCAAGCGCCGTTTGGCACGGAATTGACCAATACACGGGCTTTTTGCTGCGATAAACGAGACCTTTTTCAACAATACGCGCAAAAGCTCGGAGAATTTCCGCCTCGTAAGCGGGATCCTTCGTGCGGTATTCCCGATCCCAGTCGGCAAAAATTCCTAAACGCTTAAATTGTTGCCGCTGAATGGGGATGTAGTGTTCCGAAAAGGCATCGCACGCTTTCCGCAATTCAACGACATCGAGAGGTTTCCCGCCATCCGAACGGTGCTCCTTCATCACCTTGTGCTCAATGGGCAATCCGTGACAGTCCCAACCAGGCACATAGGGAGCATTGAACCCAGCCATAGAACGATAACGGACAATGATGTCCTTCAAAATCTTGTTCAGCGCCGTACCGATGTGGACATCCCCATTCGTGAACGGGGGACCGTCGTGCAAAATAAAGGTCCGCCTACCAGCATTTTTCTCCTGCACACGGGCATAAATCCCCATGCGCTCCCATTTTTCCATCCTTTTTGGCCCCTCTACGGGCAAATTCCCCTGCATTGGGAACAACGTTTTCGGCAAATTTAAAGTGTCTTTGAGTTCCATCTTTGATCAAAATCCTATTTTCAAAATTATCTAAACGTTGAAATTTTGTCCGGATTACCCGTTTTGTCAATGAAGAACCAAAAGAAACGCAAAAGTTGACCGATAATCTTCAGTTAGCGTTTTTATACCTGAGGAAAACTCATTTTACGGGAATTTCAGTCTCTCCTTCCTTAATTTTCCCGAGAGATTCCTTCAGAAGTTTCAGGGTTTTGCGGTCAAGATGGTCGATCATCAAATGACCGTTGAGGTGGTCGACTTCGTGCTGAATGCACCGTGCGCACAGGCCTGTCGTTTCAAAAGTGTGCGGAACTCCATCCAAATCCTGAAAATGGACACGGATATGTTCCGGCCTCACAATAACTTCGTGGATCTCAGGCAACGATAGGCAACCTTCCTCCATTTCATACAAATCATCGCTTAAATGCTCAACACGCGGATTCACAAGCCACAACGGAAATAACAGCCCCGGAGGCACTTGCTTCCCATCGTAGATACATTCAAATTTGGCAATATCCTCTTTTTCAGCATTTTCGCGCTCTAAAACACATCTTAAATCAACAACAGCCAATTGCAAAACGATCCCCACCTGCTGCGCCGCCAAACCGATGCCGTTGTTTGCAATCATGATTTCTAGCATGCCCGCAGCCAATTCCTTCAACGATTCATCAAAAACTTTTACTATTTTTCCAACCTTTCGCAATGTAGGATGCCCATATACGGTAACTTTGAGTTGTGTCATAGTGTTATCATTTAACTCTTGGCTCTAGGCCATCAGAGTTTAAAATTTTACACCTTCCCATACCGTCTTTCGCGGGATTGAAAGTCTTTAATGGCGATATCGAGGTGGTTTTTGGTAAAATCTGGGAAGAGGGTATCAGTAAAATGTAATTCGCTGTAGGCGGCTTGCAAGAGCAAAAAGTTGCTGAGGCGTTTTTCTCCGGAAGTTCTGATGAGGAGATCAGGATCGGGCATTCCGGCGGTGTCGAGGCTGGTAGCGATAGTTTCCCATGAGACGTTTCCGGCGGCGAGTTCGCCAGAAGATGCGCACGACAGGCAAGTTTTCATTGCGCGAACAATTTCATCCCTTGAGCCGTAATTAAGGGCCATAACGAGATTTTTTTCCGTAAAATGTGCCGTTTTCCCCTTTAAAATTGCGATCTGTTCCTGTAATTTCCGTGGGAACTTCGTCAAATCACCGATCGTTAAAAAGCGAATTTCCTGCTCAATCAGGTCCTTTTCTTTTTCCTTAAGGAACCTCCTAGCGAGCGAAAAGAGTGTGTTGACCTCCCACTTCGGACGACTCCAGTTTTCCGTAGAAAACGCGTACAATGTCAAATACCGTACCCCCCAATGGCCAAACGCGTGCTCAATCAACTCCGGAATGCGCCGCGTTGCCTCCCGATGCCCCTCCGTCCGCCGAAGCCCACGCCTCTGCGCCCAACGCCCGTTTCCATCCAGTATAATTGCGATATGCTTCGGTATGTCATTCATAGTAAGGTATTTGCTTTCCGGAGGGGGTATTTTTTGCAAAAACAACCCCCTCCGGACCTCCCCCGAAAAAAC
>CAYWEO010000031.1:0-7095 GCA_964457855.1 uncultured Opitutales bacterium | reverse complement strand
CTTTTCTTTTCAGAAGAAAAGAAGGAGTTTCCGAACCTTCAAAAGAAAAGCATATCGGCAGGCATTTTTATGGCACGAAGTGCCAAAAAATGCCTGCCGAATTGAGAGTTTTTAAGGGGGAGGTTCGGAGGGGGTGCTTTTTGCAAAAAACACTCCCTCCGGAAACGAAACTCGCCGCTCAAAATCGATGCGTTCTCCCTACTTTTGGTACATGGGACGCGGAACGTACTTGGTATGTAATAATTTATGGGATTTTTCGCTGAGGGGGTGGGCGAGGAAGTCCTTGTAGATGTGTTTGATTTCGGGGTTATCGTGGGAGCAGCGAGCTGCGCAGTCGCGGTCGTCTTGGTAGAGGCCCTGCATGCGCTTGAGGCGGATGGCATCGGTAATGCCGTAGGGTTGGCCTCCCCCGCCGATGCAGCCTCCCGGGCAGGCCATGACTTCGATAAAGTGGTAGGGCGATGGGAGGCCCTTGACGCGCGCTTCACGGACCTTACTGAGGAGGTACTCGACGTTAGCAAGTCCATGCGCAACAGCGACTTTCACGGGAGTTCCTTGAACGTCGATGGTACCCTCTTTGACGCCTTTTATTCCACGAACGGCTTGGATTTCGATGGCCTCTTTGGGAAGATTTGCTCCAGTCAGATTGAAGTATGCCGTCCTGATGGCTGCCTCCATGACACCACCTGTAGCGCCAAAAAGGGTTCCTCCACCGGAGTATTGACCGAGAATGGAATCGGCCTCCGAGTCTTCGAGTTGAGTGAAGTCAATGCCGGCTTGCTTCAGCATACGGGCGAATTCGCGTGTCGTGATGACGATGTCAACGTCGTTGTGGCCTGATGCGCGCATGTCGTTTGTGCGTTCCAGCTCATATTTTTTCGCCGTGCAGGGCATGATGGAAACCTGGACGATTTTCCCGGGATTGATGCCCATTTTTTGTGCATAATACGTCTTTGCCATTGCTCCCAGCATTTGTTGCGGGGATTTTGCCGTAGAAAAGTTTTCGATAAAGTCACCATGGAATTTTTCCATGAAGTCTGTCCATGCGGGGCAGCAGGAGGTAATCAGGGGCAGCTTTGTGTTGGTTTTGAAGCGATGGACGAACTCGGCGGATTCCTCCATGATGGTGAGGTCCGCAGAGAAGTTGGTGTCAAAAACGGCCTTGAATCCGAGACGTCGGAGGGCCGTGTAGAGTTTTTTTGTTAAATTTGTGCCGGGGGGCAAACCAAACGATTCTCCGATACTAACACGTACGGCGGGAGCAATTTGCACAGTACAGTAGTTGTCTTGATTTTGGAGAGCGTCCCAAACCTGTTTTGTGTCGTCATTCTCGACGATAGCACCCGTTGGGCAATGAGCTGCGCATTGTCCGCATTTGACGCAGGGAGACTCGTTGAGAACGATGTCGCCGGACGGTGCCATGCGGATGCCGAAGCCGCGACCGACGAAGGAAAGTGCCCAGACATTTTGGGAGTTCTGGCAAACGTTGACACAACGACCGCATTTGATGCATTTTGCGAAATCGATTGTGATAGAACCGTTTGAGACGTCTTTTGGATACTCTGAAAGTGTGCGCGGGAGGGGTTCGCTGTTCAAACCAAAGTCGGCTGCGAGCTTTTGGAGTTCACAGTTTGTGTTGCGCAGGCACGTTTGGCACTCGTTGGGGTGGTTTGAGAGGATGAGTTCGAGGACGGTACGGCGAATTTCCGTCAATTCCGGGTCGTGCGTGGTAATTTCCATGCCTTCTGCGAGGGGGGTCGTGCAGGCACGCAAAAGCTTTGGGTTGCCCTTGATGCGAACGATGCAGAGGCCGCAAGCTGCCGTGGATACGAGATCGGGATGCTTGCAGAGGGTGGGGATGTTGATTTTGGCCTGACGGGCGGCTTCCAAGATGTTGGTTCCTTCGGGAACTTCTACGGAAATGCCGTTAATCTTTGCATGAATGATCTTTGGAGAACTCATATAATTAAAAAGTGATGGATAATGAATATGAACAGAAGAATGGTTTAATTATTTTCGCAAGCACACGATGGACAGTGGGTGGGCGTTGCTAGCTTTTTGGCGCGTTCACGTGCGTATTTGGGGCCCCCTTCGATGTAGGCGATGTATTCTTCCTTGAAGTTGGCGAGGCTGGAAAGGACGGGGTTCGCAGCTGTTTGCCCGAGTCCGCACAAGGAGGCCTTTTGCATGGCGTGTCCGATGCGTTCGAGGGTTTTCAGGTCGTCGTAGGAACCCTTCCCCTTGAGGATTTTTTCTAAAATCTGCAGCATTTGGTAGCCACCGATGCGGCAGGGAGCACATTTCCCGCAAGATTCGTCGGCGCAGAACCGCAGGTAGAAGCGCGAGATGTCGACCATGCAATCGTTTTCCGTAAAGATAATCATGCCGCCGGAACCCATGATGGAGCCCAGCTGTTGTAAATGCTCGTAACTGATTGGCGAATCGATATTTTTTGCGGTAATAAAGCCCCCCGAAGGTCCGCCCGTTTGAACGGCCTTGAAGGCCATTCCGTTGGGGCAACCACCCCCGATATCAAAAACAATTTGCCGCAGCGTCGTTCCCATGGGAACTTCGATAAGACCGGCATTTTTGATGTGTCCGGCGAGAGCAAACACCTTCGTGCCCTTGCTCTTTTCGGTACCAATTGATGCAAACCACGCGGCTCCTTTGTTAATGATGGGGGCGATATTGGCAAAGGTTTCGACGTTATTGATCATCGTTGGGCAGCCCCAAATGCCGGATTCGGTCGGGAATGGAGGACGCGGACTCGGATTCCCCCGTTTTCCTTCAATGGAAGCGATGAGGGCCGTTTCTTCTCCGCAAACAAAGGCTCCGGCTCCTAAACGGATTTCGATGTCGAAGCTAAAGGACGACTCGAGAATATTTTTGCCCAATAAACCGTAGCGCTTAGCGGCATCGATGGCCTCTTGAAGGCGTTCTACGGCAACAGGATACTCTGCTCGAATGTAGATGTAGCCAAAGGTTGCGCAAACAGCGTAACCGGCGATAATCATCCCTTCAAGGACTCTGTGGGGGTCACTTTCCATGACGCTGCGATCCATAAACGCGCCCGGATCGCCTTCATCGCCATTACAAACGACGAATTTCCGGCCGTCTGCCTTGGGTTTGGATTGAGCCATAATCGCCCACTTTTTACCTGTAGGAAAGCCCGCACCGCCACGTCCACGAAGCCCGCTGGCGTCAATTTCTTTAATAACCTCCGCGGGAGTGTACTCGTGAAGAACTTTGTATAAGGCGCGATAGCCATTGACGGCAATGTAATCCTCAATGGATTTTGGATCGATTTTACCCACGTTTTCGAGGACGATTTTTTGCTGCAGTTTTAGAAAAGAGGGATCGATGCAATTGGAGGTGTTGCGGATGCCTTGGGTGTTTTCGATGATTTCATTGATGTCTTTATCGCTCGTGATGGGGCCATAAAGGGTTTCTTGAGGAGTCGTGGTCATCACAACGGGGGCGGATGAGCAAAGTCCGAGACAACCGACGGTATCGACTTTGACCGCAGCGTCCAGCTTTTTGTCACGCACGGCAGCATCGAATTTGTCCTTGATCAGATGACTTTTTGCGGACAGACAACCGGATCCCATGCAGACGCAAATGTGGCTCTTCTGCTGAGATTTTTGTTGAATACGTTTGGCTTTGATAGCTTCGAGATCGGCAAGTTTCATGACATTAAAGATTTGATTTTTTCAAGAACGATTTCAGGAGTCGCTCTGCTGATGGTTTCTCCGTCGATAACCACTGCAGGGGCGAGTCCACACGCACCAATACAACGGACAACATCGACGCTAAATTGGCGATCAGCCGTCGTTTCGTTTTCCTGAACGTTGAGCTCCTTAGTGACGGCTTCGAGGATCTTGTCACCTCCCTTGACGTGGCAGGCGGTCCCCATGCAGACTTGAATTTTGTGCTTACCCTGGGGTTTTTGCCTAAAATAGTGGTAAAAAGTCAACACTTCGTAAATGCGCGCCAGAGGAGTGTTGAGTTCCTTAGCAAGCTCGATGGACCATTCCCGCGGCACATATCCCTCATCTTCTTGGATTGCATGAAGGATCATAATCAGGTTCCCCTCTGCACCATTCCATCTTTTGACGTATTTTCGCAGCTTTTCCTGAATCGCCGGATCCCCGCGAACGTACCGAGTTGGTGTTAGATCACTTTTACCCATAATGAAAGAATACAATTCACTCTAAGGATGTCGTAAGATTTCCAAGAAAACAAGTTTTTTATCGTTTTATTGCAAGAAAATAACGAAACAAGCCTCATTTTTTACTTGCAAGCCGCTTTTTTTTATCCTACAATGGAAGGGATGTTTCGTCAATTTCAGCGTCAGAGGGCCTTCTCGATGATTGAATTACTCTTTGTAATGGCTATCGTCGCGATTCTGTACGCAATTGCTGTCCCAATCGGGAACAACATTAAAACCTCTTCCCTGACGCTCAAGGCGAAGGCCCAGTTTTCTCAATACATTTTAGCTCTCGACGCTTATAAGCAAGAATACGGGAAATACCCCTCATGCATCAAGCCCAATCAGTCTGTGAATTTAAAAGACGTCGCTGAGGATTTTGTCAAATCGCTCTCAGGAAGAGCACTCGACGGACAAACCCTTTCCGCGGAAGAAGCCAACCTGTTGAACCGCAAAGGGATCTGCTTCTATAATTTCCCCGAACTCGCCTCGCAAGAACCCATCCTGCGCGACCCCTTTGGCAATAGCGACATCTACGTCGTCGCAAAGGCCGAAAATGCCATCGTGATCCCCAGAACCAACGACGCCTTCAAAAAAGAAATCCTCGACCAAATCCCCCCCAATGGCCTCCGTACCCACCTTGCCGTTTATACGATACAAAAAGGGCGTGCGCCATCGGTTCAGACTTGGTAATTTTCGGAAAGTTTTCCATTTCCTGAAGACAGGATGGCAGAATTTTTTGTACTGATACAGCGTTATTTTTAAGGAAATAAAGCTTGATGATTGACGGAGTGATGATAACAAATTACAATCGCGTTTACCAATTGTCACTATAACAACCATTTTATACCTTATGAAAACAAAACTATCAAAACTGATCAGGACCTTAATCATCGGATTAGCTATCGCAGGGTCGCTAACTACCAGCACCGACGTTTTTGCCACTAAAACCTGGCAACAGAAGCAGGAAGAAAAGAAGCTCAAAGAGCAGCAGCAGAAAGAGGAAAACACAAAGAAGCTCGAAGTGTCGAAGAATAAGCAAGATGAAGGCATAAAGAAAATCAATGTGTCGAAAAATCAGAAAAAGGAAAATGCAAAGAACCTCAAAAAGCAGAAGCAGGAGGAGGAAAAGCAAAAGAAGCTCGAAGCGTCGAAGAAGGAGAAAGAGGAAGATGAAAAGAGGCTTCAAGAATTGAAAGAGAAAAAACTGAAAAATAAGAAAGAGAAAGAAGCTAAAGAGCAGCTCGAAGCACTAAAAAAGCAGAAGGAGGAAATCCTAAAGAAGCTCAATACACTGAAAAATCAGAAAAAGGTAGTGCTCAAGCAACTCGATGCGTCGAAAAAGCAGAAAGAGGAAATGTTAAAGAAGCGCGCAGTGTGGAAAAATCAGAATGAGGAAATGCTAAAGAAGCTGGCATCATTAAAGCTAGAGGAGCAAAAAAAGATCGAAGCGCAGAAGAAACTTGAAGCACTGAAGCTAGAAGAGCAAAAGAGAATCGAAGCGTTAAAGATCGAGGAGCAAAAAAAGATTGAGAAGCTAAAGAAGCTCCCACCATTAAAGACAGCAGCGAGTTATAAGAATTATGAGATGCCCCCGTTCTGCAAAACTGAAAATGGGGAGTTAAGGATGCATTTTATCAATTCAAAAGAGGTCAACGAGGCAATTGCTTACCTGCAAAGATGGGATGATAACTTCCATGAAATATTATTGACCAATCTCTCACAAAAGCTTTTCGAGGGTGTGCAAGACGGGCATGAATTATTCTTGGATCTAAAAAAGTGGGAGTCGTTTATCGAAAGTGCTGACATGTGTAGAGATTTCATTGGTTTCCCGTTAAGTCGTGTAGCTGAAGAAATTCTCAGATATTGCGATGAGCATTGTCAGTTAGCGCTTAAGAGCAAATCGGAGAATGATAGCAAAGTGATCGAAGAGATTGTCAAGAAACTTCCGCCGATTGCAACACCCAGCGAAGTTCAAAAACAGTTAACGAATTTCCTTAAGCTTCGTTGCAAAAAGAACCGTACAGTCCGTTTAGAGCTATTCAATGGAACGGGAGTGGATCTGAAATTACTGGAGCGATTCCTGGAAATCCTTGCGAAAGTACCCAATGAAGACAATGAAGATGAACTCTCTCAGTTAAAATTGTGGATAGCGCTTGGTGAAGGGGCTTCTCTTCAGTTTCGTTACGGTAAGAAGCCTAAGTCTATAGTCCGTTTAGAACTATTCAATGAAACGGGAGTAGATGAGAAACTACGGGAACGACTTCTGGAAATCCTTCCGAAAATATTCAACGAAAAAGAACTCTCTCAGTTAGAACTGTTCGTATTACTTAGCGGAAATGCTTCCCTCAATTACACATCGCTGAAATCCAAGGTGCTCACAGTCACAGTATTTGAGGATAATCGTCAATTATATCCACTTAAATCAGTAGGTGATTTTTTAGACGCTTTGAAGGATTTTGATAATATTAGTGCGTCGTATTTCAAGTCCAGTGGAGGCAAATCGTTCACTCCCGAGGCAGTGGTGCAGTTGATTCTTGAATACCCAAACCTTGAGCATATCGATCTTGGCAAAAGCCTTTCTAAGTTAAGCGTGGACCAGTTGGAAAACGCTTTAAAAAAGTGTTTCGATGAACGAGGTATCAAATCTCTCGAGTGTTGCGATAGTAGGTATAAAAACGCAAAAAATGAGAACAAAGGTGGTGCCTTACGACAGGTTTTCATCATGACCCGGTCGCACAACGAGGGTTCACCCGTTACAATAGATCTCCTATTTAAAGAAAATAAAGTGAAATGATTCGCGGGAACCTTTGAAAAACACATCGGAAGGCATTTTAGTTTGGCCTGTAAGGCCGAACTAAAATGCCTTCCCTACGAGAGTTTTTTTG
>CAYWEO010000030.1:0-7410 GCA_964457855.1 uncultured Opitutales bacterium | reverse complement strand
TAAATATTTCAAAAAATCAGAATCTTCAGTGGCGAGCTCGGGAACGAGTTGAAAAGAGTCACTTGGCCGACGCGTGCTGAGCTAAAAAAGTCGACGGTCGTTGTCATTATTAGCATCGTGCTTTTGGGAATTTACGTAGGTATTGTCGATTTTGCCTTATTCCAAGTGGTGAGTCTGTTTACGTATTTGGTGCGCTAGGAATTTGTTTTTATGGAAAAATCCCCCTTGAGCGACTACTGTTGGTATACCCTGCAAATCCTTTCCAATCAGGAGCTTCGCGCCAAAGAGTACTTGGAAAAACTGATTAAAAACGAGAGTTTTGCGGATTGCGTTAAGCAGGTTTTGGTTCCAACGGAGAAGGTCGTTGAGGTGAAAAACGGTAAAAAGCGAGCCCGTTTGCGTAAGTTTTACCCCGGTTACATGTTTATTCACATGCGTCTTTACGACGATGAGGGAAAATTGTTGCAAGATGTTTGGAATTTTATCAAACACATTCAGGGAATCGTTGATTTTGTTGGTGGGCAATCGCCCGCCGTTCTTAAAAAGAGCGAAATCGAGCGCATTATGGGGCAAATGAAGGATTCCGAGGGCAAAGAAGTGCCGACCGTGAGTTACGAGGTTGGTCATTTAGTAAAAATTAACGAAGGTCCATTTATAAACTTGACAGGACAGATCGAAGAAGTGGATCCTCAAAAAGGAAAATTAAAGGTACTTTTGTCGATATTTGGTCGTTCTACACCTGTAGAAGTTGAATATTGGCAAGTCAATAAAGAGGAGAATTAGAATTTTATGGCAAAGAAAATTGTTGGAGAAATTAGGTTGCAATTGCCAGCTGGGGCCGCGAATCCTGCCCCTCCTGTCGGTCCTGCTTTGGGTTCAAAGGGCGTGAATATCATGGCCTTTTGTAAAGAGTTTAACGCTAGGACGAAGGATCAAGCGGGGCTTATTTTGCCCGTGGTCATTTCTGTTTATGTGGATCGCACGTTCAGTTTCATTCTGAAGTCGCCGCCGGCTGCCATTCTATTGAAAAAGGCGGCAGGAATTCCGAGCGGATCGGCGACTCCCAATAAGAATAAGGTGGGAAAAGTGACGCGTCAGCAGCTTGAGGAGATTGCGAAGCTTAAGATGGAAGATTTGAACACGCAGGATCTCGATCAAGCCGTGCGCATGATTGAAGGGACCGCTCGTAGCATGGGTATCACCGTTGTAATTGCGGCTTAATGAGTTATAGCGATTTTTAACAAAGATAAAGGGGTTTATGGAAAAAAGAAGTAAGCGTTATCAGGATTTAGTCAAAGGGTTTGATTTTGCCAAGGAATATTCTTTAGGGGAGGGTGTGGGTTTGCTCTGCAAACTTCCCGCAGAGACGAAGGCAAAGTTTGACGAAACCGTGGAGTTATCGATGCATTTGGGTGTGGATCCCAAACAGAGCGACCAAATGGTGCGCGGAACAGTCAATCTGCCGCATGGTAGTGGCAAAAAGGTGCGCGTTCTTGTGTTTACGGAAAATCCCCAAGTGGCACTCGATGCGGGCGCTGATTATGCCGGTTTAGGAGATATTTTGAAGAAAATTCAGGACGAAAATTGGATGGATTTTGACGTTGCTTTGTCGACGACGAGCGCGATGAAAGAAGTGCGCAATGTGGCGCGCGTTTTGGGGCCTCGCGGGTTGATGCCGAATCCGAAGTCGGGGACGGTTACGGACGACATTGTGGAAGGTATCCGCATGGTTAGGGCCGGTCGTGTTGAATTTAAGATGGATAAGACTGCTAATGTGGCCGTTGTGATCGGAAAGAAATCCTTTACGGCAGAACAGCTTATGGGGAATGCAGTCAAGGTTATCGAGGAAGTTCGCAAGGCGCGTCCTGCATCGTTTAAGGGGCATTACGTCAAAAGTGTCACGTTAGCGAGTACGATGAGTCCAGGAATTCCGTTGTTGGTTAAGGAGTTTTTTAGTCTTTAAGATGATTTATTCATAAGGAGTGCATATTATATGAGGGCAGCGAAACAGTATTTAGTGCGAGAGGTGGAGGGGTATTTGGAGGACCATCAGTACCTTTTTCTCGCTGATTATCAAAGGGTTAACGTTGAGGATGTGACCGCCTTAAAGAAGGATTTGAGTAAGAAGAACGCTCAGTATCACGTCGTCAAGAAGAGCATTTTGAACCTCGTCGCAAAGAAAAAAGGATTGCCGGATATTAGTCAGTTTTTGCAGGGTCAAATATCCTTGGTGGCCGGTGGCAGAAATCCTTCTGAGGTGGCGAAAATTCTCTTGCAATTTTCTAAGGAAAAAGAGAAATTGGTTGTCAGGGGTGGCGTTTTAGACGGCAAAAGTATTGATGCTAACGACATCCATGCCTTGTCACGGTTGCCCTCGATTGAAGTTTTGCGCGCGCAGTTTTTGGGCCTTCTCATTACCCCATTGCAGCAGTTTGTTACTGTCTTGCAGGGAGTTCCAAGAGGGTTGCTCAATGTTCTGCAAGCAAGATCAGAGCAAGTTTAGGGTTTATTTTAATTATTTTATTTTTTAATTTCACATTAACATATCAACAAACATCTAAAGAACGACGTTAGGAGGGCGACTTCTTAAATGCTTAAAAAGCGCTAACAGTTCAAGGAGAATGTATTATGAGTATCATCAAAGAAATCACGAAAGAAGACATTATTAATTGGTTGAGCAAGCAGTCCGTTTTGGAGATTGCCGATCTTGTCAAAGAGCTCGAAAAGGCTTGGGGCGTGAGTGCAGCGGCTCCTGCAGCGGCGGCTCCTGTGCTACAAGCGGCAGCGGCGGCTCCTGTAGAGGAAAAAACAGAGTTTTCTGTCATCCTTAAAGAGGCTGGCGCGAACAAGATCAATGTCATTAAGGAAGTCCGTACTCTCACAAGTCTTGGCTTGAAAGAGGCCAAAGATCTTGTGGATGGTGCTCCGAAATCCGTCAAGGAAGGCATCAGCAAGAAAGAAGCCGAAGAAATGAAAACAAAATTAGAAGCTGCTGGCGCGAAAGTGGAAATTAAGTAATTGATTACACTTATCAAAGATTTCTTTTTAAAGTAGATGGCGCGGGTTTTACTTGTCGTAAGTAAGGCCCTTGCGCTGTTTTGTCATTAATTGTTATTGGTAACCAACATGTTCAAGCGTACTAATTTTGGAAAACTCGAAGAAATTGTCTCTCCCCCGAATCTGATCGAAATTCAGACTAACTCATTTAGAGATTTTTTGCAAGTACAAACTCCTCCCGGGCAAAGAAAAGCTATTGGGCTTGAAGGAGTTTTACGTGAAGTTTTTCCAATCGAGAGTTATGACGGAAATTCTAAATTGGAGTATATTTCCTACAATCTTGTGGGTCCAAAACAGACGGATTCACAGTGTATTCGCGAGGGAAGTACTTACTGTGTATCACTTTACGTCAAATTTCGGTTGCATACTGGTGAAGAGATTCAGGAAGAAGAAATTTATATGGGTGAGCTGCCCATGATGACGGATCGCGGATCTTTTGTCATCAATGGTGCTGAACGTGTGGTCATTAGTCAGTTGCACCGTTCTCCTGGAATCTGTTTTGAGGAATCGATTCATACGACAGGGAAAACGCTCTATTCGTTTCGCATTATTCCCGATCGAGGGACGTGGATTGAGGTTCAATTTGACCAAAATGATTTGTTGTACGTCTATTTAGATCGTCGCCGTCGTCGTCGCAAGTTTTTGATTACGACATTTTTGCGCGCGCTTGGTTATGGTTTAGACGTTCAGATTTTGAATCTCTTTTATCAAATCCAAAGTTTGCCTGTTCAAAAGCTGCTTGATGAGGAAAATGTGTCTAATTTCATTCTCGTGGATGACATTGTGGATGCCAAGAGAGGAATGGTACTGGCGCGTTCTTTTGACCCGTTGACAAAGACGAGTTTGAGGGCGTTTATTGCATCTGGAATCGAAGAGGTCCGTATTGTGGATGGTTCTGTCGATGATGGAACGATCATTCGTTGTTTGAAAAAGGACACGATTCCCAACGAAGAAGAGGCTTTGCGTGAAATTTACAAGCGTTTGCGTCCCGGCGAGCCCCCCAATTTGTCGAATGCTAAAGCGTTGATGCGTCGTCTCTTTGGAGATATCAAGCGGTATGATTTGGGTCGAGTTGGGCGTTATAAGGTGAATCGTCGTTTAGGTGTCGAAAGAGGCCTCGATGAACGTTTGATCCACTCTGAGGACATCGTGAAGGCGACCGCGTATCTCTGCCAATTGAAGAAAGGCAATGGATATGTGGATGATATTGACCATTTGGGGAGTCGTCGTATTCGGATGGTTGGGGAACTCCTTGTCAATCAATGCCGAATGGGTTTGGTGCGTACCGAGCGTGTTGTACGCGAACGTATGACTTTGCACGATCAAAGCGTGGATGTTTTGACGCCACAAAAGTTGGTGAATTCCAAGGCGTTAAGTACCGGAATTCGCGACTTTTTTGCGAGAAGTCAGCTCTCGCAATTCATGGATCAGATTAACCCTCTTGCGGAATTAACGCATAAACGGCGTTTATCGGCCCTTGGACCGGGCGGTTTGAACCGTGATCGGGCGGGTTTTGAGGTGCGTGACGTTCATAATTCTCACTACGGACGCATTTGTCCTATCGAGACGCCGGAAGGTCCAAATATTGGTTTGATCAATTCGCCGACCGTTTTTGCGAAAATTAACGAGTTTGGATTCATGGAAACTCCGTATCGTGTCGTCAAAAATGGCGTTGTTACGGATGAAGTTCACCATTTAACTGCGGATGAGGACGAGAATTTGATCATTGCTCAGGCCAATTCTGCGATGGGTCCTGATGGCCATTTGCTGGGGCGTGTTACTGCGCGGCATAAGGATGAAGTTTTGGATGTGGATCCAAAAGTGGTCAATTATATGGACGTTTCCCCGAAGCAGTTGGTTTCTGTTGCGGCCGCGATGATTCCATTTTTGAAAAATGACGATGCCAGTCGTGCGTTGATGGGTGCGAATATGCAACGTCAAGCGGTTCCTCTTCTAAAAACGGAATCGCCATTGATTGGTACGGGCATTGAGGCCCGTGTTGCGAGAGATTCTAGGACGGTAGTTGTGGCGGAAAATGCGGGAATCGTGGCCTCGGTCGATGCAAAACGCATTGTCATTACGAACGATGGCTATCTGCCTGTTCGTTGGGAAAAACAGCTCAAGCACGATCCTAAAAAGGGTGTTTATATCTACGAATTGCGCAAGTTTTGTCGTTCCAATGCGGCGACGTGTTTCAATCAAACGCCGATTGTCAAAAAAGGCGATAAGATTGAAATCGATCAAGTGATTGCCGATGGTGCTGCGACGAAGCTGGGAGAAATGGCGTTGGGTAAGAACGTTTTGGTGGCTTTTATGCCGTGGAATGGCTACAACTTTGAAGATGCTATTCTGCTGAGCGAAGATTTGATTAAAGAGGACACGTTTACGTCCATTCACATCGAGGAGTTCGAAGTCACTGCCCGCGATACGAAGTTGGGACCCGAGGAAATTACTCGAGATATTCCAAATGTGAGCGAAGAAGCATTGAGAAATCTCGACCCCAATGGCATTGTGCGCATTGGTGCGGAGGTTAAGCCGGGGGATATTTTGGTGGGTAAAATTACGCCAAAAAGCGAGACTGATTTGGCGCCGGAAGAAAAATTATTGCGTGCTATTTTCGGTGAAAAAGCTGCTGATGTCCGCGATACGTCCATGATTGTGCCGTCCGGATTCGGCGGTATTGTGCGCGATGTTCGCATGTCGTACAAGTCGGATAAGGACAGGTTCGCGTTGATTCCGCAGGATAAGCGCCGTCAAATCAAGAAGATTAATGAAGAATATCGCATGCAAACGGACAAAATTCGTGAAGAATTTACCGATGCTTTGTCGAATATTCTGTTGGGCGAAAAAATTCCGTTGGACGTCATTGATGGCGATACGAATGAAATCGTGATTCCAGCAAATCGTAAAATTACAAAAACGCTTTTACGTCGCTTGGCATCCGCGTCTTCGAACGTTCAAATTGAACAGTCTCCCGTACGCATCAAAATTATGGAGATTGTGGAGCGCTTTAAGCAGCGTTTTACCGAAATTGAGACGGAATACAACACGAAGGTGGCTGGTTTGGAAGCGAACGGCGGTGAGGAATCCAATATCATTAAGAGCGTTAAGGTTTATGTGGCCGCGAAACGTCGGATTAAAGTGGGCGATAAAATGGCCGGTCGGCACGGAAACAAAGGCGTTGTGGCGAAAATTGTTCCTGTCGAAGACATGCCGTTCTTGCCAGACGGAACGCCCGTTCAAATTGTGCTCAGTCCCATTGGCGTGCCGAGTCGTATGAACGTTGGTCAGGTTTTGGAAACGCACCTTGGTTGGGCTTGTAAAAAGCTGGGATTGCACGTGGCAACGCCGGTTTTTGACGATATTTCTGAGGAAGCGATTCAGGATTATCTCCGTCAGGCGAATTTGCCGGAATGCGGCAAAACGGAGCTTTTCGATGGAAGAACCGGGGAATGTTTTGACCAAAAAGTCGTTGTTGGGCAAATCTATATGATGAAGCTCAATCACTTGGTTGATGACAAGATCCACGCCCGTGCGGTCGGACCTTACAGTTTGATTACGCAGCAACCTCTCGGAGGAAAGGCGCAATACGGTGGTCAACGGTTCGGAGAGATGGAAGTGTGGGCGTTGGAAGCTTATGGTGCGGCCTTTACACTTCAGGAGCTTTTGACGGTTAAGTCCGACGATGTCAGTGGTCGTACGAATATGTACGAGTCTCTGGTCAAGGGCGATCAGTCGTTGGTGGCCGGAACTCCGCAGTCCTTCAACGTTTTGGTCAAAGAAATGCAGGGATTGTGCCTAAATGTTAAGTTTGGGTCCAAGGAATCCGTCAGTTTTGATGACACGACTGGCGAAACTTTTCACAAGTAAGGGTTTTTAGTAATGGATACAAAACATATTGTCGATATATTGGGGTTAGATCAAGAGCAAGAGGCGGGGCGTAATTCTTACGTGAGAATGACGATTGCTTCGCCTGAGAATATACGCTCATGGAGTCGTGGGGAGGTCAAAAATCCAGAAACCATTAATTACCGGACGTTTAAGCCAGAGCCGGGTGGACTCTTTTGTCAACGCATTTTTGGTCCGGTTAAAGACTACGAATGTGCGTGTGGAAAATACAAGCGCGTGCGGTATAAAAACGTCATTTGCGACCGTTGTGGCGTTGAAGTGACTGTCTCTCGCGTGCGTCGCGAACGGATGGGCCACATTGAGTTAGCGGTGACCGTTTCGCACGTTTGGTTTTTGAAAAGCGCCCCCAGTTATTTGGGATTGATGCTGGACATGACGCCAACGCATTTGGAGCAGGTGATTTATTACGAAAAGTACATCGTGATCGATCCGGGTGCGACGACT
>CAYWEO010000029.1:0-7495 GCA_964457855.1 uncultured Opitutales bacterium | reverse complement strand
AGGGTTCCCGAGCAAACCTTCTTTCCTCACTGCCATGATGAAGCTTACCCACGTAAGCGTCAAACAGGCTGTAAGCGTCATATCGACGGTCATGACTTGGCTCATGCCGAAGAAGAGGCCGGAGGAGCCGAGGGCGAAGGTCCCCCAGAAGGCTTGTTTTTTGCCGTAGAGGGCGGTTCCGGCGATCATGATGAGAGCGCAGGTTAGAAAGGCCATGAGGGCATTGGGGAAACGGACGCTGGGGAGGGAGGTGCCGAGGAATTTGATGGCGATGGCATTGATCCAGTAGGCTAAGGGGGGTTTCTCGAAGTAGATGACGCCGTTGAGTCTTGGGACAACCCAGTCTCCCGATTCGACCATTTCCCGTGGGACCTCTGAGTAGCGTCCCTCATCGGGGTTCGCGAGGGGTCTAACCCAAAGCGTTCCGAAAAACAACACCGCTAAAACACCTAAAAGACACCAATTTCTCTTCATACAAAATGCAATACATCGGTAAACGGACTCTTTTGCGATTCTTGTTAAAATCCGAAATATCCTATTTACCTCTCACAATTTTTGCTATAGAATCAAAATATTATCAACCATTATGTTGATTTAACCCTTATTTTTTATGAGCAATCTATCATCGATCGGATCCGGTAACGCTTCCCGCACAGTTGAATTTGCGAGCAACAATTCCACCGTAGAAAACCCCGCAGGTGCTACTCGCCAGGCACCTTCAGTAGCAAAAGAGGAGAAAAACGTCATAAATGATGACATGGGAACGGAGGTTAATCCGAAATCACAAGCACTGAATTCGCTGATCTCAGCGCATACATGCAGCAACGCATCTGCTAAAGAAATGAAAAGCGCTTTTACCGATGACGTCATAGACACTATCACCAGTAAAACCGATGAATCCCGTGACTTAAATATCGGTCAGACTGGGAGCGCTACTGGTGCCACCGACGCAGACAGCGTCATTCTACCACCGGAAATCTCGGGGGAAAAGCCAACAGCAAACTAACTCCCCTCCACCCCCCCCTCACTCTGTCAATTCGGGCAATGCGGTGGCCTGCTCGATTCTCTTGAAGCGCTTGTGCTGCAAGGGGAATTTGAGGGTAATCGTTGTGCCATCGTCCTGCTTTGTTGCGACATCTACCGTGCCACCGTGCGCGTGCATGATGCGCTGAACGATCATCATGCCGAGGCCGTTGCCGGAGGGCTTGCTGGTCTCGTGCGCGTGGAACAGTTGGCCGATGATTGCCTCAGAAATTCCCGCCCCTTGGTCGATGAATTTGAGGACTAAGTCGTTGTCCACAATGCTCGCGTGAATGCGAATGGGCCCCCCTTGATCCATCGCTTCCATGGCGTTTTTGAGGATATTGAAAAACACCTGCTTGACTTGATTTTCGTCAATGGCGATGAGCGGGAGAGTCGTCCCCACTTGCAAATCAACGGCAATGCGAAGATCTTTCAACTCTTGCTCAAGAATTTTGAGAACGTCTTCGAGAACGCAAATGATGTCCGCATGTTTAAACACAACCGCTTGTGGACGAATGGCTTGGAGGAAGTTCTTCACAATGCCATCCAAGCGCTTCACTTCACTTAAGCAAATACCGATGGAATCGTGCATTTTTTGCTTGGAGCGCTTGAGAGCCGACAAGTTCAGTTGTCGTTGGGCCAGAGAGAGATGGATCTGAATCGAGTTCAATGGATTGCCGATTTCGTGCGCGACCTCTGCGGCGAGGAGAAAAACCGAAGAAAGTCGTTCTTGGGCAATACGTTTCTCTGCACATTGTTTTTCCTGCGTGATATCGGTGAACATCAGAAGAAATTGTTTGGTTTCGCCATGATGAAACGACTTTAGGGGAATTTTGTGGAGACGTACCAAACGTTGTTCTGGGTAAGTGATTTCAAATTCGCACGAAAAAAGACGATCTGAGGCATCATCGGAATCGGTTGAAAAGTCATTGGATGTGAAGATTTTAGCGAGATCCGGTGCGAGCTTCCACAAGTTTTTAATTGCATCTTCCTGAGGGATGCCGAGAAGTGCGTGAGCCGTCGGATTCGCGTATTCGATGGTGCCTGAGGGGTCAATGACCAAAATGCCCTCGCGAATCGTGTTAAAAACGGACTCAAAAAGAGTGCGCTCACGAAGCAAACGTTGGATAAGGGTGATGAGTTGCTTCTTATCGAGGCCGTCCAGGCGATCCAAAACCTTACTTAAATATTTGCTACTCATGGCTTTTTAGTACTTAATGAAATGCTCTTTGTCAAGACCAAAAAAAGATCTTGATTCCATTGATTTTTTTCTTGAGAAAAGTTTCGAAATGACGTCTTGTAATAGTTGTTTAGTGGGTAAATATGATGAAATCGATAAAATTATTGGGTATTGTTGGAATTTTTCACGTGGGCTTGTTCCTACTTTTGGTCATCCCGAGTGGGTGCCAAACGAGCGAACAGGCGGTTTCTCCCGCGCAGGAGCCTCGTCAAAATGGAGACCAAAAGGCGGCCAATGCGGACGAAAAGGCGGCAGCTGAGTCTCCAAAGCAGGCACAGGCGACGGCTGTCGATGTCGATGCCATTCGCGCAACCCCCCGCCGTCCTGCGCAAACAGCTGCTGAACAGGCGCTTACGGGTCAAGCAATCACAACGCAAACGGTGATGAAAACTACGAATGGCGATCAACTCTCACGTCAAGCCACCAACAAAATTGCCGGCGAAGGATTGTTGGCAACGGCGTCGAAGATCTACATCGTGAGGAATGGAGACACCCTCGCCAAGATTGCAAGGCGGACGGGTACGAAATTACAGAATTTATTGCAAGCGAACCACTTAACACGTCAATCCATGATTCGCAAAGGGCAAAAATTGATCGTTCCGCTGTCCTCTCCTTCTCCCTCCGACAGAACTTTCCAGGCATTGGACATCCAAAAATCGAGCGTATATCCCAATTTTACCGCCAGTTATCGCGTGCGTCCGGGCGATTCGCTCTCAAAAATCGCAGTTAAGGGGCGTATTTCGGGGCGTCAACTGAAAGCAGCAAATAGTTTAACGGGAGATACTTTGCGCGTTGGACAGACTTTGAAAGTACCCCCAAGTGCGGTAGCGGCATTGCGCAGGGCAACCCATCACCACGCTCACAAAGCGAAGCAACACGTTCACAGCCAAGGAGTTTCCTCTCTTGGCGAAGGCACTTACATCGTGTCTCGCGGAGAAACGTTGGCGACAATTGCGAAAAAATGGGGCGTTTCCGTCAATCAGTTGAAAAAATGGAACCACATTTCGCATGCCAGAAATCTTCGCGAAGGAAGAAAACTGATTGTATCAGAAGGGGTTGCAAAGACCTCCGCAGTTTCATCCGAACAAACAGCATCGGGAAGCGCTGAAGGAATATCGCAAGATTTGGCAAATCCTTCCGTCGTAGATGCTTCCTTGCAAGGAGAGGCAAATGCAGCCGCGTCCTCCGGAGAAACAAATCCAGCATCTACGCCATCTCTGGCGCCTTCTCATGAAGCTCCTGTAAATCCGCAACCTGCCGTACCGCAAGGACCTGAGTCAGAAAAAGTTTTGGAAGAGGCTGATGCGTTATTTAATTTAACGGAGGAAGCTCCAACCGTTCCTGTTGAGGATGCTCAGAAGAATGCTCAACATTAAACCATGCGCAAGCAATGTCAGTTAGGACACAGAGAAGTCGTTTTATGTGGGATCGGGGTTGTGTTGTCTCTCATCGGAATGGTGGTTCTATCGAGCGCAACGCATTCGTTTCTAAAGGGTAGTTTTCTCTTTAAACAATTGGTTGGGTTGTGCTTAGCCATTTCGGGACTGGTCTTCGCAATACGTGTTGATCTGGAAGCGATTCGGCCTCGTATCCCCCTTTTGATCGGGATTGCGCTGGTGTTCCTCATGATCGTTTTGATCCCCGGAATCGGAATTAAGGTCAATGGCTCCAGTCGTTGGTTGGGACTTAAACAAATCCGTTTTCAAGTCTCGGAGCTCGCGAAGGTGGCGTTCATTCTTGCCATGGCCCATTATGTTGCTGAAAATCAACGTTTAATGAGCGCTTTCAAGGAAGGCTTTTTGATGCCTTGTTGCTTGATTGGAAGCTTTTGCGCTTTGGTGATTTTGGAGCCAGACCTTGGAACAACCGTTTTGTTCGGGCTCGTCGGATTTTCGATGCTTTTCCTCGGAGGAGCCCGATTGCGATTCTTGATCCCGTCGACCGTGTTGGGATTTGTTTTATTTCTCGTAGGATCCTTTTTGAACCCCTTGCGTTGGAAGCGGATCACAGCGATTTTTGACGTCGAAAGCCAAAAACTGACCAGCGCTTACCAGCTTTGGCAAGGCATTTTGGGATTTCGCTCTGGCGGCCTCTTTGGCCTGGGAATCGCCAACGGTCGACAGCAGGAAGCCTTTCTGCCAGAAGCTCATACGGACTTCATTTTTTCTATCCTTGGGGAAGAATTCGGACTTTTCGCAACCATTTTCGTGATCGTGATGTTCGCGATCTTTTTCCTCATCGGAGTGGACATTTTAAGACGCCTTCGTAATCTCTACTATTTCGAAGTGGCGGCTGGCGCCCTATTGTTCGTGACGTTTCAGGCGCTCATCAACATGGGAGTCGTCACCGGCTTGCTGCCGACGAAAGGGATGTCGTTGCCATTCATTAGCTATGGAGGATCCAATTTGATTTTGATGTTCTTCCTCATCGGAATTTTAGTTAACTGCTCTATCAACGGCGTTCTCAAGGAGGATGCCGCTATCATCACAAAGGTATGAGCGTTTTCGTCATTGCTTGCGGTGGTTCCGGCGGACACATTTCCCCAGGAATCGCTCTAGCTCAAGGACTTGTCGAACGGGGGCATCACGTTCACATCGTTCTCAGCAACAAGGACATTGACGCGAGAATTTCCCAAAAATATGCCCAACTGCAGTTTACGTGCGTCCCGGCAGTTCCGTTTTCCTTCAAACCCATTCAACTCTTCAAATTCCTATTTTGGCAACTGAAAAGCCTTTGGACGTCCATCACTTACCTGTGGAAAATACATCCGGACGTCGTTGTTGGATTCGGCGGATTCACCTCCTTCGGGATTGTTGCTGCGGGATTCTTCCTCGGCTACCCACGGGTTCTGCACGAGGCCAATCGCAAACCTGGGAAGGCCACCCGTTTGTTGAGCGGTTTCGCTAAGCGTGTCTATTTGCCAGAGGGCGTTCGACTTAAGGGACTCCCCCCGCAAGCCATTCGCCACTATGGATACCCCATCCGCAAGGAGGTTAGGCGCCTGTCAAAAGAGGTCGCTCGCCACATGCTCGGACTACCAGCAACCGGGAAAGTCCTTCTGGTCCTCGGTGGAAGTCAGGGAGCAAGTATTCTTAACCAATGGGTCTCCGAAAACTGCGAATGGCTCTGCGAGCAGGGTATTCACGTGTATTGCGTCACCGGTATTGGCAAAGGCAGCCAAGGTGTCGTTGAACAATGCAACTCCTTTCAACAAACAACACGCATCATTTTCGTCCCCTTCGTGGACAACATCTCTCTCGTCCTCTCAGCCGCCGACCTCGCCATTTCCAGAGCAGGCGCCGGTAGCATCGCCGAATTCACCCACTGCTGCCTCCCCTCCATCCTCCTTCCCTACCCCCAGGCCGCCGATAACCACCAATACGAAAATGCCCTCTTTTTCGAACGCCAGGGAGGCTGCATTCTCATCCCCCAAGAACGCATGCAATACCTCCGCGATGAAGTCAAATCCATTATATTCAACGACTGGCTCCTCAAAAACTTCCGCAAAAACCTCGAACTCCTTAACCGTTTTAATAGCCTGGAGCGCATCATAGAAGATCTCGAAGACCTTATCCATATTCAATGAGAAGGGGTCGATTTTGAGCGCTAGAGTTCCGTTACAAAAAAAATTTAATCCCATCACGTACTACAGTACGCTCAGGAATTAAATTTTTTTGTAGCCGTCCCTATCATCTCAAAATCGACCCCTTCTCATTGAATAAGCTTTGGTTTTAATTTCCAGAAAAACCAATTTTTGTAAAAAATGGTTTTCCGGGAAGCTATTGCGTCCCATCCCTTACTTCAAAACCTAAACGTCCACTTCGACAGCCTTCCTTCAAGTTCCGCGAGGAGGGCCGTTTCGCCGCCTGCGACGGACATGGTGTCGAACGTAACGGAAAAGCGCACGAAAGCGCCGACATCATCCCAGGGGACGGTGGCGATAAGGGCGTTTTCAATGAGCCAGCTGCTGACGGCAGCCGCGTCGTTGAATGGGAAAGTCTCTCCATTCGCCTTCGATTGGGCACCTTTGGGGGCCTCTATATAGAGGAAGAATCCTGCACCGGGCATTTTAACATCCCAAAACCCGACACGCTGCAGGATGCGCACGAGAGCCGTCATGCGCCGTTCGTATTTTTCGGCCATTTTACTCGCAATCTCTGGGTGTTCGAGGGCCGTGATGCCCGCCTTTTGGATGGCCAAGAATTGCCCCGAATCGGTGTGGTTTTTCACTCTGCCAAAAGCACTTACAGTCTGTTCGTTCCCGCAGACCCAGCCGAGGCGCCAACCCGTCATGTTGAACGCCTTTGACAGCGAATGTAGCTCCACAGCGACGTCTTTTGCGCCAGGAACTTGCAGAATCGACAACGGCTTCCCTTGAAACGTCAGTGCTGCGTAGGCGGCATCCTGGATCACGGCAAAATTATATTTCTTCGCCAGCCAGATGACTTTTTCGAAAAACTCCCAGGTCGCTACGGCCCCCGTTGGGTTATTCGGATAATTCAAACTCAGGACCTTCGTTCGCTCAAGAATCGACGTAGGAATGGCCTCTAAATCGGGCAAGCAGTTGTTTTCCTCAAGTAGCGGCAGCTTATGTACGTCACCCCCATAATACCTGCTCTGGACGCCAAAAACGGGATAACACGGCGTTGTTTCCAGCACAACATCCCCCGGATCCACCAAGCAGCACGCCAGAATCCCCAAGGCCGGCTTCATTCCAACCGAGTGCAAAATCTCCTTGTCCGGATCCAATTTGACCCCAAAAGTCCCCTCCATGTACCGACTCACTGCCAACAAAAACTCCCGACACCCATTGTCAGCGTACCCACGATTTTCCGGCTTCAAACTCTCCTCCCGCAGCCGCTCCACGACCCGCGCATCCGCCATCTCACCCGGCTCTCCAATACTCGCATCAATCAACCACGCCGCCGGAAACTTCGCCAACGCCGCCCGCTTCGCCTCCTTAATCACCGCAAATTTGTAGGATTCTGTCGTCATTAAACGCTTAGAAAATTTCATAGAAAATATCGTTTATTTTTGTTTTTGCGGGAACCTTTCTTTTCTCGGGAAAAGAAGAAGTTCCCGCACCCTCCAAAGAAAAGCGATATATATTTTGCTTTTCAAGCAAAAAAAAGGGGAACGCTAACACAACAAAGCATCGGAAGGCATTTTTGTGGCACGTAGTGCCATAAAAATGCCTTCCGAATAAGAGTTTTTTACGGGGAGGTCCGGAGG
>CAYWEO010000028.1:0-8514 GCA_964457855.1 uncultured Opitutales bacterium | reverse complement strand
CAGGCGCGCGAGGACGAGATGCCTGAGCGTACTAACGTACGTGATGGCATTGAGATCCGACGCGCAACGAACCTAGCGCTCGAAATAGAAGCTGTCCCTACCGGAAGGCATTTTTGTGGCACTACGTGCCACAAAAATGCCTTCCGAATAAGAGTTTTTTTGGAAAGGGTCCGGGAAAACCAATTTTTGCAAAAAATGGTTTTTCCGGAAAAATTTGCTAAATCTCCCACCCCTCACCCTTAGCGGTTGTTAGCGAGTTGTTTATGGAGGAGTTGGAGGTTACGTTTAGCGATTTCGTCTTGTTCGGTGATATTTTCGATGGATTTGCAGGCGTGGATGACGGTACCGTGGTCACGTCCGCCGAAGGAGGCGCCGATTTCCTGGAGGGAGTGGGAGGTGAGGAGGCGCGAGAGGTACATGGCCATTTGGCGTGGGAAGACGAGGTTTGCGGGGCGTTTTTTGCTGACCATGTCGGCGAGGGAGATATTATAAAATGCACAGACCTTTTGTTGAATGACGTCAACGGAAACCTGTGTTTGCTGTTCTTCCTGGATGATATCGTGGAGGAATTTTGCAACGGTTTCGACGGAAATGGGTCCGCTGAGAAGCGATTGGTGGCTGGCGATGCGGAGGAGGGCACCCTCGATGCGGCGGATGTTTTTGGTGACTTTTTCCGCCAGGAAGTTGGTGACCTCGTCGGGAATGTCGAAGGCCATGTCTTTGGCCTTTTTGCGGATGATGGCGACGCGCGTCTCCAAATCGGGCGGTTGAATGTCGCAAACGAGACCCCATTGGAAGCGGGAAACGAGGCGGTTCTCGAGTTTGGAAATTTCCGAGGCCGGGCGGTCGCTGCAGAGAAAAATCTGCTTTTGGGACTCAAAAAGTTCGTTGAAAGTATGGAAAAATTCCTCCTGAATGCGTTCCTTTCCGGAAAGGAAGTGGATGTCGTCAATGAGGAGGATGTCGACGCTCCTGTAGCGTTTGCGAAATTGCGTGAGCTGGTTGTCCTGAATGGCGTGAATGAACTCGTTGGTGAATTTTTCCGTCGAAATGTAAACGACCTTGAGTTTTGGGTTGTCATGCAAGGCTTTGAGAGCGACGGAATGCATCAAGTGCGTTTTGCCGAGGCCCGTAGCTCCGTAAAGGAAGAGAGGGTTGTAAGCGCGTCCGGGAGGGTTGTTTGTGATGGCGAGGGAGGCGGCGTGCGCGAGCTGATTTCCCGGACCGATGACGAAATTATCGAACGTATTTTTAGGATTTAGCGTCAAGTAGACGGGATTTTGTGCATTAACGGCTTCTTTTTTGGCTTCTTTCTTGGCCGCTTTCGCTTTGTGGGCCTGAGCTTGTTTTTCGTTTTCGGCGGTACTAGTGCCAGTGTCCTCAGAGGAGACCCTAATTTCCGCGGAAGTGGGTCGGCCGGTAATGAGTTGGAGGCGCTTTTGGATGAGATCTAGGTAATTATCGTGAATCCAGATCGCCGTAAAGTCGTTGGAGGTTTGCAACACGATCCCATCATCGGATTCCTTGATGCATTCGAGGGGTTCGAACCAGATTTCGAAGACGTCGATGGGGAAGAGTCCCTTCAGGTCTGCTTTTAAAAGCTCCCAGAGGGATTGATTTTGTGCGCTATGGATCGTGTTATTCACAAGTTATTGACAACCGTAAAATAGAAGATGATTTTGATGACGTCCTCAGCATAATTGATGGCGAAACATGGAGAGTCCAGCTATAAAAGAGAAGGGATCTTAACTTGAGCGTATTTCATTGATTACGAATGAAATAAATAACAGATCTGAGTTCAATAATGGACGCTTTAATCGCTTCCAACCTCAAATTCCCAATCAATAAAAAATGATCCGTAGAAAAGAACATTTATGAAAAATGTTTGTCTTGCAAGGCGAAGTTATTGACAAGTTATTCACAACACCTCTTGGATCATTTTTTATGCTTGTTTGGCAATGCTTTGCACGTGTGAGGGACCTGATGAAAATATATTTTTTGAAAGTTAAAAATGATTTGCAGGAGGTTTGTTAAGGTGGTTCCGGGCCCCATAGGTTGGTTTTTGTTGTTGAGCGGCAGGACGTTACGCAAGTTATGAAATTTGATGACTTGCGAGTTGTAAGAGACGAGGTAAACCTGGCCGTTTGCGTTGGTTCCGGACGTTCGCGGGCAAACGATTGGCGTCCAACGCATGGGGAGGCCAAACCACGTAAAGTCAACCTGCCAGGCGCACGGAGGTGTCGTCGGGATGCGTGTCGTGCAGAGGGCAGGATAGCGCCGAATGAAGTCGGGTATGCTGCGGCTAGTGATCCTTAACGTGAAAGCTGTCGGAAATGACTGGATAAAGTTAATGACACTCTGATTCCTTTGATAAAACGCGAGTGCGTCGAAGCTAAGGAAGTTGAGGAGGTGCCACGAGCCGTGCGGATTGCGCGGAAGACGCTTATGCCTCCCGTACCACGAAACAAAATGCTCGCTGCTGAGGCGCAGTCCCATTTCAAAGTGCAGGTGGGCTTGCCAAAAAGGAATCCTGTAGCACGCCGATGTCCCCATCGTCCCAATCCGCTGCCCAGCGCGGACAAACGACCCCGCTTTTACGCAAACCTCCGATAGGTGCGCGTACAACGTGTAAATAGGGACCGAAAGCATCGTATGCTCAATCACAATAAATCGTCCGTAACCACTCCTCGCAGGTGCCGCATTGACATATCTCACAACCCCTTGATAAGCCGCAAAAATAGGGTCCGTAACGCGGTTTCTTTGCTTATGGATGGCCTTGATGTCGATGCCGCGGTGCAGCCGCCTCTTCCCAGCTCTGTTAAAACGCGTGTATCCCCACTTCGACGACTCCATCCGCCCAGATGCCGTCGGTTGCAGATAGGTAGCTTCCGGCAATCTCGCAAAAAAGGCAGTGTTCGGAGTCGGCCACACGGGCGATGGATCTCGTTTAAGGGTAGGGGGAAGAGGAGGAGAGGGTGTTTTTCCGGAGGGGAGGTTTTTTGCAAAAACCCTCCCCTCCGGACCTCCCCTTAAAAAACTCTTCTTTGGAAGGCCTGTTTCTGCCTTACAGGCAGAAACAGGCCTTCCAATATCGCAAAGGGTCAGAAGGATGATGATGAAATAGCGTTTCATTTTTTATTCTCTTGAAAGTAGGCAGAAAATTTGAGAAAACGCTAGTCAAAAGTGCATCATTTATGAAAGATATTTTAAATGCGGTCAAAAAACTGCGTGTTTGCGTGATTGGTGACGCGATGCTGGATCACTATATTTTCGGCGATTGCGAGCGCCTTTCGCCCGAGGCTCCCGTCCCTATTTTGAAGGTGGAGCGTGATGTTTACAAAGCTGGAGCTGCCGCGAACGTTGCGTTAAATATGCGGTGTTGGGGAGCGAATGTCGCTCTGCTGTGTTGCATCGGTGAGGATGCTGCCGGGAAAACTTTGCGGGAAGTGCTTGCAGGGGACGGTGTTGCGGTGCAATCCTTTCCTAATACGTGCGAAACCGTTGTCAAAACGCGTGTCATTGCGCGGAATCAGCAGCTGTGTAGGATCGATCGCGAGGGCGGGTGCGTTTTGGACATTGACTGCAAGGACTCGCAATACCTCCTCGAATCGATGCTCAAGGATTGCAATGCCGTGATTTTATCCGATTACGCTAAGGGCGTTGTTTCCCAAGATTTGATCCAAAAGGTGCTTGAAATTCGTCAAAAACGAGGCTTTTTTCTCGCTGTTGACCCGAAACCAAAGGGATGTCTCAATTACGCTGGTGTCGACTTGATCACGCCAAATCGAGCGGAAGCGTTCCAGCTCGCCGGATTGGATCCGCACGATTACAAAACCTTTCCCGCTGAGGCCATTTGCCGCTCCATCTACCAAAAATACCCTTCCCGCTACCTCGTCATTACCCTCGGAAAAGACGGCATGCTCCTCTGCGAATCCGGCGAAGTTGTCGCCATTATGCCCACGTACGCCCGCGAAGTCTTCGACGTTTCCGGCGCCGGTGACACCTCCATTGCTGCCCTAACCGTTGGCTTAACTGCCGGATTCCCCCTAAAATCCGTTGCTCACTTCGCTAACACCGCTGCCGGCGTCGTCGTCGGAAAACTCGGCACTGCAACCGCTACCCCAGGGGAGGTGCTCGGGTATCATGAGTAGGGGATGGGTAATGATTATTCCGGGAAACTTTCTTTTCGAAGAAAAGAAAGTTTCCCGGACCCTTCAAAGAAAAGCATATCGGAAGGCATTTTCTGGCACTTCGTGCCATCAAAATGCCTTCCGAATAAGAGTTTTCTTTGGAAAAAATAAGAATAACGCGGACTGCTCTGATTTTAAGATGACGAGCAGGCGCGCGAGGGCGAGATCCCTGAGCGTACTAACGTACGTGATGGGACCGAGGCTGATGCGCAACGAACTCGCCGCTCAAAATCAGAGCAGTCCGTTATGAAAGGGATGTTTTTAGATAGGGATAATACGTTAGTTAGGGACCACGGGTATATGGGGGATCCCGATCAAATGGAGCTTTTGCCGGGGGTACGGGAGGCCCTTGAGGGCATGCAGCGGATGGGGTTCCGTTTGTTTCTGATCACGAACCAGAGTGGGGTCGGGAGGGGGATGTATACGATGCGAGAGGTGGAGGCGTGCCATGAGCGTTTGGCGGAGCTTTTGGGTCTCGGGCCGGACGTTTTTACGGAGATTTGTGCCGCGACGGAGTTGCCTACGGATCCGCTCGTTTACCGCAAGCCATCCCCGCGGTTCCTCCTGGAAATGATCGCAAAGTACGGTTTGTCAAAGGCATCGTGCTGGATGGTCGGCGACCGTCTATCGGACCTACAGGCAGGGCTAAACGCCGGTATCGCTTCCGCCTTCGTCCACCCCGTCCGCGATGACCTTGAGCCCGCAGAAATCGACTTTATCCGCAAGGCCAATATACCAGTTTTCAAGGACGTCTTAGGTTTTGTGCAGCATCTGAAAGATTCAGGTATGAAAAAAAGTTGACTTTTTGGAATAGAAAATATCTTGTTTTAAATAGCGGAAGATTTTCTGAAATATCCGGAATTTCGAGCAGACGCCGGTCGATTTCGAGATGATAGGTAGGCACGTGAGGACGGAAATTGCGCGCATATTCAAATATGTAAGCAATTTCCGATCCGATAGCGTAACGCCCCTAGCGCTCGAAATAGCTACGGCGTATGATGGTGGTTGTAGCTCAGCCTGGTTAGAGCACCAGATTGTGGATCTGGGGGTCGCCGGTTCAAGTCCGGTCAGCCACCCCACCTTTTGATGGGTGATTTAGGGAAGATTAAGAAATGAATCCTTCTTCGCTCCCTTTTCTATGACTAAAGACGAGACGATGACTGAACTGTTGTTTGCCCGTCGGGTGACAAAGTTGCATCCGAGGGTTGTGGTGTGCGGGTTGGTGGACGAGTTGAATAGTCACCTTGGGGTCTCCCGAGTGGTTGTCGGGAATGGGCAGAATGGGGGCACGCACGAGTCGATTTTGAAGATCCAAGAGCAGTTGCTACGGCTGGGGAGCGAGTTGAGTGCGTGCGACGAGGATCTGGAGCGATTTCGGGCGACCTACGGAGAAAAAATGTTGGCGGAGAGCGACTTGGCGTTCTTGGATGACCTGTGTAAAGATTTTGGAGGAAAGGTGAGGCATTTTACCCTTCCTGGAGAAACACTTGGCGAGGCCCAACTGCATATTGCGAGATGCGTATGCCGTCGGCTTGAACTGCAAGTCATTGAACTGAAATCTCTCGGCTATTCCGTAAGAGATGTGCTGATCCGTTACGTAAACCGTCTGTCAAAGGCGCTGTTTACTTTGGCAAGGGGGAGATAGGGAGAGGGAGGCTTAGTTGCGCCGGGAACCTTTGTTTTCGCGAGAAAACAAAAGGTTCCCGGACCCTCCAAAGAAAAGCGGCATCGAAAGGCATTTTTGTGCACGTAGTGCACAAAAATGCCTTTCGAATTAAGAGTTTTTTTGGAAAGGGTCCGGGAAAACCAATTTTTGCAAAAAATGGTTTTCCCGGCTACCCACTCATCTAGCCGCGTAAGCGACTTGAGGAAGGATTGGGGGCGGTGTGAGGTATTGTTTAAAGCGTTGGATGTCTTTTTCGTTACCGACGAAAAAGATGATGTCGCCGGAACGGAGAATTTCCTCGGGTTTCGGGGTAGGGATCCTAATTTTTCCGCGTTGGAGTCCGATGACGTTGATTTGGAAGTGTTTGCGCAGGTTTGAGCTGGCAATGGTTTCATTGACGATGGGGGATAGGGGGCCGATGAGTAAGTGTTCGATGTCGATGGAAGGGGGAGGGGCGTCTGGATCATTAATCTCGTCAACTTGTTCCGTTGGAAGGGCTAGCGCTTCAGCAGCCTTGATCTGATCATCTTCTCCGAGGAGAATGATGGTGTCACCGGGAAAAATGTGGGTCTCGGGCCTTGGGTTGTGGATGGTGTGGTTATTCCTGGTGAGGCCGATGATGGTGGAACCCGTTAATTTTCTGAGGTTTAGCTCAAGGATTTGTTTATCCATCCAGGGCGATTGAGGGGGGATTTTGATGGATTGGACGGAAATGTTCCAAGGATACTTTGCGGAGAGTTTTTTGAGGAGGGCCTGCTGGGATTTTTCTTGAGCGGATTCGATTTCAGAGTGGAAGCTTTCGAGAAAAAGGTTCTCCATGTGAACGTTGATGACGTTGATCTTTTTCCAAAAAACGAGGCCGAGAACGCTGGAAAGCGTGAGGAAGATGATGAGCGGCAGGTAAGACGGCAGAAAATTGTACGAAGCGGCGAGAAAGAGGGTGGTGAAGACCGTAACTGACGCAACAAGGGCTACAAAGTGGGAGATATTGATGAAAATCTTCAGATGGGGATATTGGCTAAATTTTTTGAACGTCGTTGTGCCGATGAGCGTGAGAAGGGCATTAAAGTGTTGAATCATCGTAATTAAGAACGGAGAGCAAAGGATGACGGACGTGATCCAGATGGTCAGCTGAAAGAGGGGGTTGCCGATAGACGAGAAGGGGAGGTGCGCGATGTAAGTTGTTGACCATAAAATGCCATTGATGAGAATGAAACGGACAAAGATCTGCGCGAGCGGCTTGCGGACGAGTTGGAAAAAAGCGATGCGAGAGAACTTGATTTTCGCTTGGCTGAGGATGTTTAGGTAAAATCGGCAGAATTCCTGCAGAAATGGAGGTGTTTTGTTTTCGAGGAAGTTGAAGATCGGGCTTGTTTTGCGAACGAGAAGGGTGGTTAGCAGGGACGATACGAGCGCGACGCCCGCGGTGATGGTGATGAGATTCGGGTTTGTCAGGCCAGACGATTGCCCAAGAGCGGCGATAATGAAACTGAATTCGCCGATTTGCGCCTTGGGGACGGATGCGTAGAAGGCGGTTTGGGGCTTCTGCCCCGAAACGAGGAGGCCGATGTAGCAGGCGATGGATTTCCCGAAAACGGTGAGGAGCGACAGTAAAAGAATGGTGCCGACGTGCGTCAAAAGCAGTTTTGGGTTGATCGACATGCCGATCGCGATGAAAAAAATCGCTGAAAAAATGTCCTTTAGGGGTTGGATGGCTTGTTCTAGGCGTTGAGCGATGTGCGTGTAGGAGAACAATGTTCCTGCGAGAAAGGCCCCGAGAGCGGTGGAAAAAGAGTTGGCTAACTGACTGATGGCGAGAATGATAGCGATGAAAACGACGATGAGAATTTCTGCATGCTGGATTTTATTCAGAAACTTCATGAAGTTCGGAGTCGCGAGACGTCCGAGGAAAAACACCGTGATGATGAAAATTCCCAGAAGAAAGGCGGTTTTTGACACCCCTAACCACGAAAATCCCCCAGACGGGCCGATTCCTGACAAAATAACAAGCAGGAAAATGGCGAAAATGTCCTCAAGGATCAAAATACTGATCGTAAATTGCGCATAATTTTTATGTAAAGCGTTGTGCTCGTGGAGCGTAGACAGCGTAATCATCGTCGAACTGATCGCGAGAATGCTGCCCAAAAAAAGGCGATTTGTCGTTGACCAACCGAGAATGGGTGTGACGATGATCGATAAAAGGATCATCGATACAACTTGAAGGGAAGTGGCTAATAACGAGGGAATGAGTGTTTGATTGAGCTTTTTTAAGTCAAATTTTAACCCAATGTAAAACATCAGAAAAAGCACGCCGAGTTCTCCAATCCCGTGGATGACAGAGTATTGAT
Source organism: uncultured Opitutales bacterium (assembly GCA_964457855.1). GTDB lineage: Bacteria > Verrucomicrobiota > Verrucomicrobiia > Opitutales > CAYWEO01 > CAYWEO01. Next base: position 310 of record CAYWEO010000028.1, on the reverse strand, counting down.
GGACAACGAATTCCGGGAAACAGTACGGCCCCGCAATCAACCCTGTCACAATGTAAGCGAAAAGGATCGGAATCCGCAAAAGATGGAACACCAACGTCAGCGTGCCAGCGATCGATAAAAGGATCGTCAAATCTTTCACTATGGTCGATTGCTCTATCATGGATGTTATACTGTAACTCGCCCTATACTGTAACAGATTTATTTTTCCGGAGAACCATTTTTTTGCAAAAAATGGGTTCTCCGGACCTCTCTCCAAAAAACTCTTATTCGGAAGGCATTTCTTTTGAAGGTTCGGAAACTATTTCTTTTC
>CAYWEO010000027.1:6716-8966 GCA_964457855.1 uncultured Opitutales bacterium | reverse complement strand
CTCAATGCCATCACGTACGTTAGTACGCTCAGGCATCTCGTCCTCGCGCGCCTGCCTATCATCTCGAAATAGAAGCTGTCCCTTTTTTGCGCTAAATGAGCAAAAAATACGATTTTTCCTTTCGAAGGCGCGGAAAGCGTTAGTGCCGTAGAACAAAAAAGGGGTCCGCATTTATTCCTTAGGATGCGCTTCTTTTTTTTGTGTTGACGTAAAATGATTCTTGTTGCCTAATCATTATTCGTTATTTTTTGGATTTTGGGCCGAGATAGCTCAGTTGGCAGAGCAGCGCATTCGTAACGCGCAGGTCGTGGGTTCGAATCCCATTCTCGGCTCCATGTGTATGTTATTGGAAACATACCATGACACAAATCTTTCGCTTGCTGTCAGTAATCTTTAACTCCCAGCACGTCTTGCTGGACCTTTCGTACGCACACGTTCTATTAACCTTAACCACAGTATTTTCCCATCCGCATCGATTTTCGCCTTTAGGACCTCATTTTCGACAAAGGGGTACGCAACGAGGTCGATTTTAAAGATGATGGGCAAGTCATCAAGAGCTGCGCCGGCTCCCAAAAACGTTGAATAAGAGAGGTTTTTCCCGTCAATGGCAATATCGATGTCCGACCTTGGGGTGAAATCCCCGCGAGCTCGCGAACCAAAAAGCACAATGCGCTCAATTTCGTCAAACGACGCGAGCGCGTCCTTGATTTCCTGCAAAATCTCCGGATAAAGACCGTATTCTAGCTCGATTTTAATTGGCATAACACCTTACTTCACGCCAAGTCCTTCAGCCCCATGCGCTTATAAGCTTCCTCCAAAAGCGCAAAACCCTCGCTTTTCACAAAGTCGTGGATTTTTTTTGCCGCAGATTCGTCGTAGTTATGGCTCGTGAGATTTCTACATTTGTGCAACTCCGACCAACGATTGCCGTCCTCGATAATACCCTGCTCCAACGCCGCTCGCAAAATATCCTTTGGATTGCGCGCATCGATATCTTTGTTGGCCAACCACAGCATCATCGTTTTCCAACTCAGTTCATACGTGAACTCAAAGCGTTGGATGATAGCATCCCTCATAAACTCATTCTCGGGTTGCGCGAGGGCCTCTTTCAACTTCCGAATCGCTTTCCCGAGCATTTCATAACGTTGATCAAATCTTTCTTTATTAGACATACTCTTAATATAAGCAGAAAAAACGATAATAATCAAGGATAAACGGATACGCACATTAGTTCCCCCTTGCATAACGGCTGCGGGTTGTTTAAAATAATGCAGTTATGGAAATGTTTAGAGATGAAATGGCACCGACTCATCGTAGGATTCACGTTAATGTTAACGATATCAAAATAAAAGACGTAGACGATCTATTTCCAGAATTAAAAGAGAAGGATAAAGCGTATTTCAAGCATTTTCTACTCGACGACACAGACACACACAAGGCCGAAACAAAACCCCTGCACACTCCACATGGTAAGGCAATTGCCTCACGGGACGAGTCGGAAGAAGAAGAGGCCGTAGAGCGCAAAAAAAAATATCCGGTTGTTATCCCCCCTGGATGGAAGGAGGGTGAAGAAATTGCTAAGTGCCTCAAAAAGCAAATTGAGCTGCAAACAAATGGCAAGATCTCAAGAACTTACTCCTACACAGTTTCGCTAGATGACGTATCCAAAGATCTTAAGGGCGTTAAAGCCGTCATAACACTCGCTCGTGGAGGTTTCGACAACGTAAAGTCTATTAAATTTGAACCCCCACCTCCTGAAGATCCCTCCGACCCCCCGGATCCTCCCCCACCTTTACCCGAAAAGCTGAAGCTAAATAGCACATTTATGAATGGCTTAACCAGTGCCTTGAGTTTTGCGTTCCCCATCCCACTCCCTCCTCTCAGTCCCTCTGATCGTCAAACGGTAAGTGAAACGGATGATAAATAGCACATTTATGAATGGCTTAACCAGTACCCTGAGTTATAAGTTCCTCATCCCACTGTCCTGACATCCTTCCGTTCCCGCCACTCTGAGTCCTCAAATTCAAGCGTAAAGTAAGCTTCCCGTCACATTTCCCTTGCGCAACGGCTGCGGGTTGGTTAGAATGAGACTATTATGACATTAGGAATCCAAGGGACGTGCAATTCACAACTAGCCAACAATTTCGGGCAGGTAAACAGCAGCGGCACTATGCGGCCTGTAACTGCTACCGAGATAGGAGCGATGCCGCCAACACCAACAAGTGACCCCTGTGAAATAGCAAGAAGACT
>CAYWEO010000027.1:0-6616 GCA_964457855.1 uncultured Opitutales bacterium | reverse complement strand
ATTATGACATTAGAAATCACACAACCACGCAATTCACAACTAGCCAATTTCGATAAGGTAGGCAACGGGAAGCGGGATATAACTGCTGACGACATCGAAGCGATGAACGCCACCGCGGTGGGGACCAACGGCAATACAGGAGAGCAGCCAAAACTAACTCTCGAACCCCCAATGACCACGATGCTCTTCAGTCACTCAGAGGACGCGTAATAGTTTGAGAGAAAATCTAAACGCTGTACAAAACATCCATTTAAGGTTACCTTCCTTTGCACACCTAAATCGCTTACGTGGATTGGTCGCACCTGATAATTGATGGATTTAATGTCATTCATGCCTGGGAAGAGCTGAAGTCCTTGCTCATGAACGGCAAGATGGATGTCGCGTGCTCAAAACTCGTCGAAATGGCCCGCTGCATCCACGACAACCAGCCAAACCTCCGCACAACCGTTGTGTTCGACGGCAATGGCCCACAAATCGACGTTCAGCACCCCTCCCCCGACCAGTTCACGTTCTCCGTCATCTTCTCCCCAAAGGGCTCCTCCGCGGACAGCGTTATCCGCCGCATCGTCACCAATTCCAAGTGCCCCCAGCTCACCTGCATCGCCACCCAGGACCTCCTCCTCGCCAACAGCCTCGCCCATCTCAAACCCCACATCCTCTCCCACCTCGACCTCCTCGAACTCTACCAACGCTCCACCTCCCTCCAAAACACATCACTGACGTCCACCCACAAAACCGCGGCGAAGGGATGGAGTAATTCGTTCGAAGATTTTTTTAAAAGATAGATGGCTTTATTCGGGAACCCTTTTTTTCACGAGAAAAAAAGGGTTCCCGCGCCCTCCTAAAAAAAGCGATATTTTTTTCTCATGCTGAGAAAAAAGGGGAAGGTGTCAACCTCGGCTCATTTCTTACAATTTTTACCTTGCGCAACGGCTATCGGTTGGTTAGAATTGAGCTGTTATGTACTTCCCAGCACCAGATATTCTAGCATCGAGAGCTCAGACAGCCAAAGCCACTGAAGTCAAATCCACTCTGAAGCCTCCACTAAAAAACGATGTGGCCCTGCTCACAGACACTATCAAGACTCCAGTGAAGACCATAACACCCCGTCCTAGCGGTGATGATGGCGCTGGTAGTCTCGCCTAACCGGGCGTAATCGGGTCTCAAAGTTTTCACGTAACGTCTCCAGCAACGAGAGATTTATCGCAGAATCTAATGCAAATTCTGCTTCTGTACGAGCTCGGCGTAAACTTTACTCTCGCGGATCAGCGACGCGTGTTGGCCAGTGCCGATGATGGAGCCTTTGTCGAGGAGGACGATGAGATCGGCGTGCTTGATGGTGCTGAGGCGGTGGGCAATGGCGACAACGGTTTTGCCCTTTGTGAGACGTTCCATGGCGAGCTGGATGAAATGTTCGCTTTGGGAATCGAGGGCAGCGGTTGCCTCGTCGAGGAGGAGGATGGGGGCGTTTTTGAGGAAGGCGCGGGCGAGGGCAATGCGTTGCTTTTGGCCACCGGAAAGGCGATTGCCGAGCTCGCCAACGCAAGTTTCGTAGCCTTTGTTAAACTCCAGAATAAAATCGTGCGCAAAGGCATGCTGCGCGGCCTCGTAAACCATCTCTTTCGTCGCTAAGGGATTACCGAGTAAGATGTTATTGAAAATGGTGTCGTTGAACAATAGGGGATGTTGGGAAACGATACCGATCTGATTGCGCAAATCGCGTAACTGGATGTCCCGCACGTTGTTACCGTCGATGGAAACCTGCCCGCTCGAGGCGTCGTAGAAACGCGGAATGAGTTTGACGAAGGTGCTTTTTCCGGAACCGCTGTGCCCAACGAGCGCGCAAAAGGCGTTCTTTGGGATGTCTAAAGTGATATCGCGCAGGGCCATTTCGTTTTTTGTGTACGAAAAAGAAACATTTTGGAAGCGAATACTACCCTCGCAGGTTGTAAACGGCACCGGCTGCAAAGGCTCCTTAACGGATGACTGCACATTCAGGATCTCCTCGATGCGGTCGACGGCTCCCGAAACGCGGTGCATTTTACTAACGGTATCGACGGTTTTCTTGATGGGATCGAACGCAAAATAGAGCGCTAACCCCATGGTGCTGAACACCGAAAAGGGGATCTTTTGGTAAAATGCGTACACAAACACGACCGCCACGATGAGCGCCCCCAAAGCTTCCATCACGGGTTGCTGAGCGCGTTGATACTGAATGGCTTGCAGCGTTACTTCCATCAGTTTGTACATCTTCCCGGAGAGCTTTTCTCGGTAGCGTTCTTCCAAATTAAACGAGCGCACTTCCTGCACGGCCAACAGATTTTCGAGAATATCCTGCGTCATCGCCGCTTCGGCATCCTGAACCTGCCGACTCTTGGCCTTCAACCGCCTCTTAATCATGCGGATAGGCACCAAACAGAGAGGAATCGCACACAAAAAGACCGCCAAAAACAGGGCATCGTGGTGCGTGCACGACAAATAAATCAGCCCCCCCAGGGCCGCCACCATCTGCATCGGCTGGCAAAAGAGTTCCGATGCCGCCTGCACAACCGTGTCCTGCAGCGACTTCGTATCGTTGATGAGGCGATTCACGAGATCTCCCGACAAATTGTGGTCAAAGAACTCCATCGGCAACTCCTGCAGTTTCGCGAAAAGATCCCTCCGCAGCCCCCGTAAAATCTCCAATCCGCAAGAATTCATGAGACAGACATTGAGGAAGTTAAAAATTCCACGCACGAAGAAAGCCATCGGAATTAAGCACGCCATCACAACGATTTGCCACAGCTGCCAAACATTCCCGTGCGACTCAAATACATTCCTGAAAACCGTCTGAAAAATCACCGGCAACCCAAATCCGCTCATGATCCCGTACATCACCCCACACAGCAATCCCAAGGCGAAAATAATCTTTTTCCCCCGCAGATACCGAAAATAATGTAACCATGTCCGCATAGTGGATGACGTTGATTTTGAGCGGCGAGTTCGTTGCGCTCAAATTTCAACCCCATCACGTATTACAATACGCTCAGGGGTTAAAATCCTCGCGCGCCTGCTCGTCATCTCAAAATCAACGTCATCCACTGTTGGGATGTCATAAATAAAATCAAGTTAAAAAAAATGCCTTTCCCGCAAATCGCGAGAGGAGACGTTAATTTCAAGATGATAGGCAGGCGCTTAAACCCTAACTCCCCAGACAGCGTCAATTTTAAGATGACGAGCAGGCGTGAAAAAACTTCAACCCCCGAGCGTACTAACGTACGTGACGGGGTTGAAATTTTTTCACAACGAACTCGCCGCTTAAAATTGACGCTGTCTGGCGGAAGGGGAGGGATTCGAACCCCCGGGACTGTTACCAGCCCAACGGTTTTCAAGACCGTCGCGATAGACCACTCTGCCACCCTTCCGTTTGTTTTAAGGGATTATTTATAAAACATCGCCTAGCCTCACGACAAGCCTTTTCTCATCCCAAAAAAAATTCTAAAAAAGCAAACTTTCTCTTGACTTAGTAAGCAAAATATTTTCTCCTGAGCCAGGAGGATAATCCTATATGAATACAAAAATAATGAAACAACTATTTTACGCAGCGTGTGTGACGCTTTTAATGACAGGTTCTGCTGTGGGAATGAAGCTAACGGGTGACTGGCTTAAAGACGGAGAAGAGTATTTGAAGGAAAATAATATTCCTAAAGCCATGGAGTGCTTCAAAACGGGTGGTGTCGAAGGAAATAAGGAGGCGTTTAAGAGGCTTTGTGAGCTCCACGCGCTCGATAATCCTTACATCTACACGCTCAATGCACTTTGCTATTTGTCTGCACTGCCACAGACTAACATCAAAGAATGCAGAACTGCGTTGCAAAGCGAGGGTTTAGTCGTGTTAAAAAAACTGCTTTTGATGGTGGATGAGGGGCAAGCGAAGGAACTTCTTAACCAGATCAAGGAAGCTGTTCTGCAGGACGTTGAGAACGACAATGTAGTCAATTCTTTAAAGATCATAAAAAATGTCTCAGAAAAACAAGAAAATGCTTCATTTGACGAAGAATTGCTTAACTTCTTCAACAATGTTCGCAATAGCCTCGTAAAAAACTCTAGCGATTTTTACGCCAAGGATTATCTAAAATACTTCAAACAAGCGGAAAAAAATGAAAAAGAAATCAAATTTGAAAATAGTCAAAAAGAGCGAAAAAAGGTCTTCGATAATCAAATCAATGAGATGAAAAAGATGATGTTCGAAAAAGAAAAGAATTTCGAAAAGAAAGAGAATTTCTTCACACAGAAATTCAAAGAGAAAGAGAACCTTTTCACGAAGAAAATAGAAGAGCAAGAAAATCTCTTCACGCAGAAAATAGAAGCGCTCAAGGTCCAAGAATACAAAGCACCCAGCTATATCACGGATGAAGCATTCATCGAAAAGATTAAGGGAATGCCGTTCCTGGCTTCCGTTAACTTGTTTGGATGCAAGAACTTAACAGACAAAGGCATCGAGTTTTTAGTGGACAATTGCCCTAAAATAACATCCATCGACTTAGGCGGATGCACTGGCCTAACAGATGCGAGTTTAAAAGCATTAGAGAAAATTGCACCGCAGCTGACGTCGTTTGGATTAGAGGGGTTCCAAAACATAACAGTATGTCGTCAGGGAGGGGATAAACACTTTACATTCGACGAAATCCTTGAACTGGTAAAGGATTGTAAGCTACTGACTCGTCTTAACTTTGCTGATAAAGAACAACACATTGCTGGTGCAACTGCCTATTTTCAGATAATGATGAAATCTCTTCCAAAGTTAACTTCTGTAGACTTGCATAATTTTCACATGATGGGCAAGAATACTGATTTGATCTTAGATGCATTGGCAATGTATTGTCCCAATCTAACGTCAATCGATGTACGGTGGTGCTACGAGTTAACAGATGAAGAAGCAAATTTAGCAAAATTAGCAGAGGGGTGCCCGAAGTTGAAAGAAATCTTTCTAGAAGGAACGAAAGTGAGCGAGGAGGGCAAGAAGTTGCTGAGGGAGAAGATCTCCGGGATAAAAATTGACGGAAAGTAGAAAAACAACATCGGAAGGCATTTTTGGTTGGCGCCTGCAGGCGCCAACCAAAAATGCCTTCCGAATTAAGAGTTTTTAAGGGGGAGGTCCGGAGGGGGTGCTTTTTGCAAAAAACACCCCCTCCGGAATTAGCTACTGCTGGAGCCCCAACACCAACGAACTAATCCCGCTACCGATTCCCAAAAGGGCGATTTTTTCACCGACGCGCATGGCCTGTTTTTCTAGGGAAATGGCGAGAGTGATGGGGAGGGAAGCGGATCCGGTGTTACCGAGGAATTCGAAGGTGGAAAAGTCTTTTTCGAGATCGAGATTGAGGGCTTCGTAGAGAAGGTTGCGGTGTTGCTTGCCGACTTGGTGGCAAATGATGCGATCGGGAGTACCGTTGTTCCAATCCACGATGGTTTTGAACTTCCCCCAGGCCTGTTTGGCGACACGCACACCGGCGGTGAGAAGGGCCTCCGCGTTGGTCTGCATGGACAGTTGATCGTCTTCTGTTTTCCCGCCCTCGCAAAGGTTGTGGGCAGAAGAGTCCGTAATGACGCAACCGCCGACGAGTTGTGGGGCGGGGTCCGAAACGAGATCCTTTCTGCAGAGGAGGGCCGCGACGCTACCGGAACCGATCGTCAGATTCGCGAAATAGGACTTCATTTGTTTACGATCCATCAGTGCCGACTTCAAAAGCGTTTTGAGGGTCCAATCCGCGAGAGGCTTGCCATTTTCGCCGGAGACGATGAGGGCGGTCTTGATCTGATTGCTCTCGATCATGCCCGCTGCCATCACTATACCATTCAAAAACCCTAGACAAGCGTTAGAAATATCCATAACCTGCGTCTTATCACTGAGCTTCAGGAGGTGATGGACATACGTCGCGGTTGACGGCTCCAAGCGATCGCGGCAAACGGAGGTATGGATCAGCAAATCAACGTCGTCCTTATTAAAAATCGTCTTCCCATCCAGCAGTTTCTGGGCGGCTTGCGCACTGGCCTCAGAGGGCTTCATATTCGCCGGCCAAAAACGACGCTCGCGGATCCCCGTCATCAACTCCAGCCTCCCCAACGGCAATTTCAGCCGCTTGTACAACGCTAATAGCTGCTGCTCAATGAACTCCGAACTCCAGACGGAGGGAGGAAGCACATAAGCGATTGATTCTAGGACAACGTTGTTAAAAATCATAATGAGGAAGGCCTCGATTTTGAGCGGCGAGTTCGTTGCGCGAAAACCGTAACCCCATCACGTATTTCAATACGCTCAGGGGTTAAAATTTTCGCGCGCCTGCTCGTCATCTCAAAATCAAGGCCGTCCTTTTTTGAGATAGATGAGCAAAAAATATCGCTTTTCTTTTTAATTTAAAAGCAAGCACACCCCGAGGGGATCGAACCCACAACCTCCTGATCCGTAGTCAGGTGCTCTATCCAATTGAGCTAGAGGTGCGTGCTTATCTTTAAAGGGAAACGATTTTGTCCCCATCGTCAAGATAAAATCGTTCGCAAAAACTGGTTTTCCTGGGTTCCTTTTCCGGAGGGGGTGTTTTTTGCAAAAAGCACCCCCTCCGGACCTCCCCCTTAA
>CAYWEO010000026.1:0-10073 GCA_964457855.1 uncultured Opitutales bacterium | reverse complement strand
TTTGTGAGTGGTTCCGATGATGGGGTCGCCGCCGATGCCGATGCAGGTGGATTGGCCGTAGCCCTCGACAGTGAGCTGGTAGACGGCCTCGTAAGTGAGTGTGCCAGAACGGGAAATGATGCCAACTGTACCGGGTTTGTGAATGTAGCCGGGCATGATGCCGACCTTGCACTGGCCGGGCGTGATGATGCCGGGGCAGTTGGGGCCGATGAGGCGCGAGGAACTCCTTGAAAGAGCGGCCTTTACGCGAATCATATCCTGCGTCGGAATACCCTCCGTGATGCACACGATGAGGGGGATTTTGGCATCAATGGCCTCTAAAATGGAGTCGGCAGCGAAGGCGCTGGGGACGAAAATGAGAGAGGCGTTGGCGCCAGCTTGATCGACGGCCTGCTGGACAGTATCGAAAATGGGCGTGCTTTCGAGGAAGCGTTGTCCTCCCTTACCTGGCGTGACGCCTGCAACGACGCTTGTGCCGTATTTCATGCACTGTTCGGCATGGAAAGCGCCCGCCTTCCCAGTAATGCCTTGGACGACGACGCGGGTGTTTTTGTTAACGAGAATGCTCATAAAATGAATTATTTGGAGAGTTCAACGACCATCTTAGCGGCTTCCTCAAGGCTGCTAGCGGAGTGGAGAGGGAGGCCGCTCTCTTTCAAAAGTGCTCGACCTTTTTCGGAATTTGTACCCTCAAGCCTGACGACGAGAGGGACGGAAATCTTTACCGATTTCGCGGCGTTAATGATGCCACTTGCGATCGTGTCACATTTTGCGATTCCGCCAAAGATATTGACGAGAACACCCTTGATTTTCGGGTCGCTCAGAATAATTTTGAAGGCGTTGGCAATTTGCTCTTCAGTCGCGCTTCCACCGACATCGAGGAAGTTCGCGGGATGGCCGCCGAAGTAGTGGATGATGTCCATCGTGGCCATCGCGAGCCCGGCGCCGTTGACGAGGCAGGCAATCGAGCCGTCCAAAGCGATGTAACTGAGGCCGCACTTGTAAGCCTCAACTTCCTTGGGATCCTCCTCGCTCGAATCATGCAAGACAGCAATATCTTTTTGGCGGTACAAAGCGTTGTCGTCGAACGTAATTTTTGCGTCAAGCGCGACAAGCGTGTTCTGCTTAGTGACAACGAGGGGATTAATCTCGATCATTGCGGCATCCTTGTCCTTGTACAACTGAAACAGTTTCTTCAAAATGCTAATGAGCTGCGTAAAGGCTTCTCCTGTAAAGCCTAACTTAAACGCCAGCTGACGGCATTGGAAATCTTGGAGCCCAATCGTTGGGTCGATAAAGATTTTTGCGATAGCCCCCGGATTTGTTTTGGCAACTTCTTCGATATCAACGCCTCCGCTCGATGACGCGATCACCACGAGCTGCGACCGAGAGCGATCCAGAAGCAGCGCCAAATAATATTCCTTTGCGATGTCCGCGAGTTCCGTAAGGTACACGTTATGAACGCATTTGCCAGCTGGCCCCGTCTGTTCCGTGACGAGGACATTGTTCAGCATATGCAAAGCGGCGGCTTTCGCAATTTGCTTCGATTGACAGAGTTGTACACCCCCTTGAAAACCGTCTTTAAAGGTCCCCTTCCCGCGGCCTCCTGCGTGGATTTGGGCCTTTACGACAACGCGACCACCGGCGAATTCCGCGAGAGCCTTATCGACATCATCCGCAGAACTCACGTTGATTCCTTTCGGAACCGGAACGCCATACTGTTCTAGGAGCTTTTTTGCTTGATATTCGTGAATATTCATTAAATCTAAATTTACAGGATTTTTGCACACATGAAAAGCTTTTTTTGCAGGTTGGGTCGTTTGGCAGGTAAGTTATTGAACGGAATATGCGGGAACCTTTCTGTTCCAGAACAGAAATGGTTCCCGCACCCTCCAAAGAAAAGCGGTCTCGGAAGGCATTTTTGTGCCTGTAAGGCACAAAAATGCCTTCCGAATAAGAGTTTTTTGGCGGAAGGGTCCGGGAAACCCACTTTTTTGCAAAAAAGTGGGTTTCCCGGAAAATACCTTCTTCGCTTCCTTCTTCTTCTCATCGCCTACACGCACGCCCTTGGCCTTCGTGTAGCGACGGTGAACTTGCATGATTACGGAGGGGATTTGGGGGGGCGGATGGTAGACGGGAAGTTTATGGCGCGTTATCCGAAGAGGGAGGAGGAGAAGAAGGCGCTTTGGAGGATGATCGTGGGAGTGAAGCCGCGGATTGACGTGTTGGCGGTGCAGGAAATTGGGGGGCCGTTGTATATGAAGGAGTTGCAGAGGGATCTGAAGGTATATGGGGTAGATTTCCCTTACGCGACAACGCTATTGGGGCCGGATCCGAAGAGACAGCTGGGGGTCTTGTCGGATATTCCGTTTAAGGAGATTAAGCCGCATGTGCATCTGCGATTCCCTTATTCCGGGGAGACAAAAGCGATTAAAAGGGGCGTGTTAGAAGTAACTTTTGGGTCAAAGGTGGGGGATTGGAAGCTTTTTGTCGTGCATTTGAAGAGTCGGTTAACGGAATTTAAGGGAGATGATCAGTCGATGCGTTTTCGTTATTGCGAGGCGAAAGAGCTGAAGAAAGTCATCAAAGAGAGAACCGTTGGGTACGAGCGATTTGCGCTGATGGGGGATTTTAATGATTCGTTGAAAAGTCGTGTGGTAAGGCTGCTGTTGCGTCGTTCAAAACGGGGGTCGAATTTGCAACTGTTGCGTTCAGAGGATTCGCGGGGAGAGATTTGGTCGTATTTTTACAAGCCGGACGGGTCGTATTGGCCGTTTGACCTGATGTTTTTGTCGCCAAAATTGCGCCTACTTGCGGGTAAGGGACACATTTTGGATATCCCCAACGAGGCGGTCAAAGGAACGGATCACCGATTGATCTATGTCGATTTAGATTTAGAGGGTGTGGTAAAGACTGAACAATCCACTTTGCAAAGAGGTGTCTTACCGTCGAAACCAGAGCAAAAGACCGTGAAACCCACACAAAAAGGTGCGTCCAGTGGCGATAAAAAGTAAACGATTGAGTGACATAAAAGTGGGAGCCCGGGCCGTTGTAAGGGGCGTCGAGCGGAGGGATCCCGTCGGGTGGCGTTTGTTGGAGATGGGGTTTGTTCCGGGAACGCCCGTGAAATTGGTCCGTCGGGCGCCGATGGGAGACCCCATGGAAATCCAATTGCGCGGGTATTCGTTGAGCTTGCGGCGCGAGGAGGGGGAAAGCATTTTCGTTGAATGAAAAACAGCGTCAAAGATTTTTTTTATGGAAGCTGCTTTTTAACGTTAAAAAAAGGCCGCACATGTTAGCCATGACCATCGATTTGACGAAGCGGACACAATCCGAAAACACCATTGCGCTCGTGGGGAACCCGAATTCGGGGAAAACGACGATTTTCAATGCGCTGACGGGATTGCATCACAAAATTGCCAATTATTCCGGCGTTACGGTTGAAAAAAAGACGGGCATTTTGGCGGGAGACGATGGGAAAACGCTTGAAATCGTGGACTTGCCTGGAACGTACAGTTTATCGGCATATTCGCGCGATGAGGCGGTTGTGCAGGACGTTTTGCTGGGGCTTGAAGAGGGGATAGGGTGCCCAAGCGCAGTCCTGTGCGTCGTCGATGCCAGTTGCTTGGAGCGCAGTCTTTATTTGGTGATGCAAGTATTGGAGTTGGGTTTACCGATGTTGCTGGTACTGAACATGGTGGATGTTCTTGAAAAACGTGGGTTTGGAATCCAGATGGAGCGCCTTGGACTCTTGCTCGGGGTTCCCGTAATGTCCTGCCAAGCGAATACCGGAGAGGGGATTGAAGCGCTCAAAAAAGCCTTGCTGGAGAACAACTTTTGTATTCCAAAAAAGAATTTCGTCGCATTTTCCACGACAGAACGCTGCGCCATCGACGGCGTTAGGGGCGTCATAAGAGAGTTTGGAGAGAGTGTCAGCGACGGCGAAATCTGGATGCTTTTGACGCGCGAGGATACCCTTTCGTTGCAGGATAAAGTCCTTGATGTGGCGATCCAACACTGGCGATTCTGGCTCGATCGCTCACTGCCCGACTGGAAAGCCCAACGGATCCGCGAACGGTACCGCAAACTGGATCTCGTCTGCGAAAATTGCCTGTTCAAGCAGACAAAATCCCCCAGCGGAAGGCGTTGGAAGGAGCGGCTGGACAAGGTCTTTTTGCATCCCGTTTTTGGCTGGGTCTTTCTGTTTGGAATTCTTGGGAGTATCTTTTGGTCCGTGTTTATTGTCTCTTTTTACCCCCTCGGCTGGCTAAACGCGGGCGTCAATGGGGTTTCCTCATGGCTGGGGCACATCCTTTCAGAGGGCGCCTGGAAGGGTCTCGTTATGGACGGCATTTTGGCCGGCGTCGGGAGCATTATCGTTTTTTTACCGCAAATTCTGATCCTATTTTTCTTCCTGGGCTGCCTCGAATCCAGCGGATATTTGCCGCGTGTGGCGTTTTTGCTGGACAAAGTCATGCGGCGCTTTGGCCTCTCGGGAAAGGCCTTCATCCCCATGCTCACCTGCTATGCGTGCGCCGTCCCGGGCATTATGGGGACGCGTGGGTTAAACGTTCATCAAGAGCGCTTTGCAACGATTCTTGTCGCTCCGTGGGCGAGTTGTTCGGCCAGATTACCCATTTACTTGTTGCTCATCAACATCTTATGTCCCAATTCCTCCTGGGGAGGGTTGTACAAGGTCGTGCTCTTAATGGGAGCTTACGGGCTCGGCACTTTCGGCGCCCTCATTCTGTCGCGCATCCTGCGAAAAACCGTCTTTACTGGCAATAGCCACGGTATCATGATGGATATGCCAGATTACCGTTGGCCAGCACTGAAAAACGTTGCCTACCAAATGGTTGAGCGCACGTGGATCTTCTTATCAAAAGTCGGCTCCATCGTCCTGATTTTCTCCATGATTTTCTGGGCCCTTATGCACTTCCCCTACCACCCAAAGCTCACCAAATCCCAAAACATGGAACAAAGTTTCGCCGGACGCGTCGGCCATCTCATTGAGCCCGCCCTCAAACCCCTCGGCTATGATTGGAAAATCGGTGTCGGTCTCCTCTCTTCCCTCGGATCCCGCGAAAGCTTCATCAGCACCATGAGCGTTATGTATCACGTTGAGGGTGACAATGATGACGGCCCCCCACGCACCGTCCAACAGCTGTTCGCGAAACAAAAAGACGCCCATGGCAACCCCCTGTACAGCCTCGCCACCTGCCTCAGCCTCATCACCTTCTTCGTCTTCGCCATGCAATGTATGAGCACCGTCGCTGTCGTCCGACGAGAAACCAACAGCACCCTATGGGCCCTCTTCCAACTCATATTTATGAACGTCGTGGCGTACGTGCTAGCGTTTATCGTGTATCATATAACGCCTTAGCGATTTCTCATACGTGTTGTACTTATATTAAAATATGACTCTTGACTAAAGAAAAGCTGTGTGAAACAGTGTGCAGTGTAACCTTTTACACAAGGAAATACCTATGAACAAAATCAATCATACAAATTCAGTAAATAATAAAACAAGCGCATGCAAAGGAAAACAGGTTCATTGCATAAGAAGCGGAACAAAAGCCCTTCTCGTCGCTTTGGCGATGCTAGGAACATTCGAAGGAGTCAGTGGAATGAAATACTATTGTCCTTCAGAAGAAGAAAAAGAAACAGATGAGACTGTCATCAAGACACTGAAAGAAAACCCGGATCTCACAACTATCTACTTCAGCGATCGTGGGACAGTAACGACTAAAATGATAACAGCGATAGTGAAACACTGTCAGAAAGTGGAGAGCCTTGACTTCACCGATTGCTCTTTCGACGACATCAATGATCTCGAGCAATTGGTCAATTGCGAACAACTAGAGGAACTCACACTGGAGGGTTGCGGAGATGACGTTACTGACGACATTATCTCTAGTATAATTGGGAAAGGTAATGGATGTCCTCTAAGAGTATTGAATTTACAAGGTTGCGGTAACATCGGTGACAGTTTAATGTACGATATATGCAGCTATTGCGAAAAGATCGAATCCGTGAATGTGGCAGGCTGCAATGTTACAATCGATGGCATAAAAGCATTGCTGAAAAGAACTCCCAACTGCCTAGATACTGCTAAGAACGAGCAGAAAACAAATGACTTATTGGAGGATATCAATTCAAAGAGAAAGAGACAAATGACACCAGAAACACTAAAAAAGAAGTTGGAAAGTGATTACAGCTTATGGGAAATTATATGGGACGAAGTAGATGAAGAAAATATGGAAAAACTAGAAGGGAAAATGACTGGGATATTCTCTAATGTCATAAGAATGAGCGATGATAGTTGAATGACGAACCGTTAAAATATAGGGGGAATTGTCTCCATGGACCTTCCCCGAACAAATTCTCGTTCGGAAGGCGTTTTTTGGTCACTATGTGCCCAAAAAATGCCTTCCGATACGACTTTTCTTTGAAAGGTTCGGAAACTATTGGCACTGCGAGCGTGGCTTCTATTTCGAGATGACGAGCAGGCGCGCGAGGTCGATTGGAGTGAGTACCTCTCCTCACTCCAGTCCCCCAATGCCTGAGATGGCATTGAGAACGATGCGCAACGAACTCGCCGCTCAAAATAGATGCCACGCTCAGCAACTCACGACGAGGGTATCAATCTTGCGGGCCATGCCGGTTGAGGGGTTAATTTCGACGATGCAAGCGTTAAGTTTGACGTTATGTTCAGCGACTTCGAAGCGGCGGGGGATGCCGTCGAGCATTTTTTCGATAATAGAATCCTTTTTGTAGCCGATAACGGAGTCGAAACTGCCGCACATGCCGGCGTCAGTGAGGAAGGCAGTTCCTTTGGGGAAAATCCGTTCATCGGCCGTCATGACGTGCGTGTGGGTGCCGATAACGGCGCTGACCTTCCCATCTAAATACCATCCGAAGGATTGTTTTTCGCCGGTAGCCTCGGCGTGAATGTCGACGATAATAGCATTGGTGCGACCCTTGATATTTTCGATCATTTTTTGGCTACAACGGAAGGGACAATCGAGGGATAAATTGCCCATAAACGTCCGTCCCATGGCGCAAAAAACGCCGAGTTTGAAGCCATTTTTCTCCAAAATAAAGAAGTCCCGACCGGGCGCCGACGGGGGAAGATTGACGGGCCTGCAAACGTGGTCTACGTGGTCAATTTCGTGCATGAATTGACGTTGATCCCAGACGTGATTGCCTGTCGTAAGACCGTCCACGACGCGGAGGAGGTCCTTTGCCGTTTCTTCCGTCAAACCGAAGCCGCCAGCCGCATTTTCGCCATTAGCGATCACAAAATCGATTTTCATCTCGGCGCGCAATCTTGGCGTATGCTGAATCACGAATTCGCGTCCATAATGTCCGATAATATCGCCAAAAAATAAAATTTTGATCATAAAGAACTGATTAAATGAGCGAGAACACGACACGGATTTCCCACTCATTTTTTTCGGCTAGGATATCCTCTTGGCTTAACTTTTTCCACTTAAACTGGTAACGCACGTCCCAGCAGTGACTAAGGATCGTTTTGAACGTGTAAATTTGCTGGATCAGCCTCTGCTGCTTGGCGTCAAACGAAAGCGTTCCTTCAATGGCGTAGCAGGAAGTGAAGTTGTAAGAAAATCCGGCGGTATACTGCGTAAAGGATTCGCGTAAGTAGTTGGTGCCAAAGGTTAGCTTCCATGAATCGCCCTCTGAGAAAGCAATGGTTGACGTCGTTTCTTTGAATCGTTTGATGTCGTGCGCAAAACGCGTGTAGGTTGAAAAACTTAACCATGGAGCGGGGTTTAAGCCAAATTTCCCGAATAGCTCCGAATAGCGTTGTTTTGTTGGGTTTGTTGTTACGGCCGCATCCGTCTTTGGCGAAAGGTAAAAATCTTGGTACAAGTGGGCAAAGGCGAGGTCTTTTGCGGCGTAACTGGACGTGTCTTTGGTTTGGAAAAAGTTCTCAAAGCCGATACGAACAACGTTTAAATTGGACATGCGGTCGATGTCGCGCATGGTTCCCAAATCGATGGTTGTCAGAGACTTCTGTAAAATATTCGGCTGCTCATCGATCGGGGGAATTTCGTTCCGTCCAGCCTCTGCACCCGGAAGATAACGGTACTGGAACACTGGGACAACTTTGTGCCGAATGCCATCAATCGACCAATATTCGTTCTTGTACTTCCACTGCCCGTAAGCCGTAAGGCGCACGTCAAATCCGGCTTCTCCGAGCAAACGCGTGTAGTCATCGCGGCCGCCATTAGAACGGAAGTAATGGTTTAAACGCGTTCCGGCGACAGGCGTTAGGGAACTCCAATTGGTCAGCTCGATCGGGTAATACAGGCCGTAATAAGTGTCTAAGCGATTGGTGATCAACTCCTGATCCGTTGTGTTTGTCGGCACCGGCTTCTGCCTCATGCGAGCCACTCCCGCGTGAAAATTCTGATAAAAATCACTCTCTCCGAGCTTTATAGGCGCTAACTCGAAATGGATGTCCGGCAGACGTTCCTGGACAACCTGGAAGTCGTTCACACGGAAACGCGTTAAGAGAGATGTTACAGTATGTTCCCTGCGATGTGCAATTTCGACGAAATTGTCTGGATTTTGGTAACTAGGGTACACCAATGGACGAAAATCCTCCAAAACCCGCGAATCTCGCCAGTAATTGTACATAGCGGTCACATCAGTATGCCCATAAAACGTCTGTTTGTGCTTCCAATCAATAAAACGGCGATGTCTCGGCAACGGCCTTCCCAAAACGTCTGTTATCGTCTGGTAGACTGCATGCTCATCTAGTTCGTCTTTAATGAACCCAGAGAAAAAATTGCCACTCCCCGCATAGTCAGGATTTGAGATCGCGTACTCAAAAGTAGGTCCGAACAAAATCCCGCGCTTCGAGTAATGGTCGAATAAGAACCCCGGCTTGAAGTTCTTCCGATAGTTAAACGCGACGTCGTTGCGCAAGAAATTCCCACGCGCCACCTCGCCATATCCATAATCCGCTTTCCACCGAACAAAGGATTCATCCAATGAATGCTCATAGTACGGCGTATAAAACACAGGAACATGCCCGATCCGCAAAATAGCGTTCCTGAAGACGACAAGATTTTTATTCTGCAGCTCGATCGACTTCGCAGAAACGTTCGGCGTGAGAACACCTGGTGCGCTGTAGTAGATGCGAGAATTGTCCGTCATTATGTGATCATCCGTCCCATGAATCGCTTCCCCCTGGATCATCTTCTTTTGCGTCTCTAAACGGAATTTCTCTCCCTTAAACTCCCTCGACTTCAGATCGTACGCGGCCTTGTTGCTCACAAAACGCAACCCCTGATCCGTCACCCGCGTGCCCCCAATCGCTTCCACCGTGTTCTCATCCTGCGAATACGCAATCGTGTCCGCCTGAACTGCCAATGACTTGAAAAGTACTTGCGCGTTCCCCTTCCCCGTTACTGTCTTCTTCTCCTGATCAAATACGATCGGCTCGTCAGACGTTAACTCCGGCAATTGATCCGCGAAACACGCCCCAATTCCGCAAAATACCCACCCCCACCAATAACTTCTTAACCGCACATGTCATATGCTGGGGATTCTATGTCATGGTTCAAGTTAAATTTTTCAGGGAAAACCATTTTTTGCAAAAATAGGTTTTCCCGGACCCTTTCCAAAAAAACTCTTAATATTCGGAAAGCACTTTAGTTCGGCCTTACAGGCCGAACTAAAGTGCCTTCCGATACCGCTTTTCTTTGGAGGGTGCGGGAACTTTGGGACCTCAGGCGTGGCTTCTATTTCGAGATGATGGGCACAGGGCGACCGAGGATGAGATGCCGAGCGTACTGACGTACGTGATGGCACCGGGATCCGATGGGCAACGCACCTAGCGCTCGAAAGAGATACAACGCACGAGGTCCCATTTCTGTTCTGGGATGAGAAAGGTTCCCGCATAACACTTCCTCCTTGCTTCTCTCTTGCCTTTTAACTAGACTTACTTTTTATGACATCCATGAAAAACGCTGCGATAATACGAGATATTGAGATTAAAGATCCGCATTTAATCTTTGGGTTAATTTGGGGGGAACTGGAAA
>CAYWEO010000025.1:1930-10422 GCA_964457855.1 uncultured Opitutales bacterium | reverse complement strand
TTCTTTTGAAGGTTCGGAAACTTATTCTTTTCTCTGGAAAAGAAAAGTTTCCGAATTTAACTAAATGTTAACTAAACGTAAGCTTCATGATTGAAACATCGTCTGCAAAGCTTTCGTGGCCTTGGATTGTTTGGAGTTGTTTAACGATGGTGGGGAGTTCGGCCTTTTTTTGAGTAAATTGTTGGCGCATGAAGACTTCGAAGTCGTCGAAAGCCCACATGCGTTTATCGGCTTCGCTATCAATTTCAAAGACTCCATCGCTGAAGACGAAGAGATCGGCTTTGGTGGGGATTTGACATGTAGCTACTTGATAATTAACGTCTTTTGAGTAGCCCATAATGATCTGCTGAGTGGCTAATTTTTCGATAACGACAGATCCATCTTGCGCGCGGCTGAGGAGGATGGCTGGGGGGTGGCCGGCACTGGCATAGGTGAGGCAGCGGGTACTGCGTTTGAAAACTCCGTACCAAAGGGTGAAGAACATGTGATTTTGTTCATCCATCTGGAAAGTGTCATTCAGGCCATTGAGGACCTTTGCGGGATCGCGGAAGTTAACGTTCGCAAGTGATTGGCTTTTAATGATTTGGATGACGGTACTGGACAAGAGGGCGGCACCGACGCCGTGTCCGCAAACATCGAGTAGATACATGGCAAAATGGTCGTTATCAATCCAGTGGTAGCCGAAAGCATCGCCGCCGATTTCCGTTGAGGAGATATAGGTCCATTCAGAGCGAATTCCGCGTTCCGTCGAAGGTTTTGGGAACTGCGAATAGAGGTAGTTTGAGGCCTGCAGAAGTTCTTCTTGGAGACGCTGCTGAGTTTTTTCCAGTTCGCCATTTTTTTCAGCCAGCAAATTCTCCATCGCGACGCCGTGTTCGATACTGCCGTCATACATGATTTGCAAATCACTGACGTCTTCTTTCAAGGTTTCGCGTTCTTTTTTGAGCCTTTGGTTCTCATTTAAGAGGGTTTGGTGGGCTTTTTTGAGCGTTTCGAGTTCAAAAACGGTATCATTCGTCGACTGCATGCTAAAACACTATGCACATCCTTTCCGCGGTAGCAACACATTTTGCGTTATTTCATCACAAGCGTGCTGCTGAACTGAAGGATGCTCATGACAATACTGAGGGCTAAAATCGCCACTAATGCGAACGCAAAACTCAACGCGAGACCGGAAATCAAATTGGTCATGGTTTTGAACTCTTGGTCGAGCTCTTCCTTGTAAATGGCGTAAATTTCCGAGAAACATTTGACCAAACTTCCGGTACTTTCTCCGACAGATAAAATGTCGATCGCCAAGTCGGAAAAGAATGGGCCACCGTTCTTGAAAGCGACGGAAAACGCCATGCCATCGTTGATGCGCACGCGGGCGGTTTGGAAGTAGCTGCGTAAGAGTGTGTTTTTGATCGCTCTTTCGACCAACCGCATGGCCTCCGTGACGTTAATCCCGCTACTGAGGAGGGTGTACATCAAGTTGGACACTTGACAGACATCGATCCGATAGAAGATTTTCCCAAAAAAGGGCAGTTTTAAGAACCATTTATCTAAAAAATGACGCCCAACCTCCGTTTTTTTCCAGCGAACGAGAAGGGCAAATCCGATAATCAACCCAACGACGATGAAAGGACCCCCTTTGAGCGCAAATTCTGCGGATCCGATCAAAAGCTTTGCTGACCAATTCATTTTTCCACCTAAAGTGCTCATCATGCCCTGAATCCGCGGCAACAAGAAGAATAAAAACAGAGCAACGACGCCCAACGCCATCACACACACGAAAATCGGGTAGGATAAGCCCGCCATAATGCGTTTCTTCATTTCCTCCTGGTTTTCGAGATACGCCACGATTTCTTTGATCACGGGAGCTAAATTTCCGGTCGCTTCGCCAGCTTCGAGCGGGCAAATAATGGAATCGTTGAAAACGTGGGGGAATTTCCGCATCGAAGTGGTCAAACTGATCCCCTCGCTAAGATCCCTCCATAAACTCACGGCAATCTCTTTTTGCTTCGGATCGGTGACCCTCTGCTGCAAAATCTTGATGGCATCGCCGATGGGGATTCCGCTCGCGTAAAGTTGCAACAAACGTTTCAAAAACCCTAGGGCAAGCTTCCGATCGCTTCCGAATTGGAAGGCGGACTTTAACGAGTGCCCCTTATCGTCTTTTTTGGACTGCTTGCTAGATGCTGCTGCTTGTTTCGCGTGAGAGGACTCTTCGCGCACGCTGTAAACCAAATATCCCTTCGTTTTAAGTTGCTGAACGGCCTCCTTCTTCGAGGTTGCATCGACATCTCCCTCAAGGATTTTCCCGGCAGCGTTGGAAGCCTTATAAATGAATTTTGTCATATCCGCTATACTTCAGGCAATTCCCGCAACGTTATCATCCTCAGCAACCGCAAATCGCATGACAGCGTCCAACGTCGTCAAACCCGCCTTGACCTGCTGCCAACCAGAATTCTGCAAGGTTTGCATCCCCTCTTTAACGCCTTGCGCCCGAATATCTTGTGAAGAAGCTTTTTGGACAATGAGCCGATGAATCACCTCTGACATCTTCAGAATTTCGAAAATTCCCACACGTCCCATATAGCCCATGTGCCGACAATGCTCGCATCCAACGGCTTTTTTCACGAGGTGGGCGTTCTTGAGTTCCGACATCGGCATCCCCAATCTCGTTAAACAAAACTTCAGGGTTTCTTGATCAATATTCGCCGGTTGGCTGCAGAACACGCAAAGTCTTCTGACAAGTCGTTGGGCAATAATGAGTTCAATCGACGACGCAACAAGAAAGGGTTCGATGCCCATGTCGATCAAGCGCGTCAGAGCGCCGGGGGCATCATTCGTGTGCAAGGAACTCAGCACCAAGTGACCAGTCAAGGATCCGCGAATAGCAATATCGGCGGTTTCCTGGTCGCGAATTTCACCAATCATGATGACATCGGGATCTTGACGTAAAATATGCCTTAAAGCACTCGCAAAGTTAAAGCCCACTTCCGAACGTACTTGGCTTTGATTAACGCCATCAATTTCGTACTCAACAGGATCCTCGACCGTCATGATGCGCCGCTCGGGTCCACGAATTTTCCGGATGCAAGCGCTTAACGTCGTGGACTTTCCAGCCCCTGTTGGGCCCGTTACCAAAATAATTCCGTGCGGTTTCGCCAAAGCGGCATCCACGACTTTATTATCGTCCTCATGCAACCCCAAGTCAGTCAAGGTCATGGGAGTGCTGCTTTGACTCAGCAAACGCAAACTCACACTTTCCCCGTACATAATCGGCAGCGTCGACAAACGGATATCCAGCTCGACAACACCCGATGAAAACCGAATACGTCCATCCTGCGGCCTCCGCTTTTCGGAAATGTTTAACTTAGACATGATTTTCAAGCGCGAAATAACGGCGGCTTGAAATTTCACTAAATTCTCTGGAAGATTGACAGGAATTAGCTGACCATCAATGCGATAACGAATGCACAACGCATTTTTCTGAGGCTCAAAATGGATATCTGTTGCGCGCTCCTGAATCGCTTTTGCAATGATCTCATTAACAAAACGAATGATCGCGGCGTCCTCATTTTCTTCTTCAGCGTTTTTTGCCTCTTCGTCTAAAATATTGGATAACTCGCTGTCGTCTAGGCTGTTAGCGCCAACGCCGAAACGTTGAATAATCGTGTTGGAGACGAGTTCTGGAAACGTCAGGTACCAAACAACTTTTCTCCCACAAGCGATTGAAATCCACTGTTCCATGTCCAACTCTGGCGGCCAAACGGTCACGAGATGCAAATGTGATTGCGCCGCCGCCGTTTGCGAACTTCCCTCCGGGGGCTCGATCGGCAAGCATTGGTAGCCGTGAATGAGCTTTACGGGAATGATGTCTGAAATATTGTCCAGTAACTTAAACGTCTTTAAAAAGTCCAGTTTGGCGTCCTTGGCAACTTCTCGAACAACGGCTTCCTCAGGTAGATTTAATGCTTCTGAGATCAACGATACGCGTTCATTACGATGGGCTTGTGCCAATTGCGACTGCAGTTTTGGATTCAGGGTCTCCAAAAAAGAGGCTACTTTAACGCTGCGAGATTTTAAAAGTATCATAAAATTGTATCCATTTTAATCGTCATCATCGTCACTACTGCTCATCAACTTCTTGCGCAACTCTTGCAAGCGTTCAAAGCGCCTTCTGCGCTCTGCGTCCTCGTCACCTCTACCCTCTGAATTTTCCTCGTTATCGCTTGATTTAATGACTTCTTCCTGCTTCTTTTTTGCCATAGCTAGAGCTAAGGATTCGCTTAAGGGACTTTTCACAATCAGAATATGATCTTCTGGGCGGTAACTTTGGAACTGATATCCCGTTGGGCTTTTTTCCAATGGGTTAGACGATAACAGGAAACCTTTTCCGCTGCCTTTATGAAGGAGGCTGAACACCAACTCCTGACCGCTCGGGAAATTGAGTGCGCAAAAACCATTAAACACCAGGGTTTCATCCTCATCCGCCTCTTCGGTCTCTTTGCTGAATTTCTGCGGAACGAAGGGAGAACGCGCCACCAAACTGTCCTTCCCCATCACGTTCTGGACGCTTTCCGTGGGCTGAACGTCGCCATAAGCGGCCTGCGCAATGACACTTGCGAGCACCCCTATAAAAACTGTGATCCAATGCTGATACATTTTACAAACTCAAGTACTTTGTGACCATTAACGACGCGGACCAGGCGTGAAGGCAGGTTTTGGGTTATTTGAAGCGGGCGGTGGTGGAGTTTCCTGACGGAATCTGCGCGGCCCTGGGGTGAACTTCGGCGGTGGAGCGGCTGGTTGTTGCTGAGGGGGGAGCTGTTGTTGTGGTGGTGCAACACTTTCCTGCTGAGGGGCCGCTGGAACGACGATGGTGGTGGGTTTAAAATCATCCCCCTCATCCGCCACTTTAGGCTCTTTGGGAAGAGTAGAACGCGGCCCAGGAGTCTTTATTTTCCTTTGCGCCTCTTCGTTCTTCCAATATTGCTGCATTTCTTTGTCGTCTATTTTTCCATCATTCAAGTAAGCATCGATATCTGGCCTGGAAATGGAATTCTCGAGCATTTTCTTGGAGTGCGCGTAGGCAGCGTCGGTTGTTTGCAACACGTGTGGCCGAATGAACATAATGACTTCCTTGGTAATCACATCGTCAGATGTCGGGCTAAACATGTCCTTGAAGAAGGGTATTGGAAGGGAGCCCAAGATGAACATTTTCTTCTTCGTCTTTTCAACTGTCTTCTCGCGGAATCCCCCAAGAATGATGATTTCACCGTCTCTAACTGAGACAAACGATTGTGCTTCGCGTTTTGTTACATAAGGTTGTGGAATGTTATTAATGGTCGTACCGCCCGTCAAAGTGTCGTATTTTTGGTTAATGTCCAATTGAATGACACCATCTCTCCCAATGAGAGGCTTCACTTCTAGCACAATACCGACATCCTTCTGCTCAATTTCATTACCAATGACATTGGCAGGTTGAGCGGTCCCAGCAGCTGTCGTCGATGGCGCAACGGTAGATGTCTTTGTAATAAACGGTCTCGACTCCGTGTTCGAGATCTTACCTTTTTGGTTATGTGTTAAAAGGATTGTGGGGTTAGCGATGATATTAATCTTCGTGTTCGTTTCTGCAGCCTTCAAGATGGTATCCCATGTAAATTGATTGATGGTGATGCCTGCAGGAGGGACAGTAGTCCCGACGGGCGTCCCACTTAATGGACTCGCTAATGTGACATTCCCAGCAAGACTGGGCATCACCAGACCAAACGTGCTTTTCTTCCCGTTATAGTTATACCCAAATTGTTCAAGTCCACTAACTTGCCCATTCAATAGCGTGACTTCTGTAATGATCACTTCGATACGCACCTGTGGAAGGATGCAGTCCATTTTCCCAACAATGTGATCAACAAATGCGATATCTGCCTCGCTCCCAAAAGCGACTACAGCGTTACTCCGTTCATCCGCCTCAATAACCACCTTATCGCTGAAATTAGCCGCCAATTTTCCAGCTTCGTCACCCAATTTCGACTTTATTTCATCGTCATCTTTGCTTCTGCTCTCCTTATCCGCCGCGCTCTTTCCAGCTTTTTGCCCTTGCATGATGCGTTTGAGCAATTCGACGACTTTTACCGCATCGGCATAGCGCAAATACGTGACCTTTTGTTGCGTCAAAGAAGGCACTTTGATGTCCAAACCATCAATGATGTTCTTGATCACGGGGATATTGCCCTCTGGTGTAATGACGATGAGTTGATTCGTTCTTGGATCAGAATCAAAAGAAGTGTTTCCCCTGATGTACTTCTTGAGCAACTTGCTATCCAGACTTGTCAGACGCTTTTCCATTTCGCTTGCACTCACGTTCTTAAGCGGGAAGAAGAACACTTTCTCCTGCAGTTTCGCAGGCACGTCGATCCTTTTTAAAATAGTCTCTACGCGACGTATGTTTGAGAGAACGTCCGTGATGAGGACGGCATTCGCTTTATCCAAGGCAAACATCGCGGATAACCGTGGTGTCATCATGGGGTATAAGATGGAACCGGCTTCCTGCACAGACAAATAGGATAGTGTGAAAATCTTTGAATACACTTTTTCGTCAATGGGTAACTGCGCCAATTCGTGTTCTTCCAAAAGCCTTGGGGCGTAATTCTTTGCGGAACTCGACTGCACGGCCTTGAGGTATTTGTCTCCTTCTTCAATAATCGAGACCCCATTCATGCTAAGGATACTCTCGATTGCCCTAATGGCATCTGTTTGAGAAATAGGCCCGCTTGAATTGAAATTGATGACAAATTTCGGCAATCCACTTCCCGTGAGAATCATGCGCCCCGTCAGTTTCCCTAACAAATCGAGGGCTTGTTGCGGAGTTTGATCCACAAGCACCATAGAATCGATCATCGGCATTGTTTGCGGGACGGCCACTGGTGCGACAGCTTGCGGAACCGGAACCAATAAAGGCGGTGGAGCCGCTTGCGTGGCCGCAGCCGCTTGCACAGTACCGATACTGCAGACTGCTCCACACAAAGATGCCCAGACAAACACCCGTGAAAGTCTGCCCATCATGTGGCGATGGCGATTCTTGAATATGCCGTGATTTTGCTGATTCATAATGAATGATTTTTTAAAATTTTAGATTTTTTTCAACTGTAAAGCGGTTAATGACATCGTTGCGGAAAGGGTCGCGCCCGTTTGATCATCGGAATTGATGCGAATTGTATCAATGTCGAGGTAAGGTTTTTCCGCCAAAAGAGCGTTTTGAATTTGAAGCAATTTTTCAATGGGAGCCTGTTCAAAGTGGATTTTCAGGGTATGCATGTCCCAAACGTCCCCTTTTTTCGTGCCTGGCGGATCGATTGAATACGCAAGTTGCGATGGCTTAATGAGTTGTTCAACGTGACTCACCAACTGCGTCTGCGAATACGTTTTATTCATATCGATACTTTTTAGCAAAACATTGAGACGACTTTTAATCGTGTCTGCGTTCTTGAGCCACAACGCCTGTTGCTGAAGTTTCTGATGCACAGAGGCTTTCGCGTTACGCACATGCATAACCTGCCGGAACATCGTCATGCTCCAAGCGATTACGCACACCCAGATAAAAAGACAGCACACAAATTGCTCCCGAAAGGAACGTTGAATGAAAAAGCGATATATTTTTAAGAAAAGCTTCATAAATCCTATTTTTTCACGGGTTCTTTCGATTTTTGAGCCTCTTTTGGCGTCGGAACGGGAAGTTGCTTGGCCGCTGGAGCGACAACCGCTTGCTGGGGATGCACTTGAATCTTGTCTTTAAAGATGCAGGAAAGGGTAAACTGTGTTCCCTGACTGCTCACATGAAGATTGGTGAACTGGTGCGACTGAATGGCAGCATTTCCGTTCAAAGCTTCGCTATAAGCACTAATCGCCGTTGAATTTTCGGCAACTCCTTCTACAACAACGGAATGTAGGTTGCTATCTAAGTTTACGGACGAAAAGTAAATATTATCCGGCCGAATATCATTCAGGATTGTCAATGTTTCCAACGGCTTCCGTGCTTGATACAGCATGCGCTCAAACTTCTTGATTAAGAAGTCTTTGCTTTCCAGCTCGGCAACCAGCGGGACTTGCGTGCTGAACTTTTTGTTAGACGATTCTAACCCCCACTGAGCAAACATCTTTAAGATATTCCCTCCAAGAAGGAAAAACAGCATCAGTAAGGCCGCTAAAAACAGTTTCCAGCAAATACCTTTCCGACGAATGCCATTCTTTAGCTTCTTAATGAAAGCTTTATCGCGAATATCGGCCTCCCAAAGAGAGACGTGTTTGTCCTTAGAAAGAATTTCGGTCGCAACTGTTCCGTCAGTCATCGATTGAACCACGAACAAGGCCTCTTTGCTGAGACTTAAGTGACTGGACTGCAACGTTCTGCAGGCAATATCGCGACTACTCAGAACAATCCCTTTGCGAGCAGCCATTTGGAAAAGTTCCTCTTTCTTCGACTTAATTTCCACTTCATCCGGCAA
>CAYWEO010000025.1:0-1830 GCA_964457855.1 uncultured Opitutales bacterium | reverse complement strand
TCGTTGCTCAAAAATACCTCCGCAAATTTTAATCGTTCCTTGTAGTAACCTAATAATTTAACACGTTTTCCGTCAACGCAATCACATTGAATGGATTACCCTTCAATGGAATGATGTTAGTGTTATTTGCGCCACCAGCAAGATTTTTTTCTGAAGATTTATCTGCAGGCTCTTTTTTACCATCATTACCATCCGTTTGGCCTGTTCCCTGAGCATTGTCGTCGGGGTTTTCCTGAACAGCGACAAGAGCGTCCAGCATAAACATAACATCTCCTCTTTGAACCTTAATTTTGACCCTAAATAACGACACATTGACGCCAAAAAATCTCGGCTGATTCGTTTGATTGGTTGTCGTTCCCGCTGTCTGCGCGTTGCCTGCAGATGCGAGGGGATTCGCCGGATTGGTATTTGACTTATTGTCTTCGGCACCCTTTTGAGCGGAAGAAGAACTCGTTGGAGACCAATGCCCTTTTTTGACAACTTCATCGATGGAGCGATAATAGTGGATCGATTTTGGCTCTGCCGGCTTTTTCTCGCCATCCTTCACCGGTTTTGGAGCTTCTGGCGTTTCAATTTTTGCGGTCATGGTCAGTTTACTGCCGTAAAGGAAAGTATCGATTTCCGAGAGCTTCAACTTCTCCACCTTCGCCAAAATTTTTCTCACGTCCTTTCCAGCGGAATTGATATTCACTGGATATTGGTTGTACAAAGACGTCACCTGAACGAATTTCTTAAAAGCGGCCGTGGGTTCCCCTTTTTTATCAAAAAAGCTTACCTGAAAGGGTTTTATCAGCTTCAAATCGTCGTAAGACTGCAATGCAAGTGGGAACGGAACCTCTTCTGCGCTAGCACTTGCACTTGCTGGAGACTTTTTCCCGGATTGATTGGCAAGGGCTTTGGCGTCTCCATTTTCATTCGCTTTCTCGTCTGGCTTCTTCTCGCCCTTATCTTTTTTTTCGTCTTTATCCTTATCCCCTTTTTCTTTAGGGACCCATTTCATAAAAGTCTTCGATAACTCGGATGTTCCAGGAATTTCTAGCGTCTCAAAAAGAGCCTCAAGCCACGGTTTTTCTGGCTTTAAAAGGGGAAATTTCGCGCAACAATCCCGCACGCTTACAGACACTTTCAGGCCTTTAGGAAACGAAATTTTAGCGTACTTTAGGGGATCTTCCCAACCTTGCGCTGCGATGGAAAAGAGACCTCCATCGATCAGTTTTATTTCATTAATCGTTGCCAGACTAATGTTTAAGGCGTTATAGGCCTGACATCTCAATTCATCTGGCGCAGAAATTTGACTTTTATAGACGATTTTTTCCGTAGCCGTCCTAAGAAATTCGATAACAACGAAGGACATCAGCAATAAAATGCCTAAAATCGTGATCAAAACGCTACCGGCTAGCTTTTTTCTGCGATTCTTGTTATTATAGGGCATCATGATTAGAATGTCGGTATGTTTGGGTTCATTTGCCTCAAATAAATGTAGCTGGTGACGACTTTCCCAGCCTTGCTTTTAAAAGTAACCTTCAAGTAATTCGGGAAAACCATTTTTTTACTATCTTTCGCGTCAGATTCGAACTTTTCCGACACCTTCCACTGCTTCGATTCCGCATTGTAGTCACTGTATTCGAGACCAACGACTAGCGGCGATAAGAGGACTGTTTGCGTCACAAGATCGTTTTTCGCTTTCGCTTTCTCAGAGGACGCTTTTGGCGCTTTCAAATTTTTATCAGGCAAGGCTTGCACAATGAGATATAGCCCCTTGTCTTTCTTGAAACTCAACTGCGCGATCGCAGGGCAACGGAGTTTCACCTTCGGATTTTCGATGAATGG
>CAYWEO010000024.1:0-11097 GCA_964457855.1 uncultured Opitutales bacterium | reverse complement strand
AAAGAAAAGCGGTATCGGAAGGCATTTTTTGGCACTTAGTGCCAAAAAATGCCTTCCGAACGAAAATTTTTAGGGGGAAGGGTCCGGAAACCCCCTTTTTTTATAAAAAAGGGGGTTTCCCGGATTGCCTTTTATTCAAAAAGTGGTTTCCTTTATATATCATGATAGATCCATTGATTCTTAGAGAGCAGACGGAGTGGTTGCAGAGGGGGATACAGAAGAAGTGTTTTCGGTGTGATTTGGGGGCGATTCTTACGATGGATGGGGAGCGTCGGAAGAAGATTACGGAGCTGGAAGCCTTGAAGCAGCAACAGAACGCGGCGAATCAATTGATGGCGTCGTTGCCGAAGAATTCCCCGGAGTTTGTTGAGAAATTGGGTGCGTTGAAGGAGATTGCGCACCAAGTGAAAGCTTTGGAGGCGCAGGCGAAAGTCATTGAACAGGCGTGGGAGGCCGCTCTGTTGACGATTCCGAACGTGCCGCACGAATCGGTTCCGTTGGGGAAGCATGCGAACGATAACGTCACTCTTAAGGAATGGGGCGATAGAGCCTTCATTTCTCAGCATGCCAAGCCGCACTATGACATCCCTCACTTTGATTCGTTGATCGATTTCCAGAGGGGTTGCAAGGTCACAGGAGCCGGATTTCCCTTCTATATCGGTGATATGGCGCGGCTCGTTCGGGCCTTGTTGCAGTTCTTCCTTGATGAGGCTAGAGTTGCGGGGTACACGGAATTTTTGCCGCCGATTCTCGTCAATGTGGCGAGCGCGACGGCGACGGGTCAGCTTCCCGATAAAGAAGACATGATGTACGAGGCGACGAAGGACCATTGCTATCTCGTTCCCACGGCGGAAGTTCCCGTAACCAACTTCTTTCGCGACGAAATTGTTGCCGAAAAGCAACTGCCGCTGTACCGTTGTGCCTACACCCCGTGTTTTCGCCGAGAGGCAGGCAGTTGGGGAAAGGAGGTCCGGGGGCTGAATCGGCTGCATCAATTCGATAAGGTGGAGCTCGTTAAGTGGGTTCATCCGGACACCAGCTTTGCGGAACTCGATTCCCTTCGCGAGGATGCGGAACGCCTTCTCCAAAAGCTTGAACTTCCCTATCGCGTGCTCCTGATTTGCGCCGGAGATATGGGATTCCCGCACTCAAAGCAATATGACCTGGAAGTTTGGGCGGGAGGGCAGCAGCGGTGGCTCGAAGTCTCCAGTTGCAGCAATTTCACTGACTTCCAAGCCAGACGCGCCAATATCCGGTTCCGCCAGCACGATACCCAAAAGACGCGGTTCGTTCACACCCTCAACGGCTCTGGTTTGGCCATTCCGCGCGTTTTAGCGGCTCTATTGGAAAACAATTTGCAGGCCGACAATACGATCCTCATTCCCAAGGTGCTCCAGCCCTATACGAAATTCGATTCGATAACCCCCGCTGCTTCCTTTTAAGAATTTTGTTCACAAATCACCAAACATCTCTATATTAAACCATAGGAGTTTATTTTATGACCTATCCAAGAAAAAATGACAATGTGATTATCACAGGCGTTCACATGGATCTCACAGATGCCATACAGGACGACGTGATTTTGAAATGCACAAAGCTTTTCAGGCACGAAGAGCGCATCATTCGACTCCGCGTCGAACTGATCCACGAAACGTCCAAGACCCACCAAAAAGAATTCATTGCGAAGGGGATCCTAGAAATTAACGGCCCAAAAATTGTCGTTAGCGTCGCTACCCCAGACCTCTACAAATCCATCGATGAACTCATGGACAAACTCGACCGCCAACTCGCCGTCAAGGCCGGTAAACGCGAATCCAAACGCCACGACTCGGCGAAGGAGTAGGGGAGAGGGCTAGGAGGAGAGAATTTTTCCGGGAAACCCCCTTTTTTATAAAAAAGGGGGTTTCCCGGGCCCTTCCCCCTAAAAATTTTTGTTCGGAAGGCATTTTTTGATCGGCGCAGTTTCGCCGATCAAAAAATGCCTTCCGATATGCTTTTCTTTTGAAGGTTCGGAAACTTCTTCTTTTCTCTGGAAAAGAAAAGTTTCCGAATAATTTATCTCATTCCTTATCAAAAGAAAGGGGTTGTTTTTGCAAAAATACGACGATTAAAGCTTGATTCTTTTGATGAATGGGGGCGAGATAATAACGATTTTAGTGAGAGATCAAATATGTCCATAGAAGCTTTACAAAACTATACAAATTATTCGAAATTTTCTCGTTACCTTCCTGAAAAAAAGCGTCGTGAGAAGTGGGAAGAGCAGGTAGAACGCGTCTTCAGCATGCATGAGGAGAAGTACGGGAGGCAGCTTGATGGCATCCGTGAGGACTTCCTTTTTGCGAAGAAGATGGTGCAGCAGAGGCGTGTTTTGGGGTCTCAACGAGCGTTGCAGTTTGGTGGCGGGGCGATATTGAAAAATGAGGCCAGAATTTACAATTGCTCGGCGTCTTATGCGGATCGGCCACGATTTTTCCAGGAGTGCATGTATTTGCTTCTGTGCGGATGCGGGACGGGGTTTTCGGTGCAGAAACACCACGTGGAATTGCTTCCAGGCGTTGTCAAAAGGGAAAATGGACAGAGAACGTTTGTCATTGGGGATTCAATCGAGGGTTGGGCGGATTCGA
Source organism: uncultured Opitutales bacterium (assembly GCA_964457855.1). GTDB lineage: Bacteria > Verrucomicrobiota > Verrucomicrobiia > Opitutales > CAYWEO01 > CAYWEO01. Next base: position 8,473 of record CAYWEO010000024.1, on the reverse strand, counting down.
TTGGCGTGCTTGTGTCGTCGTTTTTCGATGCGGATGATGTCCCTTTTCCGGAGTACCGTGGGTACGAAATAGAATTTGATTTTTCGCAAATTCGGCCGGAAGGGTCGCCGATTTCATGGGGCGGAAAGGCGCCTGGGCCGAAAGGGTTGCAGATTGCCCTGAAAAATATCGAAGCGCTGTTTCATCGCATTTTGTTGAAGGAAAGCCTTCAGGAAGACTTCTGGTGGAACCGTTTACGTCCGATCGATGCCTATGACATCATCATGTACGCGTCGGATGCCGTTTTGAGTGGGGGGATTCGACGTTCAGCGACGTTGTGCCTATTTTCTCCCGGAGATGCAGAAATGATGAACGCAAAGACCGGCCGCTGGTTTATTGAAAATCCGCAGCGTGGGCGCTCGAACAACTCTGTTTTGCTGTTGCGCAATGAGACTTCGCAGGAACTGTTTAATGCGATCAAGGAATCCACCCGCCAGTTTGGAGAGCCGGGATTCATTTGGGCGGACGACAAAGAGGCTCTGTACAATCCCTGCGTGGAAATTGGGATGTATGCGAAGGACGAACAAGGGCGCTCAGGGTGGTCATTTTGCAATTTGTGCGAAATTAACATCAAAAAAGCAACGACGCCGGAATTGTTTTTAGACGCATGCAAAGCGGCCTCGATTATAGGAACTTTGCAGGCTGGGTACGACAGTTTCCCGTATTTGGGCGCAATCACGGAATCGATCGTGCGCAAAGAGGCGTTGTTGGGGGTTTCGATGACGGGGATGATGGATAAGCCCGAAATTGCCTTTGATTATGAACTGCAAAGAGCTGGGGCGCAAGTGGTTTTGGATACCAATGAACGGATTGCAAAAGAACTGGGTCTTCAGCCCTGTGCTCGCGGAACCTGCGTAAAGCCAGCAGGGACAACGTCGTGCATTTTGGGAACCGCTAGTGGCATCCATCCGCACCACGCTCGGCGCTATTTCCGCAGAGTTTTGGCCAATAAATTTGAATTTCCACTCCAGTATTTTGAGAAAATCAATCCCCGCGCCGTCGAAAAAAGCGTTTGGGGCACCGACGTCGATAAAGTGGTGACGTTTGCGTGCGAAGTCCCTGAAGGAGCTCGCATTAAGAACGACATTGACGCGATTACCTTGCTCAACTATGTCCTTGAGACGCAACGCAATTGGGTGATGTCGGGAAGACGTCCCGGGAAAGCCGTTCAGCCGTGGCTCAGGCACAACGTTTCAAACACCATCACCGTCAAAGAGGGCGAATGGGGACGGGTTTTCGATTTCATTTACGCCAACAGGGAGTTCTTTGCGGGCATTTCCTTGCTCCCGGAGTCGGGTGATAAAGACTATCCGCAGGCCCCCTTCACGGCTGTTCTGAAGCCCGAGGACATCGTTTCTGAGTACGGTTCCGGTTCGATTATGGCCAGCGGGCTCATTGTAGACGGCTTGAAGGCGTTCGATGGGAACCTCTGGGCTGCCTGCGACTGCATTCTCGGAATCGGTGAACTCATTGAGGTAGAGATTCTTAGGAAGAAAATCCTCAATGACGCTGAAATGCTCGATGGGGACAGTCCTTGGATCGCGTTAGGGCTCAACGAACAATCTCCCAACGATTTGCTAGAGAAGTGGTTAGATAACAAAGTGCCCAACCGAAGCGAAAAACTGGACTGGATCCGCCGGGCGCGGCAATTCGCTAAACGCTACTTCGCCAATGACTTACGTCGCACAACGTATTGCCTAAAAGACGTCAATAACTGGAAGGCTTGGTGCGACCGCATGCGCGATGACAAAGAAATTGATTGGGATGATGTCATCGAAGAAGCAAATGACCGCACCGCCCCGAAATTCGAGGCCGGTGAGGCCTGCGCTGGCGGTAAATGCGACCTCGGCGATTTAGGCATTATTCTCGGACAGCAAGGTAGGAAGTAGATGGGCAAGAAGGGGATAGGGATAGAGGTTGTGCCGGGGAACCAATTTTTTGCAAAAAAATGGTTCTCAGATGCTTTAAAATACACTTTATTTTTCTTCTTCCTTTTGTTGCCGATGGTGGCGTTTGGCCAAGCGGAGACGGAAGCGCGTTTGGAGGCAGTGGAAGTGGCTCGGAGGCAGGGGCTTGTGGGATTGGCGGAGGGGTTACTGGGGGAGGTTTTGGAGTCAGGGGAGTTGTCGGGGAAGGCGAAGAATGATGCTTTGTTGGATATGGTAACGTTTCTGATTGCGCAGCAGAACTTTACGGAGGCGGAATTGTATTTGCAGAAAATTGCATTTGGTGAGCTTAAGGACCCCATTTATTTGCGTTTGGCATTGATTGCGCTTGCGACAGGAAATGATTTGCGCGCAAAGACTTATGTGTCGAAGCTTACGGAGTCTGCTTGCTCACCACAGGATCGTCCGTGGTATTTTTTACTTCAGGCACTCTTGCAAGGAGACAAGCAGTTGGAGCATTTTGCGAAATTGGCCTTGGCTGCTTGCACGAACCAAACTCAAAAGCAGGTTTTTGAGACGTTGTTTTCGCGGGAACGTATTCTGCAGGAATCGTTTAAGCCGGAGTATTTGCAGAAACTGAAAGAGAAGTCAGTGAGTGAGGCGATTCCCGTCAAAGAAAAATATCTTTTTTTGAAGCAGTATCTCTTTGTGTTGTATAAACTTGGTAGATATCAAGAGATTTTGGACGTTATCGGTAGTACGTTAAAAAACGCTAAGGATTTCGATCCCACGATGGTTAGCGAGCTTAACTTGTTGCAAGCGACACTGATGGATGAGACGGGGAGGGACAGCAGTCTGTTGTTTCAATCCATTCTTTCTAACGCGAAACTCGATGCTGCGATTTTGAAGCGTGCACTAGCGTATATCGTTCATTCCAAATACTTTGCGACGCACGAGGAGTCATTGCTTGCCTTCATCAATTCCCTGATCGATTCGCAGCATCCCTTAACTGGCGAATTGCTTTACGCGAAGGCGCTTTTGCTGGTCAAAAAAGGCCAGTGGGAGAGTGCGGAGGCCCTTTGTCAGCAAATTTTAAGCACTGGCACTTATTCGCAGTCTGAAAATCGGCAAAAAATGGACTATTTCCTCGCTTATTGCAGCTTGAACAAGTCCCCTGCGCAGTATCGAACGGCAGCGGACTGCTTCCAAAATGCGCGGAAAAGTACGCCTGAAAACACGTATTTGCATGCGAAATTGGGACGTTTGATCGCGGATTGCTACTTTTTGAACGGTGATTTCGAAATTGCCCTTCGCTTTTATGAAGAAACGTTACGCAATCCGACATTATCTGATAAGCAAGTGCAAGCCGTTGCTTATCAAATAATTTTAACGCTTCTTCAACTCGATAGAATCGAAAGGGCCAATGCGTTTTTAGAAAAAGGATTTCTTGGTACTCATGTTCAACAAATCCACTATTGGCGGGCCTTTTACGCTGTTGTGAAGTCGTTGATGGGCAAGGGCCTTTTTAAAGAAGCGAGCGAGAAAATCGAGAAAGTTTTTAAAGATAACTCTAAAGATGTTCCCTTGGAAGAGTTTTTGAAGCTGTCGTATGTGCGTGCCGAAATTGCATTTGAAAACAAACAGTGGAGCTCAGTGATGTCTTTGATTGACAACATCGTTTCATCGCTAACTTTACCCGCTGCAATATCTTTGACGGCAAAACGTCAAGATGCCATCCGTGCAAAAGCCCTATTCCTTAAGGCAAAAGTCCTTCTGCAACAACAAAAAGAGCAGGAAGCCTCTATGCTTTTGGAAACACTGAGAGCGCAGTACCCGAAAAGTCCCGTCGTCCCGCAATCCTACGTCGATGAGGCGATTTGGTACGAAAATAAGGCGCATTACGTGAAGGCTCAGCAAATTCTTGTGCAAATGGTTGATCAATTTCCCAGCCACGAATTGGCTCCGATTGCGCTCTATAAGGCCGCTATCAACGCCTCGCAACGGGGAAAAGATTACCTCAACGAGGCGGTTGCGCTGATTGAAAAACTGGCCAAGCAGTACTCGCAAAGTCCACTTATCTATTATGCGCGTTTGAAGCAGGGTGATTGGTTGCGCGAGGTGGGCGATTTTTCTGCTGCTGAAAAGCTTTATGATCAATTACTTAAGCAGTCGACAAACGTGCAAAATTCCCAGTATCTCGAGTTTTTAAAGATAAAATGTGTTCTGGCTCAAGAGGTTGACGTCCAAACACAAACACGTTGTGCGACCATCGAAAATCTCGAACGTTTCTTCAAAACGCAGCCTCTTTCGGAAGATTTTCACCTCGAAGTTGGCTTTTTTCTCGGTTACACGTTGGAAAAAACGGAACCCGCAAAGGACAAGGAGGTTAAGGCTCTTTATTGGGAGCTCATCGCCCCCTACATTGCGGACAAAAAACCGATTGCGTTGGGCAGCACGGGCGTTTATTGGCTCACACGTCTGATTTTGGAGCTCGCCGACCTCCTCGAGAAAGGGGACGATGGTCCCAGCGCGGAAAAGCTCTATCACTTCATCCTGGACCACCAACTGCCCGCAGAACTCATTGCAAAATCAAAGCTCGAACAATTTAAAAAATGACGCCCCCCCCCATCGTTTTCTTCAATCGCTACACGCAACAGCTTGAGCAAGAAGCCGTTTATGGCGAATCCTGGTTGCGCTGGCTCTATGGCAGTTTTATTGGGAAATGCTGCCTCGAAACGTTCGTCAAACGGGCCTTTTTTGCCCGTTGGTATGCAAAAAAAATGCATTCGCCAAAAAGTCGTTCTCTTATCGCCCCCTTTGTCAAAAAGTATTCCATTCGCATGGAGGACTACGAGAAATCCATCGACGAATACACCTCTTTCAACGACTTTTTTTGCCGAGAATTGACAAAAAATCCCGCATTTTCGCGTAAAATCGACCCTGATCCGCGTACAATCGTGTTCCCCGCGGATGCCAGGCATACCGCATTCCAAAGTATTTCGGAAAATTTTCCTTTCTTCATCAAGGGCCAACTCTTCGACTTGCGGGCCCTTCTGCAAAATGATTCCCTTGTCGACAAATTCCGCAACGGTACCCTCATTTGCTCGCGCCTCTGCCCAACCGACTACCATCGCTTCCACTTCCCCATGAGCGGCATTCCAAGCAGTCCCATTTACATCCCGGGCCCCCTGTATTCCGTCAACCCCATCGCCCTCAGCTCCCGCCTAAAATCGCTCTGGGAAAATAAACGTACCCTCACGCTCCTCGAAACCGACACCATGGGAACCATCGCTATCATCGAGATCGGCGCCACTTTCATCGGTTCCATCTGCCAAACCTTTACCCCAAACTCCCCCATCAGAAGAGGTGACGAAAAGGGCTTCTTCTCCTTCGGTGGCTCTACCCTCATCACCCTCTTCCAGCCCAATACCATCACTCCGGCTTCCGATTTGACGCAAGATCGTGAACTCTACGCCCGCTTCGGCGACGTTGCGGGAAGGGTTTGATAGAGAGCCGGGAACCTTTCTGTTCACGAGAACAGAAAGGTTCCCGGACCCTCCAAAGAAAAGCGGTATCGGAAGGCATTTTTGTGGCACTTCGTGCCACAAAAATGCCTTCCGAATAAAAATTTTTAGGGGGAAGGGCCCGGGAAACCCCCTTTTTTATAAAAAAGGGGGTTTCCCGGATTCCCATCTTCCCTAATTCATTGACATTGGTCATCGTTTTTGATTGCATGATAGATCTATGGAGAAATTGATTTATTCATTTGGGCACAAGACGGAGGGGGGCGCGAGCATGCGGAACCTTCTTGGCGGGAAGGGTGCCAATTTAGCGGAGATGGCGCGGATTGGGCTGCCGGTGCCTCCTGGGTTTACGATCACGACAGAAGTGTGCACGTATTACTACAAAAATAACAGGACGTTGCCGAAAGGTTTGACGGATGATATCGTTGTCGCTATCAAGGAGATAGAAGCGCATCAGAAGAAGGGTTTTGGCGACGAGAAAAATCCGTTGTTGTTTTCTGTGCGTTCGGGATCGCGTGAGTCGATGCCTGGGATGATGGACACGATTTTGAATTTGGGGCTGAATGATAAGACCGTTGAAGGCCTTGCGAAAAAGACGGGTAATGCGCGATTTGCGTACGATTGTTATCGTCGGTTTATCCAGATGTACGGCGATGTTGTGATGGGGGTTCATGCGGCAAACGAGGATGACCATGATCCGTTTGAGGAGGTGCTGACCGATGTCAAAAATAAGGCGAAAGTTGCGATGGATACGGACTTGTCCGCGAAGGATTTGCAGTCGATCGTAGCGCGTTACAAAGCGCTCATTAAGCAGCACGTGCAGAAAGATTTTCCGCAGTGCGTCTATGAGCAGCTGTATGGCGCGATCGGAGCGGTGTTTAGCTCGTGGAACAACGAGCGTGCGATCATTTATCGCCAAAAGTACCATATTCCAGCGGAATGGGGGACGGCGGTTAATGTCCAAGCGATGGTGTTTGGGAATAGCGGCGATAACAGTGCGACTGGGGTTGCCTTTACGCGCGATCCTGCGACAGGGGAGAACGTTTTTTACGGAGAATATTTGATCAATGCGCAGGGGGAGGATGTTGTTGCGGGTACGCGGACGCCGCATCCGATTGCGCAGCTTGCCAATGAAATGCCCGAGGCGCACAAGGAACTCGTGCAAGTTTGCCAAACGCTTGAGAAACATTTCAAGGACATGCAGGACTTCGAGTTTACGGTTGAGGACAAGCAACTCTACATGCTGCAAACGCGCAACGGTAAACGGACGGGATTGGCCGCAGTGCGCATCGCTTTCGAGATGGTGAACGAAAAGCTCATCGATCCGAAGACTGCCGTCAAACGCATCCCCGCGGATTCCATTGCGAGTTTGCTGGTCCCCATTTTCGATACGAAAGCCAGAAAAACTGCCAAAGTCGTCGCGAAGGGTTTACCCGCCGGTCCAGGGGCCGCTTCTGGGAAAATTGTTTTCAATGCGAAGAAAGCGGAAGAGCTTATGGCGCAAGGAGAAAAGGTTATTTTGTGCCGTATAGAAACGTCTCCAGAGGATATCCGAGGAATGCTGGCTTCGGAGGGCATTTTAACGAGTCGCGGAGGTGTCAGTTCTCACGCTGCTCTCGTGGCGCGCCAAATGGGGAAGGTTTGCGTTTGCGGCGCGATGGATCTCGTTATCGACTACAAGAAAAAAACCATTTCTGTCGGCAATATCACGATGCACGAAGGCGATACGATGTCCATCGACGGCACGACGGGGGAAATTTTCAACTCCAAGGTGGCGACTGCGCCATCGGAGGTCGATCAAGTCCTGTCGGGTACGTTGAAGCCTGAAGAAAGCTATACGTTCCAACTCTTTAACACGGTCATGCAATGGGCCGATGCGCACAGAAAGCTGGGAGTTAAGGCAAACGCCGACACGCCCGGTCAGGCAAAACGCGCGTTGACGTTGGGGGCCGAAGGAATCGGTCTTTGCCGCACAGAACACATGTTCTTTGAGGGCGATCGTATCGATTACATGCGCCAAATGATTCTTGCTGATACCGAAGTCGCTCGCCGTGAAGCCCTTGCGAAGTTGCTTCCGTTCCAACGGGAGGATTTTGTCGGTCTTTTGCAAACAATGGATGGCTTGCCCGTTACGATCCGCCTATTGGATCCCCCATTGCACGAATTTCTTCCGAACGACGAGGCCTCAAAGGGGGTGCTTTCGAAGAAATTCAACATCCCGTTGGACAAAATCAATGATCGTATTTCCGCCCTCCACGAGCAAAATCCCATGCTCGGCCATCGCGGTTGCCGCTTAGGCATATCGTATCCCGAGATCACAGAAATGCAAGTAACGGCGATTTTCGAGGCGGTGGCTCAAATTTTGAAGAAAAATCCGAAAGCAAAGCCTTGTCCAGAAATCATGGTGCCGCTCGTCGGTTTTACCTCCGAATTCAAGCACCAGGCCGCTATCGTTCATTCCGTTGCCAAGCGCGTGATGGAGGAGACGAAAGTGCATATTCATTACACCGTTGGTACGATGATCGAGATCCCCCGCGCCGCCGTCACTGCCGATGTCATCGCAGAACACGCGCAGTTCTTCAGTTTCGGCACGAACGACCTCACGCAGACCACTCTCGGTATGAGCCGCGATGACATGGGAAGCTTCTTCCCCCGCTACGTTGAGCTCGAAATCGTTAATCAGAACCCCTTCGCTACGATCGATGAAACGGGTGTCGGTCAACTCATGGACATGGCCACGAAACGCGGACGTACCACGAACCCAGACCTCGTCATCGGCATTTGCGGAGAACACGGCGGCGATCCCAAATCCATCGCGTTCTGCCAAAAGATCGGCATTACCTACGTCAGCTGCTCCCCCAACCGCATCCCCGTCGCCCGCCTTGCAGCCGCCCAAGCCGCGCTGGCGTAAGGGGGGGGGGGGGGGGGGGGTTTTTTTTTGGGAACCTTTCTTTTCGAAGAAAAAAAAGTTTCCCGGCCCCTTCAAAAAAAACCATATCGGAAGGCATTTTTGTGCCCCCTAGG
>CAYWEO010000023.1:0-12881 GCA_964457855.1 uncultured Opitutales bacterium | reverse complement strand
ATGCCTTCCGAACAAAAATTTTTTGGCGGAAGGGTCCGGGAAACCCCCTTTTTTATAAAAAAGGGGTTTCCCCGGATGCCATATCCTCTTCTACCCAACCCTATGTCATTAACTTTCCCAGAACAATGCCAGCAGTTTCAGGCGCTTTACGGGGCGTTTAAGATTTCGAAGGGTGCCCTGTCGGCGGTGGAATTTCAGTCTTTGGTTCAGCTGATCGAATTGCTTGCTAAGCACTTGGGGTTGAAGTACATAGAGGAAGTAGAAAACGTACCGATGATGACGGACCTCGTGCCGAGCGATGTTTCGATGGGGTATCGGGTAATTCCGTTAGAGTCCAGTCCGACGCGTCTTATGTTGTTGACGGACAATCCCTTGCATGCATTCCATCAGGATCTGTTTCAAGCGTATTTGGGGGAGGGAATGGTGATTCACTGGACGATCACGCACCCGGACACGCTCTCGCAATTTCTTCCGAAAACGGCCGTTCAGTCGGAAACTTCTGTCAAACTGCCGTATTCGATCGAGGATTTTTTAAACACGCTCCTGCAGAAGGCTTTTCACGCGAAGGCCTCCGACATCCATTTTGAGCACACGCAGCACCAATTTGCCGTCCGATTCCGCGTCAACGGCGTCCTGAGAGCGCCGGAAATCCACCCCATCCAGCTTGCACACCCGACCCTCTCGCGCATCAAATTGCTCTCCAATTTGAACATTTCCGACAACCAAAAGCCGCAGGATGGGCACCTAACCCTCTTTCTCGATGCGCAACCCCTCCAGCTGCGGATATCGGTCCTGCCTCTGCAGAATGGCGAAAGCATCGTCCTCCGCATCATCAATCAGCAAACCACGCACCTCGCACTCAACGCCATCGGAATTGACGACAATTCCCTAAAAACGCTCACAAAACTGATCCAGCAGACCGGCATTTTCATCGTCACTGGCCCAACGGGTTCCGGGAAAACCACGACCCTGTACGCCCTCCTGCAAACCCTTAACCAAGCGCACGTCAACATCTTAACGGCAGAGGATCCCGTTGAGTGCGAAATCGACGGCATCACGCAAGTCCCCGTCAACCCCGCCATTGACCTCTCGTTCCATTCCCTCATCCGCGCCTTCCTGCGCCAGGACCCCGACATCCTCATGATCGGCGAAATACGCGACGCCGAAACCGCTAAAATGGCCATCCAAGCCGCCCTCACCGGTCACCGCGCTTTCTCCACCCTCCACACCCACAACGCAGCCTCCACCGTCACTCGCTTGATCGACATGGGCATCACCCCATTCCTCATCTCAGCAACACTGAAGGCCATTATCGCCCAACGCCTTATCCGTACACTCTGCCCCCACTGCAAAAAACCCACCACCATCCCAGATTCCCATAAGCATCTTTTCGAAGACACTCCAGTCAATTCGACAACCACCCAACACGTTCCCACCCAAATATTTACCCCCGGCCAGTGCCCCCATTGCCACCAAACGGGATTCCTCGGCAGAAAAGCCATCTTCGAACTCATGCCCGTTGACCACGACATGCAAAACGCCATTCTATCGCAAACCTCCAGTGCCTCCCTCCAAGACCTCGCCATCTCAAAAGGCATGTCTCCCCTCTCACACCAAGCCAAAAACCTCCTCATCGCCGGCGAAACGTCGCTCGGGGAGATCCAACCGTATCTCGTGGAGCAGGGAGACGGGCTTTTCCTGAGGGGAGCGTTTTTATAGAAAAGGGGAGCTCACGGACCCTTCCGCCAAAAAAATTTTAGTTCGGAAGGCATTTCTTTTGAAGGTTCGGAAATGCTACGTCCCATTTCTTTTCGATGGATAAGAAAAGTTTCCCCCCCTACATATTCCCCAAGAAGTTCCTCAAAATCTCTGCCGTCCTTCGGGCAGCGCCGCGTTGGGAGTCGTACCATTTGCTAGCGGTTTGGCCGGTAATGGAGCGTTTTTCTTTGTCTTTGAGTAAATTAAGGAGTTCTGAGGCAGCGTCTTGTGGGTCGTTTGCGCGGATAACAGCTTGTTCGGCCTCTAAACTCCGGCAAATCGCTTTAAAATTCGTCATGTTGGGGCCATAAACGATCGGTTTCCCTAACGCCGCGGCCTCGATTGGACTCTGACCACCGACGTTTGGCGGGAGGCTTTTCCCGACGAAGACGACATCTGCGAGCTGCACAAAAAGTCGTTGCTCTCCAGTGGTATCGACGACGTAAATCTGTACGTTCCTCCGCGCATTTACACCGTCCGTGCGCAATTTCCATGTATAGGGGCATTTGTTCAAAAGCGCAGCGATTTCTCCTCGACGTTCCACGTGCCGAGGGACCAAAATCAGACGCACATCGATGCCCATTTCCATCGCACGTCGGAAAACGTCGAGCAAAAGCGCTTCCTCGCCCGGCCATGTTGAAGCACCCAACAAAATCGTGGCATTTCTGTCGATTCCAATCGCTTTTTTAAGATCCATAAGCTCTTCCTGCGCAGAGACTTGGAGGTTGCTGTCGATCTTCAGATTTCCCACATTCAAAATGATCCGCGAATCAACACCCATCGACAGAAAATGCTCCTTGTCGAGCTTGCTGGACGTCAAAACGAGGCTCACCTGCGCTAACATCTTCTTCAGCAACCCCTTAACAAATCGATACCGACGCAACGAACGGTCCGACAGCCGCCCGTTCAGCAAAATTACCGGCACGTTCCGCTTTTTCGCTTGATACAAATGCTCTGGCCAAAGCTCGCTTTCCATCAAAAACGCCACATCCGGCTTCAATCGACGCCACGCCGTCGCAGAAAACGCCCAAAAATCCAGCGGGAAAAAGCCAATGTGACGTACTTTGTCCTTATAGAGTTGACACGCAACGGCATAGCCTGTGCTCGTCGTTGTCGTCAGGACGATTTCTAGTCCAGGAATATTCTCCAATTCCCCCATTAACGCCTCCAACGCCTGCACCTCCCCAACGCTCACCGCTTGGATCCAGATCCTCTTCACGCCTACCTTTTTCTCAAAAACAGGAAACCACCCAAAGCGCTCCTTTAACGACTTCCCGTAACCCCCACGTCTCAGCATCCTCCTCAAAAAATACGGGAACAGCGCCAAAAAAATCGGAATAAATAATAGACGATAAATAAAAATCATTACCCTCTGTTTAAGCTTATTTTCGCACAAAAACCAAGCATAAAGGAGAGGGAAGGTGTAATTTCGGAAAACTTTCTTTTCTTTGAAAAGAAAGTTTTCCGAACCTTTCAAATAAAAGCACATCGGAAGGCATTTTTCTGGCACTACGTGCCATAAAAATGCCTTCCGAATAAGAGTTTTTAAGGGGGAGGTCCGGAGGGGGCCTTTTTTACAAAAAAGGCCCCCTCCGGAACAACAATTCCCTTGTCAATGCACATAAAATGGTGTCCTATAGCTATTTTCATGGCAACATGGCTTTTAATTGATGGATCGAATTTGGCATTTCGGTCGTTTTATGGCATTTCGGAGACGCTGACGAGTCCAGATGGGTTTCCGACGAACGCGATTCACGGGTGGATGTCGTCGATAATGAAACTGAGGGAGTTTTTGCCGCACGATCACGGGATTGTTTCGTTTGACATCGCACGCTCGCAGAAGCGACTGAAAATGCTGGAGTCGTACAAGTCCAATCGCGTTGCCCAGCCGGAATCGCTCAAGCAGCAACTCCCTCTCATTAAGGAACTTTCTGAGCAGCTTGGGTACGCGATTTGCGAATCTTCGGAAGCGGAAGCGGATGATCTCTTAGCCTCTGTAGCGCAACTACTTACGGGACAAAATGAAACGATTTTCATTGCCAGTTCAGACAAAGACTTCGCCCAATGCGTTTGCGATACCGTCACGCTCATCGTGCCATCGTTATCTGGTTGGCAAACAATCACTTCCGACGGCGTACGTGAAAAATTCGGCGTTAATCCAGAACAAATCGTCGACTTCCTCTCCCTCACAGGCGATTCCGCTGACTGCATTCCCGGAATCCCCGGGGTTGGTCCAAAAACGGCCGCCCAATGGCTCCAGAAGTACCCATCTATCAACGACATCCTCACCAACATCTCATCCCTCACACCCGAACGCTTCCGCGAAATTCTCCCCCAACACGCCCTCATCCTCCAACGCAACCAGTCCCTCATCAAACTTGATACCAACGCCCTCCAAACCCTCCCTGCACTCCCCACTCCCAACCTCTCCAAGGCCCAAGAAACCCTGAAAAAACTCCACCTCCTCTCCGCCCTCAAAAAACTAAACGCCGCCACACCGGCCGACTCTCCGCAGCTTTCTTTATTTTAGAATGAATCGGAAACTTTTCTTTTCATGAGAAAAGAAAAAGTTTCCGAACCTTCAAAAGAAAAGCGGCATCGAAAGGCATTTTTGGTCGGCCCTTCAGGGCCGACCAAAAATGCCTTTCGAATTAAGAGTTTTTTTGGAAAGGGTCCGGGAAAACCAATTTTTGCAAAAAATGGTTTTCCCGGCGTTTCTCAATCACCCCATACCGGCTAATATTTTCTTTATTTCATCCCTTCGCATGATATTCTCCTCCAACTGTTTGCGGGCGCCTTGGATGACTTGGGGGGGGGCTTTTTGGGCGAACTGGGGGCTTTGGAGTTTTTGTTGATTGAGGGCAATGAAGCGCTCGACGGACTTGAGTTCTTCGCGGAGACGCTCCTGGTCGATGGCGGAAGCCTGAACGGGTGATTTGAAATAGAGGATGCCTAGGGGGGTGGTTTCCGCAGGAAGATCTGGTGCATCTTCGCTGGGAATGCATTCAATACTTTCAACGCCAAGGAGGGACTGCAACACAACACGCTCGGAAGCAAGGAGTTTTGACTCAACATCGCCCTTCGGTTGGAACAGAAAGACACCGCCTTTTTTAGCCGCCGCGCAGCATTGGGCCTTCAGAGCGCGACCCTTTGAAACGAACTCTCGCAGGGATGCCACACGTTCAACTGTATCATCGGAAGCGTTGAGGCCCAAGCGGTTGCGAATCGTACTCCCGGACTCGATGGCAACACGCTGGATGGTTTTTCCATTGCTGTAACCGAGCTTTTGCCAAAGGACCTCCGTGATCATTGGGATGATGGGGTGGAGCAAGAGAAGGAGTTGCCTCAAACATAAATCATTCACAGAACCAACGGATTTCAAGCGGCGGGTTCGTTGCGCATCGGTCTCAATGCCATCACGTATTTCAATACGCTCAGGCATCTTGACCTCGCGCGCCTGCCCGTCATCTTGAACTTCATTGGTTGTGCAAGGCGTATTTTCTTTAGTAAGCGCCTTAGAGACTTCGAGGTACCAGTCACAGAAATCGCTCCAGAAGAAGGTTTCTATGGCCTGAATGACCTTGAAAAGTTCGAATTCTTTCAGCAAGTGGTCGCAGGTATCGATCAATTTCGCGAGTTGGAGGAGAATATCGCGTTCATAGATGGACAATTCCGCAGACTGCAGGCGTGCCATAAGCGCGTCAAAGCTTTGATATTCAGTCGTTTGCCCCAACAATTGGCGATAGCGGCAAGCATTCCACAATTTGTTGCAAAAGTTGCGCCCCTGAACAATTTTTTCCTCCGCAAACAGGATGTCCTGCCCCATCGGAGCAATTGCCAGCAAGCCCCAACGGAGGCCATCCGCGCCGTAGGTTTCGATGAGATCGATGGGGTCGGGAGAATTCCCCAAACTCTTCGACATTTTCCGCCCCAAAGCGTCGCGAATGATGCCTGTTAAATACACATTTTTGAACGGCAAACTGCGTTCCATCTCCTTGTCAGACAATGGCTTTTCTCCTCCGATGAATTCGAAAGACGCCATGATCATGCGAGCCGTCCAGAAGAATAGAATATCCGGGCCCGTAACGAGTAAATCGGTTGGGAAATAGGTCGAAAAATGGCGTTTTCCCATGTCCGTTTTGTCAGGCCAACCGAGGGTCGCCATCGGCCACAGCCAAGACGAGAACCACGTATCCAGCACATCCTCATCGCGATCCCAGTTTTCCGCGTCGGGGGGCCCATCCACTGACACATGAACGTTCGCGGGATCGCGGCGATCGCATCCCTTTCGGTACCAGACCGGTAGCTGATGGCCCCACCATAACTGCCTGCTGATGCACCAATCGCGGATGTTATCGAGCCAATGCACGTACGTTTTGACCCAATGTTCCGGCCAAAAGCGAATCATTCCGTTTTCCACAACGCGTTTAGCCTCAGCGACTTTCGGATATTTTAAGAACCACTGCTCGGAAAGTCGCGGCTCAATCGGTACATCCGCTCGCTCGGAAAAGCCCACCGCGTGCTCGTAGGGATCTTCTTTGACCAGCAACCCCATTCCGCGGAGTTTCTCTGCAGCGACTTTTCTCGCCTTAAAGCGCTCCATCCCAACAAATTCCTCTCCAGCGAGCGCATTGAGCGTCCCATCGGAATTCAGCACTTCGATGATTTGCAACCCATGTCGCTTGCCAATTTCAAAGTCGTTAACATCGTGCGCCGGAGTCACTTTTAACACGCCAGTCCCAAAATCGCGCTCAACGGCCTCATCCCCAATAATCGGAATCGCAGCCCTCGGAAATGGCCTCCAACAATGTTTTCCGATCAAGTGTCGATAGCGGTCGTCATTCGGATTCACAGCTACGGCCGTATCGCCCATCAACGTTTCCGGACGCGTTGTCGCAATCTCCAAAAATTTCCCCGGCTCCTCAACAAGCGCGTACTTGATGTGATACAAAATCCCCCTTTGCGGCTTCATCGTGACTTCCTCATCGCTCAAGGCCGTTTTACTGACAGGGCACCAGTTCACAAAGCGTTGTCCACGATAGATATAACCGCGTTTGTACAACTCCACGAAGGCCGTCAGCACGGCACGGCTATAATCCGCGTCCAACGTATGCACAACGCGAGTCCAGTCGCACGAAACTCCCAGGCGTTTCAATTGCCCCAAGATGATTCCGCCATGCTCATCCCGCCAACGGCAAGCTTCTTTCACGAACTCCTCGCGCCCCAAATCCGCCCGGCTCAGACCCCTCTTCTGCAGGTCATTTTCCACCCGCACTTGCGTCGCGATCCCCGCGTGATCCGTCCCAGGCAACCACAAAACATTTTTCCCCTCCTGCCGCGCCCTCCGCACAAAAACATCCTGGACGGTATTATTCAGCACGTGCCCAATGTGCAAGATCCCTGTCACGTTCGGCGGCGGCATCATCACGCAAAAACTCCCACGCCCGTCCACCGGCTCGCTCCCAAAGCTCCCCTCCTCTAACCAAAACCCGTAAACCGCCCCCTCAATCTCCTTCGGCTGATACGTCTTCTCCAAATCGTTCGTTTTAGGATCAAAAAATAAATGCATAGGATTAAAGATAAGAAAAAAAATAAAGAAAATAAATACATAACTTCCTGGAAAACCATTTTTTGAAAAAATTGGTTTTATCGGACCCTTTCGATTCCGCTTTTCTTTTGAAGGTTCGGAAACTTTTCTGTTTTGGAATGAGAAAAGTTCCCGAATGTCTTTATACCTCTCGTTACTTAATTAACAGAAAGTTTCCCGAGCAGCTCCTCATACATGATCTGTCCCCTCGCCAGCATCACCAAAGACGCATTTTCGTTGGGGGCGTGGGCGTTATTTTGGTTAGTGGCGAGGCCGATGAGGAGGGAGTCGGCGTTGGAGATGGTTTTGAAGGCGGAGATGGTGCCGATGGAGCCGCCTTCGCGGAGGAAAGTGGGTTTGTGCCCAAAAACGTTTTGGATGGCGATTTCTGCGGTCAGAAAGGCTTTTTTGAGGAAAGAATCGTGTTTTTGACGAGATTTGTGTGGCGGAAGGAGGAGATACGGGTGGCAGTTGCCGGAAATGGGTTTGAGCGAGAGGGAGACCTGTTTTGGGCAGCGTTCTGTAAGGGTTTGGACAAGAAGTTGTTGGATTTTTAGAGGGTCTTGGTTGTGGACGAGGCGGCAAGTGATTTTGGCAAATGCTTCGCTTGGGATGATGGTTTTTGATCCGTGTCCTTGGTAACCTCCCCAAATGCCGTTGAACTCGAGGGTGGGGAGGAAGCGCGTGGCTGTCATTGGAGAGTGGTTTGGCGGGCAATATTCCGCAGCATTGACGTGAGTTAAGATGGATTCCTGCGCGGCGATTTGCGCAATTTGTTCGAGTTCCCAAGCTTCTGGGGGGTGGACGTCGGCGTAAAAGTCGGGGATGTCAACGAGTCCATCGCGGGTGTGAAGGGAGGCACAAAGTTCCGTGAGAGCCTGGATCGGATTCAAAATGGCGCCCCCGTAAGTCCCTGAATGGACGTCGCTATTGGGGCCCATAATGTGCACCTCGACACCAGTGATGCCGCGCAATCCGGTGGTGATGTTGATGTGGTCCTCGGAATGGCTGCCGGTGTCGGAAACGATGACGATGTCGGTGTCAATGGGGTGCGTTTTCAGGAAATTTTCGAAGTTGGGACTGCCGATTTCCTCTTCTCCTTCGAAAATGCAGGAGATGTTGAGGGGAATTTTAGGGTTTTTCTCCAAAACGGCGGATAAGGCCGCTAAAATGGCGCAGATGGGACCTTTATTGTCGGATGTACCGCGTCCGTAGATGCGATTGCCGCGGACGGTGGCCTCAAACGGTGGTGTTTCCCACAATTCAAGGGGGGTGGAAGGTTGGACGTCGTAGTGACCGTAGAAGAGGATTTTTGGGTGTGATGGGTGTGTTTTGCGTTCTGCAAAAACGATCGGATGCCTTTCTGTCGGAATGATTCGGGTTGAAAAACTAAGCGACGTTAAAATGTCCTTCAAAAAATTCCCCGCATCGTCAATGCCTTGTCGGTGAATGGCGTCCTCTGACGCGGAAACGCTGGGAAATCGGACAAAATCTGTAATTAGCGGCAATAATTTTAACATACTCAGCCTTTATACTGGCCTTATATCTTAAATTGACGAATCTTTTTTCTCAAATTTGCCGAAACTGAGATTAAATTTTCAGAGATTTCGGCGAAGGAAAAGTCGTGTTTGACCGCTTGTGAGGCCGTGAGATGGATTTCCTGTGCGATTTTGAGGATTTTGTCGGCGACATCTGTAGGGAATTGGATACTTTGGGTGCGGTCTTGAGGAGGGGCTGACTGGCTGAGTTGTGCCATTTCGGTTGCCAGTAATTCCATGGCTTTGATGTCGGAATGGAGGTTGTTGGCGCATTCCTGGAGTTCGGAGGAAGCTGAATGGATTGTGTGTGCGTTTTCTTCAAAGTCGCGGACGATCACCTGAAAGCTCTCGACAAAGGCATTGAGCTGGCGGGCTGTAATGCCAACTTCGTCCTGGCTCACGACTCTAAAGCGAGTCGTTAAATCCCCTACACAAAGGGTTTTTGTTGCCTGAAGAAAACTCTGCAAGGCCTCCGAAATCATGCCGTTAGTTACAATACCCAGGGTGACCGCAAGACCGATGCCAACGATTGTCATGAGGGCAAAGAAGATAAACGCGGTTGTTTTAGACGCATCGTTGTGCGTATTTGCTTCTGCAAGAAGGGCATCCGCGTTGAAAGAGATACGGCTGTCGATTTTATCGAGCATTTGGATACTTTTTGACTGCGATGCAAAGGCATTTTTCGAAATCTCGGGAATTGCTTTGCACAACTGGAACGCTTCTTCAATGGACTGCGCAATGGCCTTATAGGCGGCATTTTTGGGATTTTTAGCGAAATTGCGCAACGGCACAAGGTGGTCGTCGATACGCTCTTGTACCAGCGTGTTAAACTCATCGAGATAGGTGGGTTGCCCCTCAATCAGAAAGCGTTGGTAGAGGTTGCAGAGTTCTAAAATGGCATTGAGCGATCGGCTAACGGCCATTTTAAGACCGATGCTTTCGTTTGGAATTGGAACGCCACTCATGCGGAGCTTGAGTTCTTCTGTGACGATGCCTTTAAAGATTTGGTACGTAAAATCTTTGATGCGTTTGACGTAAAGATCCAACTGCTGCCTGGTTTTAAGGAGCGTGCGATGGGTTTCAACGACGTTATCAAAGGTTTTCTGGTAAGTGGCGATGTCTTCTTTGAATTTTTTGACTTTTTCTTCCGTTGAATGGAGATTTTTTAAGCTGGAAAGCATGTCTGCAAAGGCTGACGATAATTGCTGGATGTGGGCCTCTTTGTGGTATTGAAGGTAGGCTTTTTGTTCAATACGTGCGTTTTGCGTAAAGCGAACGAGCTGATAGACGTTTTCCTTGCTGAGATAGCTTTTTTCGACCTGATGACTGAAAAAACCAATCGTGATCATGATAATCGCAATCAAGACGCAGTAAAAAGCGGAAAAATATAATAGCTTTTGTTTAATGCTAAAATGTGGCATAAGGAAATTTGTCAAAACTCACAGCGGAGCTCTCAACGATTCTTCAGTGTGTAGCTTTTTGCCCAAAAAGGCAACTATTTAATTGACACCGTAGCGATTTCGAGCGCCAGGGTTCGTTAAGACAGGGCTGATTTGAGATGACGAGCAGGCGCGCGAGGTCAAGATACCTGAGCGTACTAACGTACGTGATGGCATTGAGACCGAGCGCAACGAACTCGCCGCTCAAAATCGAGGCTATCACCCTACAACCCTGCTTCTGGGTTAGGCTGGAAGAGTTTCCCTAGCTCTTTGGTCAAAAATTTTACAGCCTCTTCGACGGTGTCGATGATTTTGAAGAAGGAGAGGTCTTCTGGATCGACGAGGCCGTAGTTGGCGAAATTTTCGAGATGGACGATAGTATTCCAGTATTCGGAGCCGAAGAGGATGATGGGGATGGGGGCAATTTTTTTGGTTTGGATGAGCGTGAGGACCTCGAAGAGCTCGTCGAAGGTGCCGAACCCACCGGGAAAGGCGATGAGGGCCTTTGAGAGGAGGAGGAGCCAGTATTTTCTGACGAAAAAGTAGTGGAATTCGGAGCTGACTTCGGCGGAGCAGTAGGGGTTAATGTCTTGTTCGTAGGGGAGGCTGATGTTCATGCCAATAGGGATGCCTCCCGCGTCGTGGGTGCCCTTGTTGGCAGCCTCCATGATGCCTGGGCCGCCGCCAGTGATGATATGGAAGCGGTGCTTCGGGTTCGGAATTTTCAAAGACCACTGCGTCAAGTCATGCGCAAGATGCACGGCATCGTCATAAAAATGCGAAAGCTTTCTTAGCGCCAAGAGACTTCGAATGCGCTTATTCCGTTTTTCGCAAACCTGCACTTTATTTTCCGCCTCCAACTGCCTCAGGTGTGCTTCTATCATCTCCTTAGACTGAATCCGCGCAGAGCCGTAAAACACGATCGTTTGCTCAATCCCATGCTTCCTAAATCGTGTGCCCGGCGCGGTAAATTCGCACAAAATCCTTATGTGACGCGCATCCGGGGAATTTAAAAACTTAAAGTCATTGTACGACTTCTTTAATGTATGCTCTTTACTCACAGTAACTTCAAAAAATACGCGTTTTCTCGATAAACTCGAGAAAAAAATAGAGGAAATAACGATGCACCGGGAAACCCCCTTTTTTGTAAAAAATGGGGTTTCCCGGACCCTTCCCCCTAAAAATTTTTATTCGGAAGGCATTTTTTCCGCCTTACAGGCGGAAAAAATGCCTTCCGATACCGCTTTTCTTTTGAAGGTTCGGAAACTTCTTATGTTCTGGAACAGAAAAGTTTCCGAATATTTTCCATTTCTTCCCCATAAAAAAAATCATTTGCCTTTTTTAAAAATTTGGTGATAATGGTTATTTATGCTAAAATCAATGAGACGATTCGGGAGAAGTGGGGGAATGAGGGCGTTTTCGTTAATGGAAATGCTGATTGTATTGGCGATCATGGCATTGCTGATTGGATTGATGGTCAAGAATTACGATGCGATATTTGGCGGTGGTCAGAGGCAGGTGGCGCAGATGTTTGTGAAGGACACTGTGGCGACTCCCTTGATGGCGTATCGTGTAAATATGGGCGATTATCCCACGACGGAAGAGGGCCTGAAGGCGCTTGTGGAATGTCCTACGGGCAAGCAAGGCTGGATGGGACCGTACATGAAGGAATTGCCGAAAGATCCGTGGAAGCGCGACTATCATTATGCATTCCCGGGAGTCCATAATCCATCAGGCTATGACGTTTGGTCAACGGGACCCAGCGGTGTTGATAATGGTGAGGACCTGATTGGCAATTGGGCGAAAGACAATGGCGAAAAAAAGGCAGAATAAGCGCGGATTTTCCTTAATGGAAGTCATGCTTGTTTTGGCACTGATTGTCCTTGTTGTCAGCCTTTTGGTCGTCAATTTTGATAGCCTATTCAAGGGTTTTGCTGGCGGGAAATCGTTCCAATCAAACCTGGAGTCTGTGATTCGGACGGCCCGTTATACGGCTTACCGAGCGCACACTCCCGTTTATTTGGAGTATGATGCTGCAAAAAGGCGTTATTTAATAGCGGATTATTTTGGAAAGGAACTGAAGTCCGTTAAAACGCGTGAAACGAAAGAAAATGCGCCAAAAGGGGTTACGTTTTATTCACTGGAGCCGGAAAAGAGTTTTCATGGCGAAAAATTGCCGTTTTTGACGTTTTCCTCGGATGGCTCTTCGAACCGTGCAGTCATCGAGTGTTCCTTTGAGGGTTACCAGCGCATGTTTAAGCTAGAACCCTTTAATAATGAGCTAGTTAAGTTCCCATGAGACAGAAACATCACGCGTTTAGTTTGATCGAAATCATGGTTGCGTTAACCGTTTTTTCGATTTCCATCGTCGTGATCAGCCAAAGCTTTACGAATGGGCTTTTGTGCAGAATTAATTCCGAGAAAAAAGATCCTTTCGAGGCCGATTTACCGTTTTTAAGGAAGCAAATTTTGGACATTACCGATGTTGCTAAGATCAAAGAGGGCGGGAGCGTGAAGGGAATTGTGACGGGAAACGTTGCGTGGAAGGGGGTTGTGACG
>CAYWEO010000022.1:0-13009 GCA_964457855.1 uncultured Opitutales bacterium | reverse complement strand
GACTCGAACCCCCAACCAACGGTTTTGGAGACCGCTACTCTACCAATTGAGCTACTCTCCTATAAGGATAACGCAAAACCCGAAACTGTCTCCCGGGCATTTCCGTTATATAAAATAGTGTTCAGTTTTGTGCCTTATGCAATCACTTCCGTTATTTTTCCAGCACCGATTGTACGGCCACCCTCCCGAATTGCAAACGTGCGGCCTTTTTCCATAGCCACCTTCTTTTGCAGATCGAGCTCGATCGAAACGTTGTCACCTGGCATCACCATCTCAATCCCTGTGGGCAATTGGCAAACTCCCGTAACATCGCACGTTCCGAAGAAAAACTGTGGGCGATAACCATTGAAAAATGGCGTATGACGGCCACCTTCATCCTTGCTTAACACGTAAATTTCAGCCTTCGCTTTGTCGTGCGGCTTGATACTACCCGGCTTGGCAATCACTTGCCCGCGCTCGATATCTTTCTTTTCAATACCGCGCAACAAGAGACCGACATTGTCCCCCGCCAAACCTTCATCAAGCAGCTTGCGGAACATTTCAACGCCCGTGCAAACCACTTTTCTGGTGTCTTTTAAGCCAACGATTTCAACATCTTCGCCGACTTTCACCTTACCGCGTTCAATTCTTCCCGTAGCTACGGTTCCACGACCGGTAATGGTAAATACGTCTTCAACAGACATCAAGAATGGTTTGTCAAATTCGTGCTGAGGCTCAGGAATATCGCTGTCAAGGGCCGCCATTAACGCTTTCACTGCTGCAACACCCTCCGGCTTGCCTTCCAAAGCCGCCAAAGCAGATCCACGGATAATCGTCACCTTTTCGCCATCGTACTTGTACTTGGTGAGCAGATCGCGAATTTCCATTTCAACGAGGTCCAACAACTCCGCGTCTTCAACAAGATCCACCTTGTTCAAGAAAACGACGATGTAAGGAACCCCCACCTGACGCGCTAACAGAACGTGCTCGCGCGTTTGTGGCATGGGGCCGTCAGCCGCACTCACGACCAGAATAGCGCCATCCATCTGCGCCGCACCCGTAATCATGTTCTTAACGAAGTCAGCATGCCCGGGACAATCCACGTGCGCATAGTGACGCTTATCGCTTTCGTACTCGACGTGACTGACAGCAATCGTCACCGTTTTACTTGCATCACGCACCGTACCGCCCTTGGTAATTTCCGCGTACGTCGGCGCCACTTTGCCAACCGACTTTGAATAAACCGCCGTCATTGCGGCCGTTAGCGTTGACTTACCATGGTCAATATGCCCAATCGTTCCCACATTAACGTGAGGTTTAGTTCTTTCGAATTTATCCTTTGCCATATTTTTACCTTTTCCTATGAATTAAAAACTGTTTACTGGAGCCCTCGAGCGGATTTGAACCGCCGACCTCATCCTTACCAAGGATGTGCTCTGCCAACTGAGCTACAAGGGCACTTTTTACTCGTCGGAATACGACGACT
This sequence comes from uncultured Opitutales bacterium, assembly GCA_964457855.1. Classification (GTDB taxonomy): domain Bacteria; phylum Verrucomicrobiota; class Verrucomicrobiia; order Opitutales; family CAYWEO01; genus CAYWEO01. Next base: position 11,544 of record CAYWEO010000022.1, on the reverse strand, counting down.
TTTTAAAAATGTGCCTTCTGCAAGCTCAATAGTCAATACTTTACTATAAAAAACACATTAAATTTCGCCCCTTTGCAACCAAAAACCAAAAAAACTTTGCCTGGGTGCTAAAAAGTCACTCTCGATGGGCCGAAAGTTCACTCTCGAGCCGTCGCAAGTACCTGCGCAAGAAACCCCATCGCCCGCCTCATCCCCTGCCACAGAGTCGTTGCAAAGAGTTCTACCGGAGGCGGTTACCGCTGGGGGAAGGCACTGAAGGAGGTGCTACTGAGGCTGGAGGGGGAGTAATAGATTCCTTTACGAATGGTATTGCCTCCAGAAGACCTCCACTTCAGGTATCATCTCTTTTAGTTGGTTGCCCGCCTGTTCCGTTATCAATCCGATACACTTCTTTATTGTGAAGGAGCAATACTGACTGTTCATGCCGCTTTCATACACATACTGATTTGTTACCCAAATTTCCTTCAACCCTTTGCAATTCTCTGCTAACGCTTTTATGCTGTTATCTGTCAGTTTTGAGCAGTTATCCAGGTTCACAGATGTAAGTCCTTTGCAATTCTTTGCTAACGCCTTTACGCCGTCATCTGTTAGTTGTCTACAACAACTCAAGTTCACGGACACGAGTCCTTTGCAATTCTCTGCTAATGTCTTTATGCTGCTATCTGTTATTAGTCCGCTACAGCTACTCAAGTTCACGGACACGAGTCCTTTGCAATTCTCCGCCAACACTTTTATGCCGTTATCTGTTAGTTGGCCACAGTTACTCAAGTTCACGGACACGAGTCCTTTGCAGTTCTCTGCTAACGCCTTTATGCTGCTATTTGTCAATGGGTAGCAAGCACCAAGATTCACCTCTATGAGCCCTTTGCAGTTTTCTGCCAATGCTTTTATGCTGTTATCTGTCAGTTTTGAGCAGCTATCCAGATTCACTGACGTTAACCCCTTGCAGTACTCCGCCAGATTTACAATGGATACATCCGTCAATTCTTTACATCCGCTCAAATCTATCTTTGTTAGATCTTGCTGACTCTCCATGTACTTCATTAGCTTCTTATCGTTGATATCGATAGGTGCCTTGTAGGACCTTATAATTTTCAAATTTTCCAACTTATCCTCTAACTCCTCACGCTCCTCAAATTTCTTATCAAGGTCCTTAAATTCGTTACCAAAGATCTCAATCTTCTTCTCAACCTCGTCACCAAACAGACTCTGTTTTACCAGTTTTTGCTCTATGGTTTTGATTTTTTTGTCAAAGTTCTCGAATTTTTTGTCGAAAATGTTCAGTTTTTCTTTAACTTCTTTGCTAAATGTGTTCTGCGAATCCAAAACTTGGTTTAACAGCTCTGTCAGCGCGGCAAATTTGTTCGTGAAGACCTTCCCTTGCTCTTCGGAATTCTTCTTTTGTTTTTCGAACATCCTCATATTCTTCCACTTCTCCTCCAATCCCTCTGCTTTTACCGCAAGGGCATCGTACTTCTTCTCGAGAAAGGTCTTTGGATCCGCCATCTTAAGGCAAATTATGTTGAAGAATTCCATCAGCTCGTTCGGTTTCTCCTTTTTCACCTCGTTCTTCATCATCCCTTTCACGAGCTCTTGGAAAATCCCTACTCCTGTGCTGTCATCGTGGTCTAGATATTTCCTTTTGTTCTCGTCTTCCGCCATTATCGGACCCGTACTCCCCTTTACGTACAACTCCACGCCGTACCATATGTCTGCCTTCTCCTTGAACAGTAGTTTCATCGCCTGATAGCCTTCCGTGTGCATGATACCTTCCCATTCCTTCAACGCCGCTTGCCTCTTCGCCACCAACACGTTTATCCCCTCCTGATCCTCCTCATTTTCCGGCTTCAAACCGCTGTTTACCAACTCGTCATGAATCTTCCACCACTGCTTTTCTGCCGCTACGATCGCACTCAGCACATTTAGGATGTAACTCGCGGGGGTTTTGCAACTTACGGGCGCTTTGTCGTTGAGATTGTTAAAGTTAAGATTATTGTTGTTGTTCAGTATGTTCTGATTGTTGTTGAGTATGTTGTTGTTCGAATTGTTCTCGATCAGAATATTTTTGTTCTTAATTACGTTCTCGATCTTGATCTCCTCCATCGCACCGTAAATCTTGCATAACTCCAAAAACGCTTTCACGCTCCCCTCAACCCCAGCCTGCCTAAAATGCTCGATCGCCTGCGGAATGTTCCCCTCCTTTATGTACTTCTCCCCGTTTTTGAGCCAGTCAACCCCATGCGCCAGATTTGCACCCAACGCCGTAACACACGCAAGTGCAAGCACTTGCGTGTGTTTTCTTGTTTTCAATTTTACTTTAAACATAATCATTACCTCCCGTCAAATATCTACCAGTCACTAGTATACCTATCAGCCACCAGTCAACCCCTCTCTTTTTTGATTGTCAATGGATAATCAAGACTTTTTTTTAGAAAAAAGAAAAAATTTTTTAGAAAAAAGAAAATATCTTGCCCAAGCGTACAAAATTCACTCTCGACTTCGCCAAGGCCTCGTTTAAATTGCTCTTCTAAATCACTATTTTATGTCGAATCCAATCCAAGCTTTCTTCCGCTTCCTCACCTCCACGACCAGCACCAACGACGTCGCTAAAGAGCTCTTCCCCAGCCGTTATCCGCCCCCCATCGTCGTCATCGCCGAAACCCAAACCAACGGCAGAGGTCGCTTCGGCCGCACGTGGAAAAGCCAATCCAAAAATAACTTCTACGGCAGCTTCGGATTCGCCCTCAAGGACAATTTTGCCAGCATCCAACTCCTCCCCATTTGGATCGCCCACCACCTCTGCAAGGACCTCAATGACACTTTCCAGCTTTCCCTCCAAACAAAGTGGCCCAATGACATCGTTTTTCAGCAAAAAAAAGTCGCCGGCATTCTCCTAGAATCCACCCTCACGCGCCACAAAATAACCCATCTCATCGTCGGCATTGGACTGAACATCAACACAACGGCCGACGAATTTCCCCCAGAACTCCAATCCAAAGCCACCTCGCTGAAAATCATCACCCAATCACCGCTTGAAAAGGACGCCGTCGTTCGCACAATCACGAAGTCCACTCTGCAAAGCTACGACACTTTTTTCTCTCAAGACCATTCTGATTTCCCAAAACTCTGGCAATCGCTTGAACATACGTTTCAAAAACAACTTAAGATCACCCTTGAAGATAAGGAACTTTCCTCGAAAGTCACCGGACTCACCCCCGAAGGTCACCTCGTCCTTTCCCATCCGCAAACCGGCGCAACCCTCCTCACGCTCCGCCCCGACCAAATCTCCCCCTTTGACGGCTACACGCTCTCCTAAACATGCAAATAAAAGAAATCCAGGCCAAATCCATCATCACACCATCCAAACTACCCGGTTGCGACTTCGTGATCAATCCCTACACCGGCTGCTCACACGCGTGCGTTTACTGCTATGCCTGTTTTATGCAACGCTTTACGGAACATCAGGAGGCGTGGGGCGAGTTTGTGGACGTCAAAGTCAATGCCGTCGATTTAGTGGCCCAAGGCATCAAAAAGCTATCCAAGAACGCCAAAACCACCCTCATCATGGGCTCCGTTACGGATCCCTATCAAGCAGTAGAGACAAAATATCAACTCACTCGCAAGATCTTAGAGAAGCTAATTCCTCTCGACAATCCCATCAGCATCACCACAAAATCCAGCCTCATCACTCGCGACATCGACTTGCTCAAACAACAAAAGAATTGCACCGTCGCGATCTCATTATCCACCTTAGATGACAGGATTAACAAACTCCTAGAGCCGCGTGCCTCATCCGTACAAAGCCGCATTGACACTTTAAAGGCGCTCCACGATGCCAACATCAGAACCGTCTTATTCGTGTCCCCCATCCTCCCAAAACTCACCCCATTGATCGGCCTAATCACCGCAACCACGCCTTTCGTCGACGAATATTGGTTCGAGAATTTAAATCTCTATCCCACGATCCAGCAAAAACTCAAGGCTGTATTGGACCAAGTCGATAAGCAACTTTGGCAGGACACCTACGTCAAAAAATACTACAGCAAAGAGGGGCCCCATTTTTGGCACAAGATCAAAACAAAAATTGTCCAGTACTGCACCGCCAAAAACATCGCCCACCAAATCTTTTTCCATCATTAGGGTTGTTTTTCCGGAGAACCATTTTTTTGCAAAAAATTGGTTCTCCGGACCTCTCCAAAAAAAACTCTCATTCGGAAGGCATTTTTTGGCACTTAGTGCCAAAAAAATGCCTTCCGATGTATTGTTGGTGACTTTTTTGGGAAGAACAGGCATACTCTCTTGACGTTTTAAAAATTGCAATCTAAACTTGAGCGATCTGTGTGCTCTTGTGCTCAATACAATAATAACCTTATAACATTGAAACAAAATTATGAAAAATAAACTCTTAAAAATCGCTTTAAGCGCAGCTGCTTTAGGCGCAACGATTGCTTCGGCGGACGTCACAACCACCCCCACCACTGCAACTCCCGCTAAAAACGCGGCGCAATTCAAGCTGTACGCAAGAGTCACTGGCGGCGTCATCAAGCCTACCTCAACTGATGGCCTATCCTATAATTGGGGCGGGAAAGGCAATATTGCCTTTGGCGCTGCTTACAATGCGTGGAACGTCGAATTAGAATTTGGGTACTATCGCTCAAACGCTAACGATGATCCAACCGATCCAGTCGTACTTTCTGCATGGCATGCCATGTCTGGAATGATTAACCTCATTTATAACCATTCCTTCACGGACACTATCTATGCCTACCTCGGCGCGGGCGTTGGAGCAGCTTCCGTCGGCTATAAGCTTTCCAACAACGTAAGTGGTAGTAGTTACGGAATCGACGACACGACCTTTGCATGGCAATTACTTGGTGGCCTGGGCTATAAAATCAACGATAGTTGGTCCATCCAAGGTGGCTATCGCTTGTTCAATACGACAAAAGCATCCATGGGAACAGCCGTCGTCACCGGGAAATCCAACAACATGGACGTCAAACAACCTTTTGTTCACAACATTGAACTCGGCCTAAAATATAACTTCTAATTCGTAGAGCGATTCTACAACATTTAACCCCCAGCTGGATTTTTCAGGCAGGGGGTTTCGTTCATTTAAAACAGAAAAAATAAAAAAATAATCATAATGGCTTGACGATTAGAGCGAAATTCTATTTTATTAATGGGAGATACGTATTTCGTATCTAAAGATAACAACTTAAAATTGAAACAAAATTATGAAAAATAAACTCTTAAAAATCGCTTTGAGCGCAGTTGCTCTGAGCACAGCAACGATTGCTTCGGCAGACGTCGTTGCAAAAAATGCGGCTACATTCAAGCCTTATGCTAAGGTCAGTGGCGGGTTCATTAAACCTACCTCGACTGATGGCTTATCCTACAAATGGGGTGGAGCAGGTCATGCTGCATTCGGTGTTGCTTACAATGAGTGGGATATCGAATTAGAACTTGGCTATTATCGCTCAAACGCTAAGGACGAGCCAACGGATCCGGTAGTGTACTCCGCGTGGAATGCGTTGTCTGGAATGATTAACGTCATTTACAACTACTCATTCACAGATACCATCTACGCTTATGCTGGCGCAGGCGCCGGTGTGGCCTCTGTTGGGTACAAAGCCACTCTAGCGTCTGGTGGTGACGCAAAAATAGGCAACGTAACCACCTTTGCGTGGCAGTTGCTTGCAGGTTTGGGATACCAAATCAACGCAAACTGGTCCATCCAAGGCGGCTATCGCTTGTTCAACACAACGAAAGCCAATATTGGTTCGATCAGCGACTACAATCTAGATGTCAAGCAACCGTTTGTGCATAATATAGAAGTGGGCTTGCGCTACAACTTCTAATTTATAGAACGCCGTGTCAGTTCGAGCGGCGAGTTCGTCGCACATCGGTCTCGATGCCATCACGTACGTTAGTACGCTCAGGCATCTTGACCTTGCGCTCCTGCCCGTCATCTCGAACTGACTACAGTGTTATATGAATTTGAGCACTGTATTTAGACATCGACGATTTCGATCGCCGGTGTCTTTTTTTATTTTGTCCAAAGGGCAAAATAGATCGCTTTTCTTTGGAGGGTCCGGGAACTTTTCTTTTCATTGAAAAGAAAAGTTCCCGGAAAATTTCCCCCTTTTTACTTGCAAAAAGGCAACATTCCCTAAATTATTTTGTTCGTGGTTGGGTTCTATGCAATGAAGTATCATGAACCACGTCAGGATCGGAAGGTAGCAGCGTTAAGTGAACACGGCATGTGCCGTAGAGTGCCTAACCACATTGAGTTTTAGCCGTTTTGGCAATTATTTAGATAATAGCGATGACAACTCCCCCGAGTCCCTACCGCGTAATTGCGCTTCGATGGCGTCCGACCGCTTTTGCCGATTTGATTGGCCAGGACGTCATTGTACGCACGCTTTGCAACGCCATTTCGCTCAATCGGATCGCACACGCCTATCTGCTTGTCGGTCCGCGGGGAACCGGAAAAACCACGACCGCGCGTCTGCTTTCCATGGCCCTCAACTGCGAAAATGGCCCATCGATCGCGCCCGACCCGAATTCTCCCATTTGCCAATCTATTATCAACGGATCCTGCCTCGACGTTATCGAAATCGACGGCGCATCGAACAATTCCGTCGACCAAATCCGCAGTTTACGCGAAGAATGCCCCTACGCTCCCACTCAGTGCGCCTACAAAATTTACATCATCGACGAAGTGCACATGCTCTCCACCGCCGCCTTCAACGCCCTGCTAAAAACCTTGGAAGAGCCGCCGAAGCACGTCAAATTCATTCTTGCGACGACAGAGGCTCAAAAAATTCCCCAAACCATTCTTTCGCGCTGCCAACGCCTCGAGTTCCATCTCATTGAAGAAGCGGTCATTACGCAGCATTTGCAAAAAATCGTTGAACAAGAAGGCATTACGGCAGAACCCAGCGCTCTTTCCGCCATTTCCCGGCTCTCCGGCGGCAGCCTCCGCGACGCCCAATCGATTCTCGAGCAACTCACCATTTTCTGCAACAACACCATCACCGAAAAAGATGTTTGCACGATCTACGGCCTTCCGCCTCAACAGATTATCGATGCCCTCGCCCAAGCCATTTTTGAGCGCAAAGTAACTGACGTCCTCGACCTCTCAGACACGTTTCATAGCCAAAACTACGACTATCCCCGCACTCTCATGGAACTCCAAAAGTATTTCCATAGAAAGCTCTTACAATCGATTCAAGCAGGCCCATCTTCTGCCCCCTCATGGGAACCCCTGCGCCGCATCCTCGAAGTCCTCCACGAGGGAGAATCTTCCCTGAAATTCGGCTTATCCGAAAAGATTAACTTCGAGTCTACCCTCCTCAAGGCCGCCGAGCAGGCTAACACCCGCGCCATCGACACCCTCATCCAATCCCTCGAAAACGCCCAGCTTGCGGGAAATACGGAAAAAAAAACGACCCATCCGTCCAAATGCACCCACACACAGAGTTAACCTTCGTCCCCGAACCAGGACTCGCCTACTCCCACGAAGAACCCTCCTTCGACGGAGATTCCTTCGACGAAACCCCTGCCGAACCGTCAAAATTTTCTCCAAAATCCTCGAAATTCTCCCATTCAGGAACTTCCAAACGCCCTCCTCCCCTCCAAAAATCCCCTCCCCCAGCTTTCCAAGACGCTCTGAAAAAAATCCCCCAATCCCTCCAAGACACCTTCTCCAAAACCTTCCGCGGGAAATTGGTCAGCATCTGGCCTATCGACAGCAGGAGGTTGGTTTCGCCGTAGCGATTTCGAGCGCTAGGGTTCCGTTACACGAAAATTCCAACCCCGTCACGTACTACAGTACGCTCGGGGGTTAAAATTTTCGTGTAGCCGTCCCTATCATCTCGAACTTACTACGGCGTTCTGAATATGGAGGGGAAGGTTTTCCCGGATTTTATATTCTAATAATCTCTGCCGCGATGGCTTCGGGGGTCAAATTAAATTTGCCGAGTAGATCGTAATTGGAGGTAGCGTGGGGGATAAAGGTGTCTGGCCAACCAAAACATTTTAGATACGCCATGGATTTCAAGCAACAGTCACCTTTTTCGGTATTCGGTTCCTCAGGGCTTGGTGTGCTACCTCCGATTTCGAGATGACGGGCAGGCGCACAAGGTCGAGATTCCCGAGCGTATTGTAATACGTGAGCGGGATCGAGATCCGCCGTGCAACGAACCCGCCGCTCGAAATCGGAGGTAGCACGCATGAGGAGTTCTGCGACGGCTGTACCAAATCCACCTGTAACAGCGTGGTCTTCGAGTGTGACGATCATTTTTGCCTTTTGGGCCTGGGAGATGAGGAGGGCGCTTGCGAGCGGCTTTGCGAAACGGGCATTGACGACACCGACGGACAGAGAGGTTTTCTGCTCAACCAGAGTGGCGATTTTCAGGGCATCGTGGACGAAAGGACCCAGTGCCCAGATGGCAATATCGGAGCCTTCTTTGAGAATTTCCGCCTCGCCGATGGGGATGAACTTCGGAGTTTCTTTGATAGGAACGCCAACGCCTTTTCCTCTCGGGTAACGGATAAACGTCGGTTTTCCGTAAAGCGTTGCGGAGTAAAGCATATCGGCGAGTTCATCCTCATCTTTTGGCTGCAAAATCACCGCGTTGGGGATGCAGCGAATGAGAGCAATATCCAGCAATCCGTGGTGTGTCGGACCGTCGTTTGCGGAAAGGCCGGCGCGATCGATGCAAAATACAACGGGAAGTCGTTGCAGACAAACGTCTTGCTGAATCATATCCATGGCGCGCTGGAGAAATGTCGAATAAATGGCACAGAAAGGTTTCAAGCCTTGCGTAGCTAAACCCGCTGCGAAAACGACGGCGTGCTCTTCCGCAATACCAACGTCAAAGAATTGCGCTGGAAGCTTTTCTGCAAACGTCGATAGCCCCGTACCCGATGCCATTGCAGCCGTGATGGCCATGATCGTCTTATCTTTCTTCGCGAGCTTCAAGAGAGTGTTCCCAAAAACATCCTGATACGTCATTGCGCCCGTACTTTTTACGTCGGTCGCGGGATCAATTTTTTCGGCAGGGACAGGAAGGCCGCCGATTCCGTGAAAATGTTCTGGATTTTTAGTAGCCGATTCGAGCCCTTTCCCTTTCGTCGTATGCACGTGCAGGAGAATGGGTTCCTGAGCGTTTTTGCAAAATTCCAAATACTGCAGCAGCGTCTTAAAGTCATGGCCATCAATGGGACCAATGTAGCGTAGGCCGTATTTCTCGAACAACGAAGACGGCATGAAGAGATCCTTAGCGTCCGTTTTGGCTTTTCCGGCCATACGCATAAAGGAATGTCCGCCAGGAATTTTCTGCAAAAAGGCTTCCAAATTGTCGTGCAAGCGATTGTAAACCGGGTGAATAATCACTTCGTTGAGGTATTTCGCGATCGCACCGACGTTTTTCCCAATGGACCACTTGTTGTCGTTCAAAATGACGATGAGGCGCTTTGTGCTCGAAACGACGTTGTTGAGGGCCTCCATTGTCACGCCGCACGTGAGACTGCCGTCACCGATCATGGCAATGACGTGCTGATCGTTGTTGCCAAGCCGATCCCTCGCAACCGCCATCCCCAATGCCGCCGACAATGCGCAACCAGCGTGCCCACCACCGTAGCAATCGTAAAGACTTTCCGCACGACACATAAAACCGCTCAGACCGCTCGTTTGGCGAATCGTTTTGAATGCATTCCTCCGTCCCGTCAGGAACTTGTGTGTATAGCATTGGTGGGAAACGTCAAAAACGAAGGCATCCTCTGGACTATTAAAGATATAGTGTAGGGCAATGGTCAGCTCAACGACACCCAAATTCGACGCGATATGACCGCCGTTATGGGTCACGATGGGAATAAGTTCTGACCGAATTTCCTGCGCCAGCTCCGAAAGCTGCGACAGCGAAAGCGCTTTTAAATCTCTCGGGCTTTTAATATGATTTAGCAGAGCGGTCATGCGGTCATTTGATGGACCTGTAGTTGGTGATTTCTCCCTCGCTTCTCGCGATGACGATGGCGCCGCACGTGTCGCTGAAGACATTGACGGCCGTGCGCATCATATCGAGAACGCGTTCTACCGTCCAAATCACCCCGACAGCTTCAACAGGCAGTCCAACGAGCCCCAAAATCACCGTAATCGCGACAAGCCCTGCCGAGGGCACCCCCGCGAGTCCGATCGACGTCAGCAGCGAAAGGACGGCTACAAACAGTTGGTCCCAAATCCCAAAATGGATCCCCTGAACAACACCGTAAACCTGCGCGATAAACAACACCACAACGCATTCGTAAAGGGCCGTTCCGCTCATATTGATGATCGCACCGAGGGAAATCGTAAAACTTGCAATTTTGTTGGAAACCCCAGACGTTTTCTCAACTTCTTCCAACGCAACGGGAATCGTTGACGCCGAGGACGCCGTCGAAAAGGCCGTCAAAATCACCGGAATCATCGCTTTATAGTGGTCGATAGGCCGAATTTTGCCCCAAAAACGCAAAAATAGGCTCAGAACCACGAAAAAATAGATCAGAAGCCCCGCCACAATCGTCATCGTTAGCATCAGGATGGGCCACAAAAGATCATATCCCGTCCGCAAAATGATCGGTGTCACGAGGCCGAAAACACCGATCGGCGCCATCTGGATAATAACCCCCGTCACCATCATCATCACCTTCTGTATGCTCTCCCAAAACAGCTGCTGCGCGATCCGATAACGCGGTTGCAGTTTCGTCACGAAAAAGCCAAATAGGATACTGAAAAGGATCAATCCCAATAGCTGATCGTTGCCAGACGCCGCAGAAATCAGGTTCGTTGGAATGATCTTTAGGAGGATATTCGAAAGCTGCGTATCAGACGTATTTGTCAGATTCGTCACCACGTGCGCCGGAGCCTGCGCATTCGAAACCCCGAGCAAATGCTTCGCCGTCGTCACATCGATCACACCCGGCCGAATAATATTCACGATCGCGACGCCCAGCAAAACTGCGATGCAGATTGTTGTCAGGTAGTAGATAATCGTCTTCAGCCCCAGCCGCCCAAAGTTCTTCTCCGGGCCAATCCGCATCACTCCACAGATAATCGACGACACGATTAACGGCACAATCACCATCCGCAGCGCGTTCATGAACAGTTTCCCAATGAACGCACACACGCCCATGAACTCCACTACCCAATCCGCCTCCTCGAGATGGAAATACTTCAACGTCAACGCCACCACCACGGAAAGACACAGAGAAATAATGACGTACTTGTATAACTTCGACTTCATATGCCTCACCTTTGAGAAAAAAAATAGTTTGAGCAATACTTTCCCAATGAACAAGACAATTATTAAACATTTCACCACCCACGTCGCATGCCCCTCATGCCAATACCTCAACCCCAGCAAACTCAACCCCGCAAGAATTAAGGCAAGAATGAGGGCGATTATGATCTGTTTGTATTCCTTGTTTGGCATATGCGTAGCGCTTTATCCGGAGGGGGTATTTTTTGCAAAAACAACCCCCTCCGGACCTCCCCTGAAAAAA
>CAYWEO010000021.1:4310-13062 GCA_964457855.1 uncultured Opitutales bacterium | reverse complement strand
GTTAAATCGTTGCAGCATGTTGCAGTTGCGTTGATTCTTGTGGTCGCGTGCGCGTTTTGTCCCGTTGCCTACGCCCACCCAGGTGCAGGTGTTTCCAGGCACGGCAGCAGTCCCATAAATCCCGCCCAGCAGGCACGGCAATTGGAATTCCTCCGCAGCATTCTCTGTTGGTCCGATGGCACTTTAACGTTCGTATGCACCTGCGGAAAAGCAACTTACAAGGGTCGTGTAGTGGCAAAAACCGTCCAGCAGGTGCAAAAGATTCAAATAGACGTCTGCAGTCAAGAAACTCCTTCCGTCCAAACAACTTACGTCATCGAGAAAGGCGCGACCATGAAAATTTTTACGAAACAAGGCGAAAAACTCACTCCTCTTGGCGAATCCTCCTGGCTCACCCCCCTACTCCCCGGTATGTTGTGGACCCCCTATGATACTTTCCTCCCCTTCCTCGCTGGAAATGCCACCTACGCCGGTGTCAAGACCGAAAGCCGCTCCTTCCATCAATGGATCTTCTCCACCAATGACTTCCCCCGCATCGAGGTCTCCGTTGACGCCTCCCTCAACGTCCCCTCCCGCATCACCTTCTCCCGCCCCAACCAACCACCCCGCATCCTCAACATCCTTAAGCTCAAAAAATTTAACCACCAATGGCTCCCCCAATCCATCTCGCTTACAGACACGGCGTCACAAACCACCGCTCGTTTGGAGGTGGACTGCGTCGATTTCGAGCGCTAGGGTTCCGTTACACTTCGGATCTCAATGCCATCACGTACGTTAGTACGCTCAGGGATCTCGTCCTCGTGTAGCCGTCCCTATCATCTCGAACTTGACGCAGTCCATAATAGAAATTTAGGAGTTTTTTTGGAAAGGGTCCGGGAGAACCTATTATTATAAAAAATGGTTTTCCCGGTACTTGCGTGAATTCATGCATATACTCGTTTATGTATTATCTGGGCCTGCAAAGGAGCTTTTTTATGGGGTTCCGCGGGAGATGCGTGGGCGGGTTTTTTTGGGGAGTTTGGTGCGGGTACCGTTGATGAGGAGGGCGTGCTTGGGGGTCGTGGTACGGATGGTGGGAGAGGACGAGATGGTCATTAAGGGGATGCGGTTGAGGAACGTGCAGGGGGTAGTTGGTGAGCGGCCGGTGCTGACGGAAGATCTTTTGAAATTGGCAGCGTGGATGGAGGCGTACTATGGGGCATCGAGGACGGCGATTTTTGAGGCAATGATTCCATCGGAAGTGCGTCGTGAGCAGGACTTTAAGTACGACAACTGGCTGCAGTTGACGGAAGCGGGGAAGGCAGGATCTGCGCTGAAAAGGGCGCCGAAGCAGGCCGCGATTTGTGCGTACTTGAGGGATGCCAGTGGTGCATGCGCGAAGGCGGAGGTTCTGGAGAAGTGCGGCGTGAGCGCGGAAGTCGTGAACGCGTTGATTGAGAAGGGTTTAATCGAAGTCACCAAGGAGCGGAGGGAACGAGAAAATGTGTACCAAGACGCGCTGGGTGATGCTGAGAGAGTGGTGTCGGAGATTGTTGCGTTGACGGACGAGCAAACCGTTGCGTTGCAGAGCATTTTGGGGAGTTTAGGGGAGTACAAAACGCATTTGCTGCATGGCGTAACGGGGTCTGGAAAAACGGAGGTGTATCTGCGTGCGTTGAAAGCGGTGCTGGAGCGTGGGGGAGGGGCGTTGTTTTTGGTACCGGAGGTGGCGTTGACGGCACAGACGGTGGGAAGGTTGCGGGCGCAGCTGGAACCCCTTGGTATCAAGAGTGTTGTGTGGCATAGCGCGTTGTCGGCGGGGGAACGGTTTGACAGTTGGATGTCGATTTTGAATGGCGAGGCGCGGGTGGTCGTCGGGGCACGTTCGGCGGTCTTTGCGCCGGTGAAAAACCTGCAGTTAATCGTTGTGGATGAAGAACATGAGCCGTCTTTTAAACAATCCGATTCTCCACGATATTCTGCACGCGATGTGGCGGTTTATCGGGCATTTTTGAGCAAATCCGTGTGTGTGCTGGGTTCCGCAACCCCTTCTCTAGAATCGATTTACAACGCCCAGACGGGGAAATATGTTCTCAATAAGCTCACTAAACGCGTGGATCATCGGCAGTTACCACTCGTGCATGTTGTCGATTTGAGAGCCGAGAAGCGGCCCGGAATGTTCTCTAAACTCTTGGTGGAGAAGATTTTCCAGCGTTTCGAGAACCGCGAGCAAACGATCCTATTCGTCAATCGGCGTGGGTACGCATCGTCAATGGTGTGCCCGGATTGCGGTTTTACGGCGTTTTGCCCCCATTGCAGCATCAGTTTGACGCTACACCAACGAGATAACGCGGGTTTGCGGTGCCACATGTGTGGATTTTCTGCTCCCGCCTGGCAAGCGTGTCCGCAGTGCAAGAGCGAGGCGTTCAAGGGGAAGCGGTTCGGAACTCAACGCGCAGAAGATATCCTAAAAAAGCTCCTGCCAATGGCAAAAATTGCGCGCATCGACGCCGATAATATGCAGCAAAAGGACCTCTTACGGACAATTCTGGCGGATTTTCGCGTTGGAAAGATCGATATTTTGGTCGGAACGCAAATCATTGCTAAGGGCTTGGATTTCCCCAACGTGACGCTCGTGGGCCTTCTCGAGGCAGATCTTTCGCTGCATTTGCCGGATTTCAGGGCGAATGAGCGCACGTTTCAGCTTGTCGTCCAAGTGGCTGGCCGGGCAGGTCGTGGGGATCGCGCTGGGGAAGTCGTTGTCCAAACGTTTCTTCCAAATTCCGACCCCGTGCAGTTCGCACGCCATGACGATTTTGATGGCTTTTTTCAGCATGAACTGGAAAGCCGCAAAACGTTTTCGTACCCCCCTTATCGGCACGTTATTCGCCAAGTGCTGAAATCTCGCAACCGCGAACAGCTGGAAATCTATGCAAACCATTGGGCTAAAACATTAGAAGAGAATCTCTTAAATGCGGACCCAACAACCGAAATGCGCGGTCCAGCTCCCGCACCCATCGAAAAAATCCGCGGATTCTATCGCTTCCATATCTGGTTCTTTACCAACCACATCACGCGCTTCGTCAAACACCTAGACGCCCTCCGCGCAAAATTCCCCATCGAAAACGGAGTCGAAGAGGCCCTGGATGTCGATCCAGTGGATCTGATGTGAGTACCTCAGCGAGTTGCAAGCTGCGAGTTCGTTACGCATCGGATATGAGCTACGCCCAAGGTCACAACGTTTTCCAAACCTTCAAAAGAAAAGTCTATATCGGAAGGCATTTCCTGGCACATAGTGCTACAAAATTCCTTCCGAACGAGAGTTTTTTTGGTGGAGGAGTCATGGAATACAATTTTTTACAAAAAAATGCACGGATTTTCTGGCAACTCTCTCTCGGCCGCCCCTCCACAAAAAAACCAGCCCTGCGTTTTGGCGGGCTGGCGTGGGGTAGTCTGTTGTGATTACAGCTTACCAGTCTATGTATTCTTAACGATTCGTAAATTCAGAGAGGCAACACCACCCGACGGTCTCTTGAGCATATTGATCCGTATCTTTTGCGATGGCAGATCTTTCTTGCTTTCTTCTAACGTTTGTTGCCTGAAACCACATTCTTTCAAGGATTTATCTAATTCATCCATGAACTCCTTCTCGGTCTTCAAGTTGTCTAGTGTCCATTTTGAAGTATCCTTATATTCACACGCACTCCCAGTTAAACCTACATAGGAAAGCTTTGGTGATTGCGGAATCAGTTCCACAATCATCTTGAGCGTGATTCCACCGTAGCGGCAATTCTCTAGGTAGATCGATTCAAGGTTTGCGCCGTTCTTTGCTAATGCCTTCATCGAGAGTTGGCCAATATTAGAATTCTCTAAGGCAAGTATCCTAAATTTTGCATTTTCACATACAAGACTTATGGCCTCATCATCAACATTGGTCAATGCATCCGCACACAGTACACTTAACTGTTTGCAGTTTGCCAACCGAGCGAATGCTTTGCTTGAAATGTTTTGACACTTAGTATTTATGCTAACTCTAACCAAACCCTTATCATAGGATAGTTCTTGTATAACAGAGTCCGTAATAGCAGTACAGCCATCCATAGTAATCCACTGTAGGCCAGGGAGTAGACTAAGTACTTTAGCAACAGCGTTATCTGTGAGTTTAGACTGACTATTAAAATTTAGCTTGAATGGCAGCCGAGCCATAGCGAAATCCCCAATGAAGTCCGCAAAGACTGAGGTCGCAAAGAACTCCGTTAATTGTTTATCTGCTATATCCACGGGAAAAGTCATGTAGGCGTCGCTCTTGATTAACCCAATCAACTTTTCACGCAATTTTTCCCCACTACCAGGGCGAGACCTAAACCCCTCAGGCAATTTTGACAAGCACGCATACGTCATAACCAAGTTGTCCATCGTAGACTTTAACACTTCCGCACTAACCGGCGGTTTGTTGGCAAAGATTCCCTGGTTTTCATTCAATATGCTTCCAATCTCGATTTCCTTTTCATTCAATATGTTTTTATTCTCGATATTGTACACATTAGCACTCACAACGTCCTTTGGTAATTTTATGTAGTTCGTCAACGCCAATAGGCCCTCATTGCTGATCTTGTATGGCTTCCCCTTCTGCGCTAAGCTGTCTAAGTAATATGCGACATACGATCGAGCGTGGGCTAGAAATTCGTCCACGTCCTGTGCTGCTTCAAGTGAGTCTCGCGTTTCTACGTCGCATAAGTCCTTGAGAGCCGATTTCCATTTCTTTAAAAGATCCCGGTCCACTTTTATCTCCCTATTCAGCGGAATAACGGTTACAGCTTTCGTGAAAGCAACCGTTCCGCTGACCTCATCAAGAACGCGCGCCATATCCTCGCTCTTCTCTTCGGGCGACATTTTTTTCTCTAATACGGCATACCCGCTTGACAGACATCCCGCGATAACCAAACCAATTAGTAGGCTTCTCATTAATTTCCATTTTTTCATGTTCATAAAATAATCCTTTGATTTTAAATATTGTTAATATTTCAAGTTTTTATATTTTGTCAATATATCTTTTGACAAAATAATATTCAGGTCTCCAGTTTTTAGCCAGCGCCTCTTGATGCATCACTACAATCCAAAGGCAATCAGCCGTTCTTTTGACTATTGTCTCATTAAAAAATCACTTTGTCAACTCCGGATGTAATGCGACAACATTCCTACACCCCTTCCCGCCTAAAACGTTCACTGAATGCTATTTCTGTCCATTATTGAGTACAGTTTCCTGTCGGTGTATGATTTAATTTATTATTTAATACATTCTTTATTCTCACTCTTGGGCGCGTTTTTGCTCACAATGTCCTTTGGTAATCGTATGTACTTCGTCAACGCCAACAGGTCTTCATTGGTGATATTGCACGGACTACCGTTTTGACATTTGGCGTCCAAGTAATATGCCACATACGATCGAGCGTAGCCTAGAAAGTGCCCCTCTGCCCTCTCTGCTACCACTGCTGCCTGTGCCTTCTCTACATCATTATCCTTATCTGCCTTATCTCCTCCCCTCAGACCATTACACAGATCATCGAGATCCTCTGCCCATTTCCTTAAAAGATCCACGTTCACTGTTACCTTCTTCGACGATGCATCGACCTCTACAGCTTTCGCAAATGGAGCCCTTGCGCTAACCTTATCAAGCGCCTTCCCCATCTTTTCGATCTTCTCTTCTAGCGTCATCTTTTTGATCTTCTCTTCTAGCGTCATCTTTTCGATCTTCTCTTTTTCTTCGTCCAATGCTTCTTTCTCTAATACGGCATACCCATTTGACATGCATCCCGCGATAACCAAACCAATTAGCAGGTTTCTCATTAATTTCAATTTTTTCATGTTCATAAAATAATCCTTTGATCTTAAGTATTGTTAATATTTCTAGTTTCCATGTTTTGTCAACACTCTTCTGACGAAATAACATTCAGATCTCCATTTTTTAGCTAACACCCCTGATGCATCCACACGAACCAGAGGCAATCGGCTGTTCTGTACGTTCATTATCCCATTCCAGAGTCACTTTGTTCATTCCCAGTGCAACACGGCAACATTCACGCACACATTCTCGCCTAAAACGTTCACTGAGTGCTATTTTTCAGTCCATTCTTGAATGAATTCTCCCGTCAGATTAGGACACGATTTGACAAAGATTTTTTTCACATTCTTAAATTTTTTGGTTAAAAAAACAACACTTTGATTCGTAACTCCAGGACATTTCTTAAAAAGTATCTTAAGTGGCAGCTCGCCGAAATTGCCTGCTGTGGTCTTATTTTCTGCATCATTTCCCGTTTCTAGGATAACGTTGTCGCTGCTAATACCCAAAAACGATGGCAATAAGCTATTGAAAAAATTCTCAACGTCTTGATCCGTGCAATTTCCAGAAAAACCTATAAGACCGCGCCCTTTGCGCATGAAATTGATAACATTCGTCCTTATTCTCTGTTGGACGACCAGATCATCAAAAAGATTCGAGCACTCTTTATTGAATTTCAAAAGATTCTCAGGAGTTATTTGATTACCCTGTAGGACCATAGCCGTCCCCTCTTTGACTTGATGTAAGACCCGGACGAGCTGTTTCAAGCTCACAAGCGACTTATCGAACTCTTCCTCGTTCTTGCATGGCCAAAACCACTCTCTGCCACTATTCCCTCCGTACCAATACTCAACGTTATCAAAATTCCTAGGGCCTTTATTTTGCAGCGTTTTTGAATTATCCACAAGATTTAAAAAACAGCTCTGATTCGCATTCTCGTTCTCAATGTTATCATTGGATGAGGATGAGGATGATAGACTCACATCTGATGTTTTTGTCTCTGTCCCGTCACTCATATCTTCAGAATCAGACTTGCTGATTAAATCGTCCAGCCATTCTTCATTGATGATAACAGTGTATTTTTTGACATAACGAAAGTACCCCATAAGCTCTATCGCATCATTGATGATACCTTTTTGCTCATCTTCGTTAAATTTTTTGATGCCGTTCACAAATCCCTCCCAGGCTTCTGAAAGTATGCGCATCCGCTTGCCCTGGTAAAGGATTTTACAAACGCTTTCAAACCCTAACTTGTTAAGCCACGCCGCTCTTTCTTTCATGGCGTCGAATTTTAGCTTCTTCAATTTCAAAAGTAAGGCAGGCGTTATCTTCACAGGAGTATTTTCAAGGGGGGCATTTGTTTGATTGAACACACTCTGATTGTCTAGAAAATTCAGAGTTGATGTCCTGTTCCAGGCATTATTTGTCTCATCTGTGTTTTCATTACCAAGGAAGTTTTGCTGCACGCCTCCATAAATAGATGTTTGTGAAAGCACTTCTCGCTGCTTCTCCTCTTTCTCGTTCTTTATATTTATCATGGCAAAACTGCCGGTGGTTAGCGATCCGATGATGGCTGACCCGATGAGTAGATTTTTTAGACATTGTTTCATATAGGTGATCCTTTGTATTAAGGGTGATTAATCGTTCAGTTTTTTCTGTTTTAAATCTTATAAAATCTTACGTGATGACAACATCATCCACTTGAACTCCGCTACCGCTATTCTCGCCACAAAGCTTGCACTTTTGAGCCGCCACCTCCAAAGAAAACTTGCAGCTGCAAACACTTTCGAAGAAAAAAAATCCTTTGTCAAGCGTTTGTGTGTCGTTTTAGGCAAAAATAGCCTTCAAACGGTCACTTTCCACCCCATTGAGCACTGAAAAACGTCCGCCAATCACAACATATCACACATAATTTTGCCTCGCATGATTTAGGCAACTCGTACGGCCCTTAGAATGCCTTTGGGTTACACTTACCCTATGGGGCCGCCCAGGCCGGCGTCTTCCGTGCGGGTGGAATTCTTCGCGAGATTTTTACGCTTTCAGTACGTTTTCGTTGTTTTTTGATTTCCTGTTCTTTGTTTCCAATTTTTCGGCTCTTAATTTCTTTGTTCTTACTTTCGATCTTTAATTTTCGGTCTTTTTTAATGCGTGAAAACAAGCCCATGTGCGTTTTTGTGGGTTGTCTAAAATGGGCAGAGGGGAATGCGGAGAACATTTTGGAATCAAAGATCATTTTGCAGTTGACTTTATGTCGAAATAATAAGTGCATGTTTCTTATTAACACAATAAGCACCTTATGAAATATATAAAATACACAAATCGCTGCTTACTCGCGATGACCATTAGTGGCATTGCATTCAGCAATCTATTCACTTCCAAGGCAATGGCCCTTGGCGAAAAAAATGAGGAGCCAAAAGCGTCGGTCCACATTCCTCCTCAACAATCCCCAGAAATCAAAGAACAGATCCCAAAATTTGATCCAAAAAAGTGTCTTAAGGCGATCAAATTAGCGATACGGGAAAAAATGCTCCCGGGAGATATATTGGAAATAATGCTGGGAGATAGCTGCTTCAATGGAGAGGTGGTTAAAGCAGAGTATCTTGCGCTCATGATCGAAAAGTACAACACGGAACTGACAAGCAATCCGCTCGAAATCGCTCTCGAGAACGGCCTCTGGAAAGAAATTTGCGACCAAGCACGAAAGGAAAAGGCTATCGAGGAATTCGCGAAGGAGGGCCAAAAAAAGAAGGAAGATGGAAATAAGAATCAGGTTCAAACAATCACGAAGGAGTTTCTTGTATCCGCCATTAATAAGGTCTGTAGTGAGGGTGGTTTACCTAACGAAGAATTCGCGAAGGAGGGCCAAAAAAAGAAGGAGAATGGAAATAAGAATCAGGTTCAAACAATCACGAAGGAGTTTCTTGTATCCGCCAT
>CAYWEO010000021.1:0-4210 GCA_964457855.1 uncultured Opitutales bacterium | reverse complement strand
TAATAAGGTCTGTAGTGAGGGTGGTTTACCTAAAAATCCGTTCAATGATAACGTTCATCCATACCTTCTTGCATTAGCGCTTAAAGGTTATGTCGATTTCTCCCACCTGGAAATTGTTCATGCCCTTCTTCAAGGTGGTTTGCTGGAGGAAGTTAAGAAGGAATTCCAGATGCGGAGTAGCATCTCGAATGATTTGCAAAAAATGAAGGATGAAGAGAACCAGGTTCAAAATCTCGGAAACGCCAATAAAAATCAGAAAAAAATAGAATTCAAACACTTTGAAATAAAAAACCCAAAGGAAAATTCCAATAATGCTTCTTTTTTAGATAAAGACCTTATCCAAAAAAAGAAGGAGATTCAAAAATTCGATCCAATAGAGTGTTTTTTGGCTATCATTGCAGCGCAAGAAGGTGGATCGCTACCGAAGGATATGTTCTCCAATGGAGTCGAGATCGACACGGAAGCGCTTGCGTCTGCCATCGAAAAACACACTCCTAGACTACCAAGAAAGCAGCTTGCAAGCGCTCTAACGGACGGCCTGTGGAAAGAAATTTGCGACTATGTGGATCAACAACGATCGCAAATCTTCCAATTTAAACAAGCCAATAAGAATCAGAACAAAATAGAGGGCAACGAGTTTGGCATCTCGAATGATTTGCAAAAAATGAAGGAGATTCAAAAAATCGATCCAATAGAGTGTTTTTTGGCGATCAAGTTGGCAATATTAGCAGGAATACTAGATAAAGATATCCTACTCTACGAACTCAGTGTCGACCCAAAGTGGCTTGCGTCCATTATCGAAATGTATAATTCAAACCTGCCAGCCAAGCTGCTCGAAATCGCTCTCAAGAACGGTCTGTGGGAAAAAATTTGCGAAGAATCACTCAGTATAGTGGCCATCAATAAAATGAATGATGAGAGCAAAAATCAGGATCAAAATCTTCAAAACGCCAATAAAAATGAGAAAAAAATAGAATTCAAACACTTTGAACTAAAAAACCTAAATGAAAATTCCAATAATGCTTCCTTTTTAAATCAAGACCTTATCAATGAACAAAAGATCATGCTAGATCCCATCAAGCCAGAAAATAGTAAAGGACCAGGGGAAGTGTTCAATGAAGCTGACTTGTCCGATCCAAATTTTATCAACGAACAAAAGTTAATCCAAGATTCTATCAATTCAAGAAAGAGTAAAGAGAAAATGGCAGGCAAACAGTTGGCAGATAATGGATCAGGGGAAATGTTTGACGATGCTTTATTGTCCGATCAAAAGTTCATCGATGAACAAGAAAGGATCCTAAATGGCATCAATTCAGGAAATAATACAAAGAAAATGGAAAATAAAGAGTGGGAGGAGCTTAACAATGCGCTAAAATCAAAAGATCTGAAGGACTTCATAGCTTTCCTTATTAGGGACATTCGACTCCTTGTGAACCCCGACCCAAATATCGGATGGAGGGACGTGCGCGATCTCTTCAACGACCCATCATCTGAGTGGATTGCTAAAACATTGCGGTCAAAAATACCTGCCTTCAATCAATTCAATGACTTGGCTGGATTTATCACGAAATTCAAACAAGCGGTTGATAAAATTATCGAAGGAAAGCCCGGTAAAGACGAAAGTTTCAATGCAAAAGAAGGTTCGCTTTGCAAGAAGCTTTCAGATGTGCTCAAAAAGAGCAATTGGAGTTCTGATTATGAGATTGGACTAATTCAATTAGACCTTTTCTTTAAGCAAGTTGGCAGTACAAAAGATGATATTAAGCCAAAGGACGTGCTTGCATTCACGTTATTCTTGCTGTATGTCGATTATAGTTTTCCAGGGAAAATAGTGGACATGAACATGCAACACGAAATCCCTCACATCAAGAGATTGAACTGTGAACTGACTGAAGATCTAATAAAAGAAAATGTCCTTTATTTCTTAAGAGCTATACTAGACTTCTTCGCTGTTAATTTTCAGGAGAAGTAATCAACCGTTCACATTCAGCTCAAAGACATCAGGATGCCATCGACGCATCTTGGTATCTTTACTTTTTCCCCTGCCGATATCTTAAAAATAGTTCAAAGTTTTGATGACCATAGTGACCTCGTCGGAAAGCGAACGGTATTGACTGGGGGGAACTTCCAGGGCGAAAAAGAGGTCGTCAAGGGCAATGATCGAAACGCTTTCGTCACGGCAGAGGTGCAAGATTCTCCCAAAATCCTTGCACAAAAAAAGATCTTTCAGTTGCTTTAAGATCAGAACATCGACTTTTTTAGCGGCAATCCTTTCCGCAACGTCCTCGAGCTTACTCTCCTTCTCTGAATCCACAACAATTTCTATCCGCTTGTAACCAATCGTTTTCAATTCCTCCTTAAACATCTCGACATTGAAGTATTGTTGCCCGTAGCCAACGAGATTGATGTACGCGAGGGGGTTTTTGAAGTGGTTGGCATCCAGCTTCTTGAAAAACTCCGACGTTTCCGATTTCGCAAAGAAAATCTTTTTAAGGTTACAGACATAGGCCATCTGATACATGATCTCATTGACCGCCTTCCGTGCGGTTTCCAGGCTATTTTTTTCCTTCCAAGCGATGTTGGGGAGGCTCAGTTCCTGCAATTCCTCGCGAACCGTGATGCGCTCAAGTATTTGGTGGATAAACTTAAACAGACTCTTGCGATCGAGGTACTGAGCAACAGCTTCCCTATCGTAGTCAATACAGGGTAGTTTCAAATTAAAAGCCGTCGACGACGTGGTATCGTTGAGGCGTTCGCGGATTTTGCTCAATATTTGCATGATGTGGACCGCAGAATCCTTCGAGAGGCCGGAGAGATCGCGGAGGGCAATCATCTTCACCAATTCCGCCAAAAGTGCCAATTTTTTCGGCGAATCCAGTATAAATGCCCCCACTTTGTTCGCAATCCAATCCAGTTCTTTGATCAGACAGAGGGACATGTGGCGTTCGACGCGGATCAGAATGTCGTCGTGGTCGTGCTCTTGGTTGAAATTGCAGCCCATTCCGTTGATACTTGGGGGCGTAGAGGGGCACCCGAACGGCATTTTTCGCACGAGGGAAAGCATCTGTGCGGTGGCGCTCATGGACAGCATGAGGTCCAAATGCTGGAGTTCGCTGAGGCTGTAAAGGCACGTGTCGGCAAGGACTGCGAACTGCATATCTCGGGACGTTTCTGCGAACGTATTCAGGAAATAAATGGCGCTCATGCGTTCCTTGGGGTCGAGGAGGCCCATGCGCACGATTTGGGCCATAATGGCGACGCGATCTTCTTGCGAGAGAGCGGCTTCCGGCTTAACGGCAAAATTTGGGTAAGCGAACAGCATGGCCAAAATCTCGCTCTTCGGGATCTGAAAGCTGAACGACTGAATGGCCTCAGCGAAGGGATTGGGAATGATGCTATAATTTCTGCAGAGGGTGGGCAAGTTGGGTTTGGCGCCGAAACTTGATTGCAGGACAAATTCCGGGAAAATGCTTCGGCCTTCGAAAAACCGCAGCGTCGTCGACGTATCCGATTGGATCAGAACGCGTAACGCATCTAGCGCGGGGTTCTTGATGCAGCTGGCGGGTTCGCGGATGTTGGCGTTGAGGAGGACTTCGGACTGGCCCTTCAAAAACAGCTGAAAAATGGTCAACTTTTGGTCGAGCGAAAAGTGCTTAAAGTCGTCCGTACAAAGCTGATATAGGAGTTCTTGGCGGAAGGTTTGGGGGTTGCTTTTGGACAAAAAAGCTCCGGCGAGTTCCTTGTAAGAAGCATCGGTGCGGAGCTGGAGGGGGTCGAATGCGCGGGATTCAAGGTCTGGTGGGAGACCATCGTCGCGGACGTGGCCAAAGGGGCCATTGCGAAAGAAGTTTTTGGCGAACTGGGCGTACTGGATTTGCTCCTCAGTGGGTTTCGGTTTGCGGAGGGCTTCTTGTTCGGCGCGCCAGGCTTTTTCTTCGGCGGCCTCACGGATCTTCAAAAACTTTACGCCAGAAGGACTTAGCTTAAATCCATCCTTCCAATTTTCTAGGAACAAAGCCTTGCGGTCGGCGAGATGTTTCGGGATAAACGGTTTTTTCGCGGGCGGAGGAGGAGCGTTGGCGTTCAACGACTTCCCGATGATTTCCTTGGTGCCCAACGACTTTCCGGGGCCTTTCTCGGAGTTCAGCGCTGAGACATCAGCAAAACTCAAATGCTTGCCGTCGAGGAAGGAGACGCCGGTGGGGGATTT
>CAYWEO010000020.1:0-16018 GCA_964457855.1 uncultured Opitutales bacterium | reverse complement strand
CTTTTTTATAAAAAAGGGGGTTTCCCGGACCCTTCCGCCAAAAAATTTTCGTTCGAAAGGCATTTTTTTCGCCTTACAGGCGAAAAAAATGCCTTTCGATATCGCTTTTCTTTTGAAGGTTCGGAAACTTTTCTTTTCCCGCGAAAAGAAAAGTTTCCGAAAAAACAGAATCCCCGCTCCACTATGACAACCAAGAAAACAGCATGCGCTTGCCAGCCGAAACCGTGTTCAAAGCCTCAGTGCGGGCAACAGGGGGGCGTTGGAAGCTTTTGGGTTAGAAGGCTTTTTTACATCGTAGCGGTTTTTTTGGGATGTTTTTATTTGCCGATTGAGAATTCACGTTTTACGGGGTCGCTCATCGAAGCGCTGACTCTCGTCAAGTGGTACGCCAGGGAGCACGTGTTGTTATGTCTTGTGCCAGCATTTTTCATCGCTGGAGCTATTTCGGTCTTTATTAGTCAAACGTCGGTGGTCAAGTACTTTGGGGCGAGGGCGAACAAATGGCTGTCTTACGGCATTGCTTCGATTTCTGGAACCATTTTGTCGGTGTGTTCGTGTACCGTTTTGCCGCTTTTTGCTGGCATCTATAAAAAGGGGGCTGGGCTTGGACCGGCGATTGCTTTTCTTTATTCGGGACCTGCGATCAATGTTTTAGCGATGATTCTTACAACCCGCGTTTTAGGCCGGGATTTGGGAATAGCGAGGGCCATCGGTGCCGTTATTTTCAGCGTTGTCGTTGGACTACTGATGCATGTGATCTTTTTGAAGGAAGAAAAAGAACGTCACGCAACCGATGATTTTAGTGCGGGGGAAGCGGAAACAACGCGCCCTTTAGGCAAAACGGCTCTTTATTTCGCGTCCATGATCGCGTTTCTCGTTTTTGCCAACTGGGGAAGCCCCCTGAAGGAAGACCGTGGAATTTGGCTATTCGTTGCTCAGCACAAGTGGTGGATTGCGGGTTTATCGTTAGGTAGTTTGGCGGTTATGCTCTTTAAATGGTTCAGTCAGAATGAATTAAAGGAATGGGTGGCGGCAACGTGGAAATTTTCGCTCCAAATTTTTCCACTTTTGCTGATTGGCGTACTCGCGTCTGGTTTCCTTTTGGGAAGTGCGGGGCATGAGGGTATCATTCCCTCCCGTTTTGTGACAGCTCTTGTCGGCGGCAATTCCCTGCAGGCAAATTTCTTTTCCTCGATTATTGCGGCGTTTATGTATTTTGCCACACTCACGGAAATACCGATCCTGCAAGGATTAATGAACGCTGGCATGGGCAAAGGTCCCGCATTGGCACTGCTTCTGGCGGGTCCGGCGCTTAGCCTCCCAAGCATGCTTGTATTGCGCAGCATTATGGGAACGAAAAAGACCGTTGTTTACGTCAGTTTGGTCGTCATTATGGCAACGTTGTGCGGGATGATTTTTGGAGAAATCGTCAAGTAAATCACAGCTCAAAACGTTATGCTGCCCAAGAATCCCCTGAGGCGAATTTATATTAAAACCTACGGTTGCCAGATGAACGAGAGGGATTCGGAAGTCATTGGGGGGCTGCTGGTTGCGGATGGGCATTGCTTGGTGGAGGATGAGGAAGGAGCTGATGTTGTTCTTCTGAACACGTGCAGTGTGAGAGATTTGGCGGAACAGAAGGCGATCGGGAAGGCGGGGAGGTTGTTGCGACGGAAACGGATGCAGCCGGAATTGATTGTAGGGATTTTGGGGTGCATGGCACAGAATCGTGGTGATAAATTGCTAAAAACGTTTCCCAAGTTGGATTTGATCATGGGTCCGAAGCAGTTGGCTGGGCTTGCGGATGCTTTGAAGAAAGTTATTCTGGGAGAGGGACCTGTGGTGGCGATTGATGGGAACGGCACTGGGCACGAGGGGCATTTCCAAGCAAATGCGCATCATTTTCGCAGCCAGGAGAGGAAGGTGTGCGCCTTTGTGTCGATCATCCAGGGGTGTGGGATGCACTGCGCCTATTGCATTGTGCCAAAGACGCGCGGAGAGGAGCAAAGTCGCCCAATGGAGAGCATTTTGGACGAAATCCGTGGATTAGCGGAGCGCGGAACGAAGGAAATCACGCTTTTGGGCCAAATTGTGAACCGCTACGGGCAGGGCTGTTTGCCGACGAAGGAAGGAAAAACTCCCTTTGTGCAGCTGCTGGAAAAAATCAACGAAGTCCCTGGCATTGAACGCATTCGGATGCAGTCCCCCCACCCAACCTGGTTCGGCGAGGATTTGATTCAGGCGTACGTGGATCTGCCGAAGCTATGCCCCACAATCCACCTTCCGCTACAGAGCGCGTCGAACAAGATCCTCCGTGCGATGCGGCGTCCCTACACGAAGGAAGCATTTTCCACCATCATCGAAAAACTTCGCAACCGCCTACCGCTCATCGGGTTATCGACGGACATCATTGTCGGATTTCCCGGAGAAACGGACGCAGATTTCGAAGAAACGCGCGCCTTTATGGAGCAAATCGGGTTTGATATGGCGTTCATTTTTAAATACAGCCTGCGTACCGGAACGCCCGCAGAAAGTCTCGGCGACTCTATTGATGAATCCGTAAAAGATGCTCGCAATCAACAGCTTTTGCAAATTCTCGAGACCAGTTCAAAAAAGAGCCACGCGGCTCTCGTCAGCACTACACAGCTCGTTCTTGTCGAAGGAAAAGCCAAAAAAGGCGACTCAAAATGGATGGGCCGCACACCCACCAACCACAAAGTCATCCTTGACGGCGATGAATCGCTGCTAGCATCCATCGTCACCGTAAAAATCGAAGGAGCAACCGTCGCTGTTTTAATGGGGAAGAGGGTGTAGGCGGGTGTTTCCGGAGGGGGTATTTTTTGCAAAAACAACCCCCTCCGGGCCTCCCCTGAAAAAACTCTCGTTCGGAAGGCATTTTTTGGCACTACGGGCCAGAAAAATACCTTCCGATGCCGCTTTTCTTTTGAAGGTTCGGAAACTTCTTCTTTTCTTGTGAAAAGAAAAGTTGCCGAGATTCTACCATTCTTTACCTTGCTGTGATGTAAGCATCGAGCTTATGGGCGGCAATAACGCCATAATTCATGGCGCCGAGCCAGCCGGACATGATGATGCCGACGGAGCCCGTATGGTAGAGGCCGGGGACGTGGTTGGGGAGGTCCATGGAGACCTGCAGGCCCTCGAATTTCGTGCCAAAAGAGGTTCCTTGGGGGTGAAGGGTGTAGCGGTTGAAGGTTTTGGGAGTGGCGGCTTCGACCCAGTCAAGTTTTTCGCGGATGTTTGGGATGAGGCGCTCGAGGCAGGTGATGGATTCCTCGCAGATTCTTGCCTTGTGGTGGGCGTAATCGGCGTCGCTGAGGTTGGCCCAATCGTTCCACTGCGCGTTTATGGACGCGACGACCGTGTAGTGCGGGTTCTTGGATTGCGGGCGGGTTTTTGGATAATAGAATGAAAACGTCCGACTTGTCGTGTGAAAATCCTTAAGTTCTTCGCTAGAAAAGCTTTTTGCGTCGGAGATGAAGATGAGGTCGCCGATATCCGGGATCGTTTCTCCTTCCTTGATGCCCATGTAGACCTGGCAAGAGCTGCTGTTCAGGCGGACGGCTTTTGCTTCCTCCAAAAATTTCCCATCAAGCGCGTCGCTTCCGACCAAATGCTCGATGGTTGCCTTGAGATTTGCATTCGAAAGGACTGCCTTGCAACGGATTAGGCTACCATTTGCCTGCACGCCAATGACCCGCTTCGTTTTCGGATCGACCACAATTTTCTCCACCAAACAACGTTTCCGAACCTCGACACCATTCTTTTGCAGCTCCTCCACGAATTTCCCAATCAGGTGGTCCGTCCCTCCGCAAAACGTGTACACACCCTTGTTCATAAAGTTCGAAAACACAATCCCGTACGTGATTGCGGGATCATCCAGAGTCGATCCGTTCGCGTACGTAATCGGTTCCATCAGAAGCCTTTGGATATCATTCCTGCCGGGGAAAAATTCCTCAAACAGCTCCCGCGTCGTTCGCCGATCGTTGTCGTAAAAGTTCATGTTCGCGACATGCGTAAAAAACGCCTGCACCGTCTCCTCGGGAACGTGAAACTCCGTCGTCAGTTTCTTCGTAAAATCCTCTCGATCAAAGGTTGTTGTCAGCTGAAACTGCGGATTGATAAAGCGTATGTCCTTTAACTGCACGATCCATTCCGCTACCTCCTTCCCCCAATACTTCCGACATGATTTCACCATCCCAAACGGAAAACCATGCAGCGAAACGTCAAAGATATGCCCCCCCTTCCTCTTAAACCACGCCGCTAACCCTCCAAATTGATGATTTTGCTCCAACAACAATACGGAATGCCCCTGCTTCGCCAAAAAGTTCGCCCCAGCCAACCCCCCAAGCCCACTCCCTACCACCACCACATCATACTCTTCCATCCCACAAATTTCCATTCTGTAGGGGCGGAAGTCAATAAGATAAGATGAGATAAGCGAATCGGAAACTTTTCTTTTCGAAGAAAAGAAGAAGTTTCCGAACCTTCAAAAGAAAAGCATATCGGAAGGCATTTTTGTGGCACTACGTGCCTCAGAAATGCCTTCCGAATAAAAATTTTTAGGGGGGAGGTCCGGAGGGGGCGTTTTTTATAAAAAATGCCCCCTCCGGCTACTTCCTTTGCTACTTCCCTATCACCACGATTTTCGGTTTATGTTCGAGTTTTGCATTGGCGTCTGGGGGGATATAGCCGCCGATGGAGATGCAGGGGTAGATTTTGGCGCGTTTTCCGATGAGGGAGCCTGGGAGGAGGACGGCATTGCAGCCGATTTCTGCGTATTCGCCGATAATGGAGCCGAATTTCGACAGTCCCGAGTTAAGGCGTTCTCCATTAGG
This sequence comes from uncultured Opitutales bacterium, assembly GCA_964457855.1. GTDB lineage: Bacteria > Verrucomicrobiota > Verrucomicrobiia > Opitutales > CAYWEO01 > CAYWEO01. The sequence continues at coordinate 11,162 of CAYWEO010000020.1, read as the reverse complement.
GAGTTGGACGAGGACAAGTTGTCTGTCTAGGCGGACGTTGGAGAGGATCACGCCCGCCCCCAAGTGTGCACCGGTTCCTAAAATCGAGTCACCGACGTAGTGGAAGTGAGCGGTTTGCACGCGATCCATGAGGAGGGAGTTCTTGTATTCGCAGGAATTGCCGAGGACGCAGCCTTCTCCGACAATCACGTTTCCGCGGATGTACACTCCCGCGCGAATTTCCGTCCTGGCTCCTATATACGTGGGTCCCTCGATGCAGCCGTAGGGAGGGAGGATGGCGGTGGGGTCGATAAAGACGTGGGGCCCGATGAACAAGTGGGGAGGTTTGTGTGGATGCTCCTGTGCTTTAGAAAAATCGAACGTGCTCAACGCCTTCTTAATTAGAGGGATCCATTCCCACGGCGGAAGCTCATGGTCGAAGATGTCCCCGAACGGAAGGGATTTTGGAAACGTAAAAAAGTCGGATGCTTTCATAAAAATACTCCTTATCATCAAGGATTACGGCAAAATCTCCCAAATAACAAATCAAAATGCCAGAAAATTCTCTTGTCTTTCCCTGAAAATAAAACAATACTAAAATAGTGGGTGCAAAAAAGTATCCCTAAGTTCTCTCCATGGACGTTGAGGGCTTCATACAATGACACAATTGAAACATTAATAATATTTATAAGGAATTTGATATGTTAGAAGCAGTAGAAAAAATGAAGTTAGCCGGTGTTGGTCAGATAGTAGGCGAAACAAAACTCGAAAAACTCGCAGACGATAATGCGGACGTCAAAAAGTTAAAAACTGCGTTAAAGGGTGGAGAAGACGGGAAACCAGTAAAACCAGTAAAAGATGGGGAAAAACCGAAGACAATGGACGATGTCAAGCAGGGACTTGTGAAAAGTATTGTGACGGCCATGATAAATGAGTCGAAGAAGGCCAACGACAAATTAAAAGATATTCTTAATTCGTAGCCTTCATTCATCAAATCCAGCGGAACACTATCCGAAACCACAAAGTGAATGGATTAGGGTCCTCTCTTTGGATAGCCATTCTCGCATTTCACGCTTCAACATTTCATTAACCAAAATTCATCAACCAAAAGAACAAGTTAACGATTCACAGTCAATAAAAAGGAATCTTTTATGGCAACTCAAGGAACAACATCAGCAACAGGTGCACATCTTACATTCATCAAAACGGACCCAGAGACGTGTACACCCAGTAATGTGAATACTTTCAATAAAGTACTTAATACTCCAACCAAAAAAAGCGAGGGAACACCAGCGAAGGCAGTTACCGAGCCCAAGCCGGAGAATTTAATACCAACAAGCCCTAATACCATTCCACCTAGGAGAATAGCGCTTTACAATGAATTGTCAGCAGCGATCAAGCAATTCAACGTACTATCACAAAGCGATAAGCCCATTGACTGGAAGAAAACGACCATTCCCAATCTCAAGCCTCTCCTGGAAGAAGCGCTCACTATAAAGAGCTTTATCACTGACCGAAAGCTCTACAATTTGGCCAACAACTTTATGGAAGGGAAAGCGCTGCCTGCCATCTTCCAGGCTGGTGTGAGTGGTGCAAAAGTTCTGCTGGAAGGATTAAAAATTGTGTCTGGATTTTCTGTTGTTGAGAGTGGGAAACCAGACGTTTCTTTCCTATCACTAGATGAAAAAGCAAAGATTGTTCAATCCGCGATGGATAACTTGAAAAGTGTCACATTGTTTGAAGATGGCCTTTTGGACATGAAAAAGAACCTTTTGGACATGAAAAGCGGTATGAATACACCTCCCAAAGGCACTCCCCCATTGACCGCAAAAGAAAAAGAATACATAGACAACGACATAAAATACATAGACAAGGACATAAGGGGCGTTGATGAAAAGCTGAAAGATTTCGCCCCCTATTTTAATGAAGCGCAAGGGTTACTAAAGCAAGCTCAAGTGGAGATGAAAACCATCCAGGCCGCTCAAGCGATTGAGAAAGCCAAAGCACTCGAAGCAGCCAAGAAGGCGGATGCGGCTACGTTGAGTGTGGCAGTTGGGTACGTGTCGCTACTCAACGGAACAGTGGAAGGAGCGAACGGGAAAACGTCTCTAGCTTTTGCAAATGAGGCTCTAGGGAGCGTACGGGTAACACTGGGGGAGTTAGACAAGAATGGGGAATTACTAGTTACAGCGGAAAAAACACTAGAGTTTTATACAACAATATGCGGAGAAGTGACTGCTAAATACTTATTTGAGACCTGCAAAACCTCATTGGAGGGCAGTTTAAACATCAAGTCGGCTGTACTCGGAGCAAGAGAGGCTTTGCAGAAGACAACTACACTAAGTCCCACGGAAAAAGACAAAACTTTGCGAAATCTTGATGCAGAAATAGCAAAAATGGCTCCTGCATGGAACCAACAGGAAGTATATTTAGCTCAAATAAATAGCGCACTAAACGCACCACAACCCAAAAGCAATGCATCGTAATTCATTTCATTCGCCAATCAATCACATTCATAATCAATAAAGGAATCTTTTATGACAATTCAAGGAACACAGGGAACAGCAGCAGCACCTGCGGCGAACTATCAAACTACAGTTGATAATAAAAAAGGCTACACCAGTTCAGGTCTTACTGAAAGTGTAGCTCTGCTCAATCAATCGCTCGGGGCTAAGACGGGTAAAATCGTTTTAGACACCGGTAATTTGATCGCGACGAATAATAAGGAGCCACTTAAGAAGTTAGATAAAACGGATTTAGCCGCTATTCAAACTGCCAGTCAGGAACTTCAGGCGCTTAAGGAACTTCAGGCGACAGTCGCCAAAATAGACATCACTACTAAAGCCTTAGCGAAGGAGCTGCCAACGCTGCGTGAGACAACGTTAAAAACCTGTGTTGTTCCGTATCTAGGACTCCTCAAGTCAGGGGTGATAACTAAAGATACCCTTAAAACACTTATTAGTAGCGCCATCGATTTGGGAAAGTTAGAAATCGATAAAAATCCCGATCTGGCCAACGCAAAAGACAAGATCAAAAATTCAGCGCTTAGCACGGCACAAAAAGATGCCCTCAATAAAAAGATAGATAACATGGTAAGCGATATAAAAACAAGGATACAAGATTCCTTGGAGCCCGAGAAATTACTAAAAGACGCCGAAGGGCTGGCAGAAAAAAATAAGCTGGAGGAGCTGATGAAAAAAGATCCCAAACTTCAAAAAGCAGTAGACGACATATCGGAAAAATTGGATGAAATGGTAAAAGACATCAAGGCTGAGCAAAAGCAACCAGTCATATCACAAACCGGACGATATACCTCACAATTTTACCCCGGGAGCTCATAGGCTAACTATTCATCCCCTTTAGGCGCAGTTTTTCGGCAATATAAATGCTTTTCGCCGCGATGAAATCTTCTTCCGGCGTCTGGCTTAAAACACAGTAATCAAATAGCCTAAACTGCGCCGCCTCGTTCAGCGCCACTTGAAGCCGTAAGGCAATTTCCTGTGGTGCGTCCGACGCCCTCCCTAAGAGCCTCTGACGCAACGTTTCCACATCCTTTGGCGTCACAAAAATCGTCACCAAGCGCTCCTTTAAAAACGGATCTTTGTTCTGGAGCACCGTTTTAACTCCTTGTACGTCAATTGCCAATATCACGTCGCGATTGGCCTGAAGTTTCGGAAAAACCTCTGACTTCAATGTCCCATAAAAGTGATTGAAAACCTCCGCCCATTCCAGGAATTCGCCCGCGTCGATGCGTTTTTGGAACTCCTCTCGCGAAAAAAAGTAGTAATCTACGCCGTTTCGCTCACCACTCCTTGGTTGACGTGTCGTCGCCGTAATGGCACGCTGTAAATTCGGAAATGCACCCACTAACCCCGCAGAAACCGTCGTCTTCCCGCTCCCCGACGGTCCCGCAATCACAAACAAAAGCCCCTTTCGTTCTGGAGAAATCATAAATCCATTACTTTAGTTGGAAAACGCTAGGGAAATCGTTGCGTATAATAGCAGAAGACCGTACCCCGCGAGTACCAATCCCAACACCCGAACCCGCTTTACGTCCGCAAAAAACCACTTCGCCAGGTCCCTCGCCCGATACGGCAGGGCACCCAAATAAAGACTTAAGAGGATCATGACGTAAATAAAACTTACAAAAAATACAATCCCGTGCCCCGTGTGCATATACGCCGCGTCCAGCAAAACGCGCGCACTCATCAGTACCAAAATCGCCACCCCGCGCACGGAAAGGAACTCGTTTACCCACTTAAACGCACCAAGGCCTACGATCCCAAAGATGATCAACAACCACCCCTTATATTGCCCGAAATCCGCTTCCCCCAACTGCGAAATGTTGTACAAAAACCATACCAATGCCCCACCAAACAGCACCACAGCCGCCACTTTCGATCGAAAAAATCCCATCACAGCCCCCTCCAATCGCACATTCTTGTACCACAAAATTCCACCAACCCACAAAAGCAAAATCGCCAACCCCCCAATCCAAAATACCAACGACATGTTCTGTAACATCGCTTATTTTTGATAAAAAGTAAATGGTATTTTCGGAAACTTTTCTGTTCCCTCCCAATAGAAGCCACGCCCGATGTCCCAACAGTTTCCGAACCCTCCAAAGAAAAGCGGTATTTTTTGCTCATACTGAGCAAAAAGGGGATGGCCTCGATTTTGAGATGACGAGCAGGCGCGCAAGGGCGAGATTCCTGAGTGTATTGTAATACGTGATGGAATTGAGATCCGATGCGCAACGAACTCGCCACTTAAAAGCGAGGCCATCCAAAGAGTTTTTTTTGAAAGGGTCCGGAGAACCAATTTTTTGCAAAAAAATGGTTCTCCGGAAACAAAAACCCCTTATACTTACCCTTATGCATGATTCTTTTGCGTGGTTGACCGAGAGGGCAGCCGGGGTTTTGTTGCCGGTGTTTTCGTTACCTGGGGGGACAGGGATAGGGTGCTTTGGGGCAGGAGCGAGGGGGTTTTTGGATGGGATTGCGGAGGCCGGGATGCGGTATTGGCAAGTATGTCCTTTGGGCACAACGGGGTTTGGGGATTCGCCTTATCAATCGTTTTCCGCGTTTGCAGGGAATCCCTACTTCATCGATTTAGCAGAACTCGTGGATAAAAAGTGGTTGGAGGAGAGCGAGTTAAAACCTTTGCGGAGGCTTCCGAACAATCATGTCGATTACGGTGCGCTGTACGTCACGTTTTGGCCCGTTTTGGAGAAGGCCTTTGAGCGGTTTCAGAAGGCTGGAGAGAAGGCAGAAAAGCTTGATTTGCAAGGATTTTGTGAGCGGGAACAATCTTGGCTGATGCCCTATGCGTGTTTTCAATCGTTAAAGCAGTTTTTTAACGGCGCACCATGGTTTCGGTGGGAAAAGCACTATCAAAGCTTCGATTTGGCCGCAAAAACGGGTATTTTCGACAGCCTGCAGCGTGTGGTCGAGACGCACCAATTCGCGCAATGGCTGTTTTCCCGGCAATGGGAAAAGCTACGTACGTGTGCGAAAGAACGGGGAATTTCCATCATTGGCGACGTCCCGATTTTCGTCGGTCTTGACAGCGCGGATGTTTGGGCCAACCGCGAGATTTTTGACCTCGGTGACGACGGCGTGCCCCGTTTCGTCGCTGGTGTTCCGCCGGATTACTTTTCCCCTGAGGGACAGCTGTGGGGGAATCCCCTTTTTGCGTGGGATGTGTTGAAAAAGAATCGCTATCGGTGGTGGATGGAGCGCTTAAAGAAGAATTTTGAGCTGTTCGATGTCGTTCGTCTGGACCACTTTAGAGGATTCTACGACTACTGGCGCATCCCCTTCGGCCAGGGAAATGCCATCGACGGCGAATGGCAACTGGGCCCAGGAATCGATTTTTTCCACGAGGTGGTGAAAAATTTCCCCCATCCGAAGTTCATTGCAGAGGACTTGGGCATCCTCAGCCCCGGGGCTATCGAGTTCCGCAAAAGGCTTGGTCTGCCGGGCATGGCGATTCTGCAGTTCGCTTTCGGCGGCGACGCAAAGAATCCCTACCTGCCGCATAACCTTGATGCCCAAACAGTTCTGTATACCGGCTCTCATGACAATGACACCTCTTTTGGCTGGTATCAAAATTCCCCCGAAGCCGTACGCGACCACTTCCGCCGCTACTTCCGTGTCGACGGTAATGAAGCTCCTTGGGACCTCATCCGCTCCTCCTACGCAAGCGTTTGTGCCCTCACCATCCTCCCCCTCCAAGACCTCCTCTCCCTCGGCCCCTCCGCCCGCATCAACTCCCCAGGCACCTCCCAAGGCAATTGGCAATGGCGCTATACCCCCCAAGATTGGGGGGCTTGGAAGCAAACCGCCGCTTACTTGAAGGAGCTGGCGAAGCTTTATGGGAGAGAATAAATGATGCGGGAACCTTTGTTTTCCATGAAAACAAAAGGTTCCCGCACCCTCCAAAGAAATGCCTTCCGAAATTAAGAGTTTTTTTTGGAGAGGTCCGGAGAACCAATTTTTTGCAAAAAAATGGTTCTCCGGAATTTTTTTCTTTTCTCTCGACTCCCCTGCCCTTTGCATGGAAAAATTGGCAACCATGAGCACAAAGAGGGTAGAGAGTTGGGGGGAGTTGCAGGAAGTATTATTTGAGGATTCGTGGGATGGGGGGATTGGGCGATTTCGGTCGCGTTACGCGTTTCGGGGGTTAGGGAGTGTGGGGTTTGAGTTGAAGTCGACGTTGATGCGTTTAGGGGGGGAGTTTATGCAATTGGAGCGGCATTTGTTGCGGAATTTCCGGAAGTACGCGCATAGGAGCGTGGTTGAGAAGGATTCGATATGGCATTGGTTGTCAGTGGCGAAGCACTACGGGTTGCCGACGCGGCTGATGGATTGGACGTATTCTCCGTACGTTGCGTTACATTTTGCGACGGATGCGATTGAGCTTTTTGGAGAAGATGGGGTGATTTGGGCGGTGAATTACGTCAACATTCACGAGCGTGCTCCGGAATTGTTTAAACAGGCATTAACTCACGAGGGCGCGCATGTTTTTACGGTGGACATGATTGCGCACGCGGTGCACGATTTGGAGCATCTAGAGACGCTTTCGCAGGATCCCTTTGTGCTGTTTTTCGAGCCACCTTCAATTGATGACCGTATCGTGAATCAATTTGCGCTTTTTACGCTTTCATCGAGTTCGAATTTCACGTTGGATCCGTGGCTCGAGAAACATCCGGACGCGTACAGAAAAATCATCATCCCGACGTCGCTAAAGTGGGAGATTCGCGACAAATTAGACCAAGCAAACATCTCAGAGCGTGTGCTTTTCCCCGGACTCGACGGACTCAGCAAATACCTAAAACGCCAATACAGCCCGAAAAACTAAATGGTGGAGCTGATCGGGTTCGAACCGACGACCCCCACAATGCCATTGTGGTGCTCTACCAACTGAGCTACAACCCCACTCTTCAGCTTATAGAAGATAAGTTTTTCGCGCATACGTCAATCAAAATTTTCCGGAGGGGGTATTTTTTGCAAAAACAACCCCCTCCGGACCTCCCCTGAAAAAACTCCTATTCGAAAGGCATTTTTGTGGCACGAAGTGCCAGAAAAATGCCTTTCGATATGCTTTTCTTTGAAGGGTCCGGGAAACTTTCTTTTCTTCGAAAAGAAAGTTTCCCGGAAAATCCATCACATTCTCATTGAACCTTCCTACAAAATTTGTCCAAATGTTTGCTTATGGATTTGGCATTAGTGGTGATGGCGGCTGGGTTTGGGAGTCGTTATGGGGGCCTGAAGCAGGTGGAGAGGGTGGGGCCGCAGGGGGCGGCGTTGATGGAGTTTTCGATCTTCGATGCGATTCGGAGTGGGTTTAATCGGCTGATCGTGGTCGTGAATCCTCAGAATGAAGAGCTTGTAAGGGAACAGCTGAGCTCTATTCTTGCGTTGGAGGAACGGAAAATTTCGGTTGATTTCGTGCAGCAGCGGCTAGATGATTTGCCTGAAGGATGTCCTTTGCCACCTGCGAGGCAAAAGCCGTGGGGGACGGGGCAAGCGGTCTGGGCGATCAGGAAGGTAGTCCAATCACCCTTTGTGGTGATCAATGCGGATGATTTTTACGGGTTGGAGGCGTTTCAGAAAATGGCGGAATTCTTTCGTAACCAACGAGATCGCTCCGATACCTGCGCGCTTGTGAGTTACGAGCTGGAAAACACGTTGTCGTCGTTCGGGAGCGTTTCGCGCGCGCTGTGTACAGTTAACAAAAATGGGCAACTCATTGCGATTGAAGAACATACAAAAATTACCGCCGAAGAGGGAGGGATTTTTTCATATTTTAACGGCGAAAAACGACTTTTGGAAGCCAATCAGCCCGTTTCGGTGAATTTTTGGGGATTTTCTCCCGCGCTTTTTCGATGGATGTCGGAGCTATTTAAGGAATTTTTGAAGCAAAACATCACCTCAGAAACAGCAGAATTTTACCTACCAGCGATCGCGCGATCGCTGATTGGAAAAAGGCAGACGACCTTTAACGTTCTTCCCGCAAGAAGCCGTTGGTTCGGAATTACTTACCGCGAGGACAAACCGCTCATCGAACAAGCCATCTTGTCGTTGACGCAGAAAAAATCGTACCCTCAAAAACTCTTTTGAGGGGGGCATATGCATATGCGGGAACCCTTCGAAGAAAAGCGGTATTTTTTGCTCATGCTGAGCAAAAAAAGGAGGGCCTCAATTTCGAGATGACGGGCAGGCGACCGAGGTCGAGATCTCTGAGCGTACTAACGTACGTGATGAGATCGAGATCCGATGGGCAACGCACCCGCCGCTCGAAATTGAGGCCCTCCAAAGAGTTTTTTGGGGCAGGGGCCCGGAGGGGGTGTTTTTTGCAAAAAACACTCCCTCCGGAAAACCTACTCCCCTAAGCCTTCTGACCGTTGTGGTACATTGCCACACCTTTCTCCCGTACGGATGTTGATGATCTCATCGATGGGGAGCACGAGAATGTGACCATCCCCCGCATCTCCCGTTTTGGCGGCTTTTTGGATCACTTGCGTAATCGTCTCTAGCAAATGATCTTCCATGAAAATCTCCAATAAAACACAGGGCGTTAGGTTCTCAATACACTCTTCCGTCGCAAACGCCTCGTCCTTCCACTTCCCGCCCCCAACGCCAACGGCCTCTATAATGGTAAACCCTTCAACCCCAACCTCTAACAACCCATCTCTCACGCTATCTAGCTTGGATGGACGAATCATAGCCTTCATCAATTTCATAAAAAAATAAAAAATATTGTATTATCCGGGAACCTTTGTTTTCCAGAAAACAAAGGTTCCCGGACCCTCCAAAGAAAAGCGGCATCGGAAGGCATTTTTATGGCACATAGTGCCAAAAATGCCTTCCAAATAAGAGTTTTTTTGGAAAGGGTACGGGGAAACCAATTTTTGCAAAAAATGGTTTCCCCGGCGCCACCCCTTACCCTTGCGTTTCCGCGGAAGGCTCCGCGTCTGCTGCCGTCGGATTTGCCTCGCATGATGAGTTGGCGCTATTTTGTTCTTCTGTAACAACGTCTTCTCCTTCCGCTTCGCATTCTTCGCCACTCGCGCCGTCTTTTTGTTTCCGAATCATCGGTGGGGGGGCGAATAGAGTGCCGTCTTCATATTCCGTTACGTAGCCCTCCCGGATGAGCCAGTGAAGGGTGATGAGGAGCTGCTTGAAGTCGGCAGTCTCAGCCATTTTTTCTTCCGGCTGAGGACTCTCAGAAGGCTTTGGTTCAGAAGCACTTTCCGCAGCTACATTATCGCTATTAATGGCTTCCGTAAAGGCGTGCTCTAAAAGATATTTTTGCGGGAATTCGCCTATTGGCATGAAGGGATGCTTTTCAATAAACGTGATAATCGCGCTAATTTCTTCGGACAAAACCGTTTGTTCGTCCCTGAATTTACGTCGGATCATAGAAACGAACGAAATGCCCTTGTTGCCCTTCTTGTAAATGATCACGTTTGCGCGGCGGAGGAAACTTCTGAGGTAATTTGCCGTGTCGAGCGGGAAACGTCGTTGATGCTCGAGGTTGCCCAAAATGAACGCCTTTAAAAGACTTTGCGGAAGGATTTCGATGGACGACCCGGCAAGCCTCACCATCTTGACGACATAGACCAGCTGCTCCTTGTACGTACTCATAAAGAATTGCCTCGCAGCGTCTAAGTTCGAGAACTGCGTGATTTTCGAGTCTTTCGGATCTTTCAGGAGATACACCGTTTCCTTCGTCGCCTGCGCAACCCAGCTGTCAATGGCTTCCTGCGTTTTCACGGGAACAATCCTCGATAGAAAAGTTTCGTAAGACGCTGATGTGACGTTGGATGCGTAGTGGTCCTTCAGAATTTGCTGATAGCGATGGTAATTTGACGGGCCTAAAAGCGCACCTGTGATACCACATTGATTGATCGCTAAGAAATTCCCTTTCGGAGGTTCCACATCCTTCTCTTGTATCGTAAAATAATGGTCAAAATTGACGTCGAAAATGTGAGCCTTCGCCGCTTCCTCTGACTCAAATGGAATGCCATCGGTCGTCGAGAGAAAAAGGACACGATCACTCGTCGGTTTCACTTTAATCGATAGGAAAAACCTCTCCGGCTTCTCCAAAATCAGCTTCGCGATGCTGAACAACTCATACGTTTTCGAAGATGACTTGATCACCTTGAGCAAGGCCGAAAGCGGCTTATCTTCTGGGTAAAATGCAACCGTAAAGTGCTTTGTCAGCACTTCCCACGGCTTCTGCTGCGGAAATTGAGGCCGCCTGGGGGGAAACGACTCTTGGCGGTCCCTCCGAATAAACGGCCTCGGTCCATTGTTGTTGTTTCTAAAAACCCTTGCGTTGCGAGGTCCCCTATCTCTCTCCTGCTCCCCCTGCGGAGGACGATGGTGCGTCTTCCAATCTGGAGAAAAATTAAAGTCCTGCAACTCACTCAAATTAACTGTGGTATCCTGATTCAAAGTAACCCTCCCTGTTAGTTTTCTATACCTTACCTCAGTTTCTGCAAGCGAAAAATGAAGTTTTCGGGAACCTTTGTTTTCCACGAAAACAAAGGTTCCCGAACCCTCCAAAAAAAAGCAGTATCGAAGCGCATTTTTATGGCACGGAGTGCCAAAAAATGCGCTTCGAACGAGAGTTTTTAAGGGGGAGGTCCGGAGGGGGTGCTTTTTGCAAAAAAC
>CAYWEO010000019.1:0-16603 GCA_964457855.1 uncultured Opitutales bacterium | reverse complement strand
TTTTCAGGGGAGGTCCGGAGGGGGTTGTTTTTGCAAAAAATACCCCCTCCGGAATAACACCACTACCCCCTCATTTAATCACGATTCGTTCCAATTTCCAGATATCGTTTGCGTATTCTTGGATGGTGCGGTCGCTGGAGAATTTCCCGATGCGGGCGACGTTGAGGATGGCCATTCTTGCCCATTGGGAGGGATTTTTATAGGCAGCATCGACTTTTTTCTGCATTTCGCAATAATCACGATAGTCGGCCAGCACCATGAAGGGATCACCGCCTTGGAGGAGACTATTGCAGACGGTTTTTACGGGATCTCCGTTGTGGGTGGTTGCGAAACATCCTGCGCCCATCCAATCCAGAATGATTTTCAGCTGGGTGTCGGCATTGTAGTAGTTCCACGGCGAGTAGCCGATTCTCTTAATATCGTGCACCTGTTCGACGGTATTGCCAAAAATGAACATATTGGCTGCCCCAATTTCCTCGAGCATCTCAACATTGGCACCATCGAGTGTCCCAATTGTGCAAGCGCCATTGAGGGCAAGTTTCATGTTTCCAGTACCGGAGGCCTCTTTTCCGGCGAGCGAAATCTGCTCAGAAAGATCCGCCGCTGGAATGATTTCGGCCGCGAGACTGACGTTATAATTCGGCAAGAAAATGACCTTTAATTGGTTTTTGACGCGAACGTCATGATTAATGCGCTCCCCAACAACGTTGATCGCGTAGATGATGTCTTTTGCCAAATCATAGCCTGGAGCTGCTTTTCCGCCAAAAATAAACACCCGCGGATGGATCTTGTTATCATCTTGCGGATGAAGGATATCGCGATAAAGCGTCAGGATATGTAGCAGATTGAGGTGCTGTCGTTTGTATTCGTGAATGCGTTTGATCTGGACGTCAAAAAGCGCCTCTGGACTGACATCTTCCCCGCATAAAGCTTGAATCCTCTTCACCAAATGCTGTTTATTCGCCAACTTAACGGCCATAAAGTCTTTCTGAAACTGAGGATCCGCTGCAAATGGTTCCAAACGTTTCAACTCGCTTAAATTTGTTACCCATTGATCGCCAATCTTTTGCGTGATTAATTCCGATAGCTTTGGATTGGCGGCCTGCAACCAACGACGCTGGGTAATGCCATTGGTCTTGTTGTTGAAGCGATCGGGATAGAGTTCGCAAAAGCCCTGGAAAAGGTGGGATTTCAGCAATCGCGTGTGCAATTCCGCAACGCCGTTGACGGAATGGCTTCCCAAGAGCGCCAAATAGGCCATACGGATCATTTTCGGATTGCCTTCTTCGATAATGGAGAGCTCTTGCTTTTTATGCGCATCTCCCGGCCAATGTTTTTCAACTTCGTTTATTAAGAAGCGTCGATTGATTTCATAAATAATTTGCAAATGCCGCGGCAAAACCTTTTCGAACAACGGCACACTCCACCGTTCGAGGGCTTCCGGCATGAGGGTGTGGTTTGTGTAACCAAAAACCTTCTGACAGAGGCCCCATGCGATGTCCCAGGTCAGATTTTCGACATCGATAAAAATTCGCATCAATTCTGGAATCGCAATCGCCGGGTGCGTATCATTGAGTTGAACGGCAATCTTTTGCGCAAACATGTCCCACGATTTGTTATGATTTTTGTATCGACGGATCATATCCTGAAGCGAGCAGGCAACGAAAAAGTACTGCTGTACGAGGCGCAATTCCTTCCCGGCCTCCATTTTATCGTTGGGATAGAGCACTTTAGAGATGGTTTCGCAAGCAACTTTTTCTCTGACGGCCTCGACATACCCACCTTCATTAAATACCTTCAAATCAAAGGCTTCTGAAGCGCGCGATTCCCATAAGCGCAGAAAGTTGACCGTTTCCGTGCCGTAACCAACAATGGGAATGTCCCAAGGAACACCAATGAGGGTTTTCGTATCGACCCATTCAGGTTTCCAGTCACCACGATCGTTAAAGTGATCTTTGACATGGCCGTAGAGGTGGATCGTTTGGGCGTTTTCCGGGCGAACGATCTGCCAGGGATTCCCGAAACGTAACCAGTTGTCTGGCGATTCATCCTGCTTGCCATTTTTGAATTTTTGCTGAAACAATCCATATTCGTAGTGAATTCCATAACCAATCGCTGGGTAATCCAATGTCGCCAATGAATCCAGGAAACACGCCGCCAATCGGCCTAAACCGCCATTACCGAGGCCCATATCGACTTCTTCATCGCAAATTTTATCAAAATCGAGCCCTAACTCCCCTAAAGCTTCCCTCGCGACATCGAACAAGCCGCAATTATAGAGGTTATTCGTCAGCAAACGGCCCATTAAGTATTCGAGGGACAAATAATACACACGCCGGGCATTGTTGTCGTGGTGAATTTGTTGGGTCTTAATGAAGCGCTCGAGCACGTAATCACGCACAACGTAGCAGATCGAAACCCACCAATCACGCGGCGTCGCGGACTTCTTCTCACGGGCAAGGGTTGATTTCAAGTGACCTTCAACGGCCGCCTTAAAGGCTTCTTTCGTCATGACTTTAGGCCCTTGCGCCAATTCATTAGACGTTTCCTCTGTCGCCATTTCTTGGGATGTTTTCCCTTCTACCCAAACTAACTGTTTCTTCTTCGCAACTTTCTGGATCATAGCAAAATGGTGGATGTTTTCTTAATTATAACGTAATTTTTGCCGACAAGAAAAGCCTTTTCGTAGGAAAATTAGCAGGGAGATCTATGGACCTATGTTTACCTAAAATCCACTTGACAAAGAGCAAAACAATCGCAATTCCTATAAGACGTAAAATTAAATTATTTTAACCAAAACTACCTAATATGAAAATCCAACAACTCACAACTTGCGCCCTGACTGCGTTATTCGTAACCGTCGGAGCCTTTAACGCGTTCGCTGGAGACCCACCCAAGCAGAAGTCTTTCAACGATATTAAAGTCTTCTTTGAAAACGTTAACAGCTATGGCGGATTCTCTGTCGTGCTTGAAGACGGATCTAAGATCGAAATCGAATCTGGGCTCTTCGGAAACAAAGAAGATAAGGAAAAGTTCCTAAAAAACCTGCTGACTCAATTCAGAAAAGGTAAAATCAACGAAAAAGCATACCTCACTTTAAGTAAATCCGATGAAGGGAAGCAAAAAAAAATCTTCACAATCTTCATGCAGGCTCTAGTTCTGGATGACGGTTCATCTGACGTTGATCACAAGAATGGCAACGAAGAGGAGAGTGGGAAACTAACGCCTGAAGAATTGGAGCTTCTTAGATTGCATGGAATTAAGACTAGAATCATTGACTTCCATCAAGTCAGTACAAGCGCAAACATGTCCAAGATTAATTTACGCAAAAAACAAGTATGTAAAATTCCAAAATTTTTCAGATATTGCCCAAATTTAACGTACGTTGACTTTTCGGTGGACAATAATAATGGATATCACGATGGTTTGCCATTAATCAACGATGTCTCTGGCCTCAAAGACTGCAAAAATTTAAAGCGTGTGGATTTTCGCCTTTCGGCTGTATCCATAACGAATGTCTTGACATCATTAAATTCAGATAAAATTGAAGAGATTAATTTAGTTTTTTGCCGCAATCTTTTTGAGAATAAAGAAAAAGAGGATAACGTGAACGGCCTAAAACTACTCAAAAAATTTAAGGTGCTCAAAAAAATCGATTTCTCGGGTACGGGAATCAAATCAGAAAACACAAAATGTCTTAAAGAATCCGATAATTGCGAAGAGAAACATAACCTAGAACAATTAATATTGAGTGGTTGTTATGAATTAGATGAAAAAGGTGCCACCGATCTGTTGTCTTGCTTTAAACGTATCCAATTACTCGATATCGGATATAATAAGCATATAACGATCAGCTCGCTAGAGCCATTGTTAAAACACCTCCCATTTCTAAAAATTCTTCTTGCGCCGCATATGGCAGACCATGAACAAATAAGTAATCCGGAATTTTATGATTTGACCACTTTAGAAATACTCGATCTGCGTTGGAATTATGATGCTAAAATTAAGAACATTCCGAACAGTGTGAAGATATTTTGCATGTCTTTTATGAGAACTACAGATATCAAGTTTCTAAAGCATCATCCAAATCTTGAGATCTTGATACTGAGATTGCCGGGTGTTTACGAGGATGCCAACCTCCCTGTTGACGATGACGAAACCCAAAACAACCTTAAGAATATTGCATCATCCCTGGATACACTCCAAAAATTGAAATGTATCAATAACAAAAGCTTGCTGAGTGATTTATCGTTACAGAACAATATAACATTCACTAACAACGATGAACCATCTGAACAGGATATTAAAAAATGTTTAGGTAAAAAAGAAAATAAAAAACTGATTTTGAACCAACAACTTGATAAGGAAGCTTTCCAAGAATTCATACAAGAACAAACTAAAAAAATGAAGGAAATTGAGGTGAAAATTGAGAAAAATCAAGAAAAGATAGAGAAAAACGAAAATAATGAAAAGCCGAACTGAGGTTTGATAGCAAAACCGAAGTTTGAAGTCATAGAGATCGTAAATCGTAAAACGATCCCCACCGGCGCGGGAATCCACGCCGGTTTTTGTTTTTTGGTGGAGATGCACCCCTCAACTGAGCCGAGCCGTCTACGGGTTCGTTTCATCAAACAGGGACATTTGACCGTGGTTCGCGGTAGTTGGCACAACGACGTTCTCCATCAATGGTTTTTCGTCCTCGCTCAATGGCGGCCCCTCGAGTTCCCTGCGCAAACGGATGCCTTCTTCCTCGAGTTTCTCCAGCACAACTTTCGCCCGCGCAATGACTTCCGCGGGTAAGCCCGCCAGACGCGCGACTTGAATCCCGTACGAACGATCGGCAGCTCCGGAAATAATTTGGCGGATGAAGATAATCGTATCGTTCCACTCCTTTACAGCGACGGAATAGTTACGCAATCTTGGCAAAAACTTCTCTAATCGCGTCAGCTCGTGGTAGTGTGTCGCAAACAACGTCCTCGGCCCCCGTTCGCGATCGCGATGCAAATATTCGACGACAGACCAAGCGATGCTTAAGCCGTCATACGTACTTGTTCCGCGGCCAATTTCGTCCAAAATCACCAAACTCCGCGCAGTCGCCTGATGCAAAATATTGGCTGTCTCATACATTTCCACCATGAACGTCGAATGCCCACGCGAAAGCTCATCGCTCGCCCCAATGCGCGAAAAAAGGCGGTCAACCAGGCCAATATGGCACGATTTTGCCGGAACCCAGCACCCAATTTGCGCCATCAGCACAATGACTCCCACCTGCCGAATGTACGTCGACTTTCCGGCCATATTCGGGCCCGTGATGAGCAAAATTTGATCGTTATTGGCCTCCATGCACGTGTTGTTCGGCACAAAATACTCACTTCCCCCCCCGGAAACGGGATTTTTTAACATCTGCTCGATAACGGGATGCCGCCCTTGCTCAATCACAATCCCTTCACTTTCATCCAACTCCGGACAGCAATAATCCCATTCACGGGCGAGCTGCGACCAACCGCTGAAGAGGTCCAATTCCGCCAGAGCGTCTGCAGTTTTTCTCAAACTTTCCGCATGCGATAAGACTTTCCCCACCAATTCTTTAAACAAGGTACCTTCACGCGCAACGGCTTTCTCCTCGGCGTGCAAAATTTCGACTTCACGCTCCCTAAGTTCATGCGTATAATAACGTTCCGCATTCGTCATCGTTTGCTTGCGGATGTAATCACTTGGCACAGAAGCAATACTCGATTTCGTCACCTCAATAAAATACCCAAATGCATCATTATAACGCACTTTCAGATTCCGAATGCCCGACCGCTCCTGCTCCTTCCGCTCAAACGCCTCCAACCACGACCGATGCCCCCGATTCAGCCCCCGCAAACGATCCAGCTCGGCATCGTAACCCTCTGCAAATACGCCACCAAGTGCGATGTCGTTAGGGAGTTCCTTGAGCAAGGCCGTTGACAAAAGTTCGCGCAAATCGTCAAAATTGCCAATGCGTCCGCCAATTGCACACACACAATCCTTAAACTTACCTAAGTTGTTCTGAATGTGCGGCAAACAAAACAACGTTTCGTAAACACTCCCCAACTCCCGCGGATTTTTCACTCGATGCTCCAGGCGGCTCAGCACGCGCACGATGTCACGCACTTTCCGCAGCTGCTCGCGAACCGCCGCAGTCGCAATCGGTTCCTCTAAAAATTCCCTTACGCAACTTTGTCGACGCTTCAACTCTTGCAAATCTAGGCTTGGCATCGACAGATAACTCTCCAAAAGCCTTGCGCCAGAAGCTGTTACAGTTCGATCTATCGCCGCAATCAGCGTTCCTTGACGTCCCCCATCGGTTGCGCGAAAAACCTCCAGGTTTCGTAACGTAACGCCATCCATGAGAAGCATTTGACGCATTTGGTAAGCTGTCATCACTTGGATGTTTTTCGGCACTTGGCACAAATGCTCCGTCATGTATTGAATCAAGGCTCCAGCAACCCCCAAAGCTGCATGGTCGTCGGCAATCCCAAATCCCCTAAGCGTCAGCACACCAAGGAGTTCCTTTACTTTTTTCGCACCAGACTCCCGATCAAACCGAAAATCCGGCCATTCGGAAAGCGTTTTACGAGCCGTCAATTGCGTTACCCCCTCCACCCACTTCTGTAGACTTGGATCCTCACGCCATCGCTTCAAAACACCCTCTGGCACAACCACTTCCGCCGCATCGAGTCCGTACATCAATGCCAAAAGATCCTCAGGAACCTCCTCGCTCGCGACCCCAAAAACTCCCGTCGAAACATCCCCCCATGCTGCAACAAATTTTCCAGCAATAACGTTGATACTCAACAAATAACGATTCTTCCCGGCCTCGATTTGGGTGTCCTCCAGCACCGTCCCGGGCGTCAAAATGCGCGTCACTTCACGCCTCACCAACGCACCCGCCTTCACCTCCCCCACTTGCTCGCAAATCGCCACCTTCTTCCCCGCATTTAACAATTTCCCTATGTACCCATCAACGCTGTGACACGGCATCCCCGCCATCGGCGTCCCATTCCTCTGCGTCAACGTGATTCCCAAAATGCGCGCCCCAACCTCTGCATCTCCGCCAAACATCTCGTAAAAATCCCCTAAATGGAACAATAATAGCGTGTCCGACGACAAACGCCCCCGCATTTCCGCATACTGCTGCATCATCGGCGTTTGCTTGATCTGTTCTGTCATATTGATTGGTTAGTATTAAGGGGATTTTTAATTTTGGAAACCCCCTTTTTTATAAAAAAGGGGGTTTCACGGAAAGTACGTGTAGATTCGCGATCGAAATGCCGCTCAGGATTGCGCCTACAATGCCCAGAAAGCCCTGGTCTGTGCCGCAGAGGTGGAGGTTGGAGAGAGCGGTTTTTCCGGTACGGATTTTATTGGGAGAGCCGTAAATGGTGCCATTAATGTGACTTGTGAAGCGCTCGATTGTTTTTGGCGTAAAAATGTCCTTGGAAACGAGGGTTAAATCGGCGAGTTTTGCGGTAGATTGATCAGTTTTTTCACACGATGAGATGGCTAACGCGTTGGTGATTAATTGTTTCCATACGGCTTCTTTCGTTTCTTGATATGTTTTTTGATCGAAATTTTTCCAGATGGTTGGGTTTGCGAGAGCAGTTGCGCGTAAGATGCCGTGGGGAAGCGACTTCTGATTCGCGTACTGATATTGATTGGGGCAGCAAATGACGCCGCTGCGGAAATCAACTGCAGTCGTAGGATTTTGATAATGAAGGGCTTCCGAATCGTTGAAAAAAAGAATTGTGTCGTTAATACCTAAGTCTTTGGGTTGCTGCTGAAAAACGGCAATAGCCTCGACAAAGGATAGTTGACCCGTTAGCGATTGCAGAGAGTCTTTTTGCAGTAGAGGATCTTCTTCTATTTTTTCTTTGGAGCTCAACAGCTTAGCTGTCTCCACACGTCCGGCGGAAGAGAGCACATGACGCGCCTGTAAACACGTTCCATCCGTCAAAAGAACCTCTGTAACTGCTTGGTCTCGAACGACTAACGATTTCACTTCGGATTTCAGCCACAATTCACCACCAAGAGATTTGTATTTCGCTTTTAGCAAATCGAGAATATGCCGAACGCCCCTGTAAGGTCGTGCAAACCCTTGCTGGTAAATGGATTTGAACATAATAACGAATTGCGTCCAATCCATATCGTGCTCGGCTGGATTGCCGTAGTACATGAGTGGCAACAGCAACATATTTTTCAGCAAAGGATCCGTAAGATGCTCATCGAGAATGCTTTGCGCAGAGCATGGAGGATTCTCTAAATTCAGTTCATCGAAATGCTCTATTGTAGCAACAAGTCGTTGGAAGGCATCGATTTGGCGCGGGAATTTTTCGGCTATCTGCGAGCGTAAAAGTTCAAATTGGTTGCTAAATTGCATCGTAACGCCAGGAAATTTGATCGCAGACGCCACTTGTTCATTGAGATCGAGTTCCTCGTAATTTAGGCGCAGCTGACGCAAAATTTTTGTTAACGGAACTTTTTTTGCACCTTTTGGAGAAAAATTCGTAACCGCATGCAGCCCAACATCATAAGGAACCCCATTGAGCGTGTAATAGCCGTTGAGTCCGCCGATCGCATAATGACGTTCCAGGATAACGACTTTTTTGCCAAAGAGGGCTAAGCGAATACCCGCAGCGAGGCCGGACATGCCGGCACCAATGATGACAACATCAAACGAACTGTTTGCGGAACAATGACTTGCTGAGCTCAACTCTTCTTTTTTGCCTGAAATTTGGGATGCAAATACTCAACGCAGCTTTGGAGCGATTCCAGCTGTTTGTAGTCGCCTTCGGGAACTTCTATGCCGTGCTGCTTGCGCAATTCCATCACGATATCGAGAAAATCCATGGAATCGAGCTCCAATTGATCGCGCAAACGAACGGCGTCCTTTAAATTCGTAAGATCTTCATCGGGAGCGATATCCGCAATGATGTTTACAATGATCTGTCTGATAGCTTCTTTTTCCATGGGTATTTTGTTTGGCGTCAAATGCGTGAATAGTGTTATAAGGGAATTAATCTTGGAACTTCTTGACAATCAACACCGAATTGATGCCCAACATCCCGAAAGAATTGTTTAAAATGGTCTCCACTTTCGGCACCTGAACAGGTTGATTGAGAACTAAATTAGGCAATTCGCACGCCGGGTCAAGGTTTTCCACATTAATCGTTGCGTGGACGACTGAATCCTGAAACGACGGCAAATTTCCTGCAAGTTCCAGGGCCCCAGCAGCTCCCATTGTATGCCCAATAAAGCCCTTGGTGTTATTGCAATGCGTGTCTGGACAGTCTTGAAATACCGACCTAAGTGCTTGCGCCTCAAGAATATCCCCTTGAATGGTGGACGTTGCGTGTGTGTTGACGATGTGAATATCCTGCGGCGTTAAATGTGCTTTTTTCAATGCCAAATGAACACATTGCGCCTGCCTTTCAGCGTTGGGGATTACCGTGTCCGTTGCATCCGAATTCACCGCGTAGCCAACGATTTCCGCTAAGATTGGCGCCCCTCTTTCGAGCGCTCTGTCCAGCCGTTCCAAGGTATAAATGCATCCCCCCTCGCTCACAACAATTCCGTTTCTCGCCAAATCAAACGGACGACTCGCGCGATTCGGATCCGCGTGTTCCGCGAGCGCTCCCTGACTACGAAAAGCCGCGAAAATGCCAAACGTGTGGATGCTTTCGCTCACCCCCCCCACCAACGCAAGATCAACTTCTTCCAGCAGAAGCATTTGGAGCCCCTGAATGATCCCCAAATTTCCCCCCGCGCAAGCCCCGCCGATCGTGTAATGGGGGCCCGTGATGCCCAAATTGATCGTAATCTCACCCGCCGGATTATTCGCCACGGTTCGCGGATTGTGATGATGGCTCCAAAATTTCGTATCATAGCCGAATTTGGAAATGTTATAAATCTCGTTCTCCGTCTCAACATTTCCGTGTTCCGTAATGCCGATATAAACACCAACACGCGATTTATCAACGACTTCCCAATTCAACTGGCTGCTTTTAATTGCCTCGTTTGCGCAGTAAATCCCCACGCTGCCCGCTCGTGTCCCAATACGAATCTCCTTTCGCGACTGGTACTGCATTGCATCGAAATCGCACACGCCCGCCAAAACCTCTCCCATGTAACGCGTTGTGATGCGCTGGATGTTCGGCCTCCCTTGCAACAAATTCTCCCGATACTCCCGCAAGCAGTTCCCGTTCGGAGCCGTCAACCCAACCCCTGTCATCACTATCCGCTCACGATCCACCCTCATCTTTACTTTTTGACACCTCCTATTTGACTTTGCAAACAAAAACTTAAGGAAGTGGCCAATTTTGAGCGGCGGCTAGAGGAGCCGGGAAAACCATTTTTTGCAAAAATAGGTTTTCCCGAGCCCTTTCCAAAAAAACTCTTATTCGAAAAGCTTTTTTGCTTGCAGCAAAAATGCTTTTCGAGAAGTTTATATCTTACCAGGAAGCGCATCAAGTTTAAGATGCCAAGCAGGCGCGCGAGGTCAAGATGCCTGAGCGTACTAATGCGTACGTGATGGCATTGAGAGCGATGCGCAACGAACTTGGCGCTTAAAATCGATGCGCTTCCCCCTTCTAATGTTACACCACCTTGCTAACTACGAGCATATTTGGGGGCCTTTGCGCCTTTTCCGATATTTGACGTTTCGTGCGGCGTTGGCCATGACAACGTCTCTTGTTATCGGTTTTCTCATTGCGCCGCAACTCCTTCGGTTGTTAAAGCGATGGAAGTTGCATCAAGTTCTGCGACAATCCTCCGAAGTCCGCGGTCTCGCCAGCCTTCATGCCGACAAAAAAAGCACACCGACGATGGGAGGGTTTATGATTTTCATCCCAGTGGTGATTACAACGGTTTTGTTCGCGAAACTGAACGCCTATGTCCTTTCTGCCCTGTTGGTTTACAGCGGACTGACCCTCATCGGTTTTCTAGACGATTTTTTGAAAATTTCACGCAACGACAGCCATGGCTTACCCAGCAAATGGAAACTCTCCGGCCAGGCACTCGTAACCCTTGGGGCCCTTGGAATTTTGCTGTCAAACCCAGAAATTCACGTCAAAATGGTCCAACTTTGGGTCCCCTTCTTGAAATTCCCCTTAATCGAAACGATGCCGCTGTGGTTCCTACTTATCTTCCTGTTTCTCATCATTTCCGGCTCCAGCAACGGCATTAATCTCACTGACGGTATCGATGGCCTTGCAATCGGCTGCACCATTGTCGTCGCTCTCGTGTACAGCATCATGGCCTACGCGGCAGGCAACAAAATCATTGCCGACTACCTCTTTCTCTCGCACGTCCCAAAAGTCGGCGAATTATCAATCCTCTGCTTCAGTCTCATCGGGAGCAGCCTCGTTTTCCTCTGGTACAACGCCTATCCAGCAGACGTTTTTATGGGCGACACAGGCTCCCTCGCTCTCGGCGGTGTGATCGGCGCCATCGCCTTCATGACCCACCAACCCTTTACTCTCATCATCGTCGGGGGCGTTTTTGTCATGGAAGCTACCTCTGTCATTCTCCAAGTGGCCTCCTTCCGATTCCGCAAAAAACGCATCTTTAAAATGTCCCCCATCCACCACCACTTCGAACTCAAAGGCTGGCCCGAAACCAAAGTCGTTATCAGGTTTTGGATTTTATCGTTGCTTTTTGGACTGGCAGGGCTTGCGACATTAAAATTGCGCTAGGAGTGCTTGGATTTTGAGCGGCGAGTACCCGGAAAACCAATTTTTGCAAAAATTGGTTTTATCGGACCCTTTTCCAAAAAACTCTTTGGACGGCTTCGATTTTGAGCGGCGAGTTCGTTGCGCGTCGTTCTCAATGCAGTACGCTCAGGCATTGGGGGATTGGAGTGAGGAGAGGCGCTCACTCCAATCGACCTCGCGCGCCTGCTCGTCATCTCAAAATCGAAGCCGTCCCTTTTTTGCTCAGCATGAGCAAAAAATATTGCTTTTCTTTTGAAGGTTCGGAAACTTATTCTTTTCTCTGGAAAAGAAAAGTTTCCGAAATTATTTAACAATATTTATCCTCCCCTATGCAAATACCTAGTTTCATAATTCGTTTTTTTGACAAGCCGGTGGCGGTTTTTGGCGATGGCGTGAGTGGGAGGGCGGTGCGGGGGCTGCTGGAGAGGCTGGGGTGCGAGTACAGGGTTTTTGATGAGAAGGCGGGGGAGTTGTTTGAGAAAGCGGGGGAATTTGGGCTTGTGGTGTATAGTCCGAGCTTCGTGAGGGGGCATCCTTGGCGGGAAAAGGCGGCGGAAGGGGGGTGTTTGTGCCTGGGAGAGATCGATTTTGCGTCGCTGTTTTGGCCGGGGAGGATCGTGGCGGTTACGGGAACGAACGGCAAAACAACGCTGACGGAATTCCTTGCCTTCGCGTTCAACCAGATGGGCTTACGCGCGTTTCCTGTGGGCAACAATGGGGAAGCATTTTGCGGAGTTTTTGAGCAACCTAACATCGATCACAACAGCATCGCGGTCTGCGAAGTCAGTTCGTTCCAGGCCGAATCCCTTCAATTTTTCACACCCTCGGCCGTCATTTGGACGAATTTTGCCCCCGACCACATCGATATTCACGGCAGTTTGGACACCTATTTTGACGCAAAATACCGCCTCATCGAGCGCAACCACGGCCCAGCGATCGTCGGGAAAAGCGTCGCGGAATATTGCCACCCTGCCCGATCCTCATCCGCGCACTTAACGGTCATTGACAGAGACGCCATAACGGAATCCCCTCCAGGCGAATTCGACAGCTATCCGCAAAAGGAAAACTTCTTCTTAGCCAAGGCTTTCTGGCAATCCTGGAACCTCGATCTCGACCATTTTCAGCGATGCGCTGAACGTTTCACGCCTCCCAAGCACCGATTGCGAAAAGTTGCTGCCATCCAAGGTGTTACGTTCTGGAACGATTCGAAATCCACCAACTATTCCTCTCTCGAATCCGCCCTAAAAAACTTTAAAAAACCCATCATCTGGATCGGCGGTGGAAAATCCAAAAATGAGGACCTCAATGCCTATCTTTCCCTCGTAAAACCCTCCGTCGCAGAAGCTTTCCTCATCGGCGAAACCGGCCCGCAATTGCAAGCACTCCTCGCTTCCGCCAACATCCCTGCCACCCTCTCCCCCTCCCTTCAAGCCATTCTCCCCCAATGTAAAAAGTTCTTCAACACAACCCCCACCGACGTCCTCCTCTCCCCAGGCTTCTCCAGCCTCGATATGTTCAAAAACTACGCCGAGCGCGGGGATGTATTTGAAGCGGAGGTGGGAAAGTTGGCAGAGGAGAAGTAATATTCGGAAACTTTTCTTTTCCACAGAAAAGAAGAAGTTTCCGAACCTTCAAAAGAAAAGCATATCGGAAGGCATTTTTGTGGCACTATGTGCCACAAAAATGCCTTCCGAATAAAAATTTTTTAGCGGAAGGGCCCGTGAAACCCACTTTTTTATAAAAAAGTGGGTTTCCCGGTTGACTGTAAAAGCATTCCCCCTTTTCCTTATATTTTATGACGAAGATTTGTTGTATTGGGGCAGGCTACGTTGGAGGGCCGACGATGGCGGTGATAGCGGAAAAGTGGCCGGAAATAGAGGTGACGGTGGTAGATGTGAATCCTGAGAGGATCGCGCAGTGGAATTCAGATGAGTTGCCGGTTTTCGAGCCAAAATTGTTGGATGTGGTGAAAAAGGCAAGGAACCGCAACCTATTCTTTTCCAACGACATCGATGGTGCGATTAAGGAGGCGGACATTGTTTTTATCTCCGTTAATACGCCGACAAAGACCTACGGAATTGGGGCTGGAAAGGCATCAGATTTGTCGTACGTGGAGGCGTGTGCGAGGAAAATCGCGGACGTGAGCACTTCTAACAAGATCATTGTTGAGAAATCGACGCTTCCGGTGAGGACGGCCGAATCGATTAAGCGCATTTTGGCCGCAAACGCAAAAACCGCTCATTTTCAGGTGCTTTCGAACCCAGAATTCCTCGCGGAAGGAACTGCCATCGATGATCTGATGCATCCTGACCGCGTTCTCATTGGCGGGGAAGATTCTCCGAATGGAAAGAAAGCGATCCAGGCGCTTGTGGATATTTATGCACGCTGGGTGCCAAGAAATCAGATTTTGACAAAAAACCTTTGGTCCGCAGAGCTTTCGAAGCTTGTCGGAAACGCGTTTTTGGCCCAAAGAATCTCCTCGATCAATTCCGTTTCAGCGCTTTGCGAGGCCACGGGAGCAGACGTTGATGACGTTGCGCATGCGATTGGGACCGATAGCAGAATTAGCCCTAAATTCCTGAAAAGTTCGGTCGGATTCGGTGGTTCTTGCTTCCAAAAAGACATCTTAAATCTCGTTTATCTCTGCGAACACTTTGGGCTGCAAGAAGTTGCGCACTATTGGCACCAAGTCGTCCTCATGAACGATTACCAAAAGAGCCGCTTCACTAAGTCCATCGTAAACAGCCTCTTCAATACCGTTGCAAACAAAAAAATCGCGATTCTGGGATTCGCCTTCAAAAAAGACACCAATGACACTCGCGAAACCCCCGCAATCGCCGTTTGCAAGCGACTTCTTGAGGAAAAAGCACGCTTAACCATTTACGATCCAAAGGTTTCCGCAGTAACGATTTACAATGATCTCGAACTCAAACCGTCTTCATCGTCATCCATCCAGATTGTTGATGACCCCTATCTCGCTGCCGACCAAGCCCATGCGGTCGTCGTTTTAACAGAGTGGGATCTCTTCAAAACGCTTGATTTCGAGAAAATTTACCACTCGATGATGAAACCAGCCTTCGTCTTCGACGGTCGCAATATCCTTGACCTCAAAAAACTTAAAAACATCGGATTTAACATTCTTGGCATTGGAAAGGGCCAATTTCTTCGATGAGAGCATCGCTTTTGAGCGGCGAGTTCGTTGCACATCGGATCTCAATGCCATCACGTACGTTAGTACGCTCAGGCATCTCGACCTCGCGCGCCTGCTCGTCATCTCAAAATCGAAGCTCTCATCGAAGAAATTCTTCGTACCCTCCATATCGGAAGGCATTTTCTGGCACGACGTGCCATAAAATTGCCTTCCGAATAAAAATTTTTAGGGGGAAGAGTCCCGGGAAACCCCCTTTTTTATAAAAAAGGGGGTTTCCCGGGACTCTTAAATTCTACCACTATCATAACTTATGACTACCATTTCCATTGCTATCCCCGCCCGCTTGGGATCTACGCGGCTTGCGAGGAAGCTTCTTCTTGATCTTGGTGGGAAGCCGGTTCTGTGGCACACGTGGCATCGGGCATCGCAGGCAAAGAGGACGAGCGAAGTCGTTGTTTTGACGGACGCCAAGGAAATCGTGGATCTCGTCCAGAGTTGGGGAGGCCGGGCACTTCTCACGCCAGAGGCGTGCACATGCGGAACGGAAAGGATCATCAGTGCCCTGCCGCAGTTAAAGGGGGATTGTATCATCAACGTCCAAGGCGACGAGCCCTTTACGCCAGTGGACGCTCTAAATTCCATCATCGACTACTGGACAGCGCACGCTCCAGCGATCGTGACGCCGGTGTATGAAATTACTCAATTAGAGGATATTTTTAACGAAAATGTTGTCAAAGTCGCTCTGGGAAAAAACAAACAAGCCCTCTACTTTTCGCGCGCTCCCATTCCTTACGTTCGGGGTAAACTGAGGGAAGAGTGGCTCCAGCACGCAAAATTCTACGGACACATGGGGATTTACGGTTACGCACGGCCAATCCTTGAAGCCTTCGCAACGCTGCCCATCAGCCCCCTCGAAGACGCCGAAAAACTCGAACAGCTCCGCTTCCTCGAAAACGGCTTGTCCATCCATACCGTCCAAACACAAAAGCTGGGGCCGAGCATCGATTACGAACAAGACATTCTCCAAGCTCGAAGACAGCTCCGCTTTTGAGCGGCGAGTTCGTTGCGCTCAAATTTCAACCCCATCACGTATTACAATACGCTCAGGGTTAAAAAATTTTTGTAGCCGTCCCTATCATCTCAAACTAGAGGCTCTCTCCGCGCTTGGTCAAGCCTGGAGATCCCCGAGAATCGAGATCGTGCTTTTCCATCTGAGGGGCAGAAAAATGTCTTTCGATGTCGTTTTTCCTCAGTCGGGGTATCGTGGTAAGTTCGAGTTGATAGGGACCGGCTACAAGAAAACTCTACCCCCTGAGACTACAGTTTACGAAAGAAGCTGAATAACACACGAACAGCGAAAGCGTCTATCTCAAGACAACGAGAGCAGGAGGCGCAACACAGGAACCCGTGAGCGCATTGAAACGCGTGAGCGGGGTTAAAATTTGAGAGCAACAAACCCGCTGCTTGAAATTGGTCTTTCTTAAACGCTTGTCTTCGTTTTGCGAAGCCCCATGACGCGATCTCCTTCTTTCCATTGGCCTCGCTTTCCGAGGAGCTCGACGCGCTCAAAGCGCTTTAGGACGTTTCTCTTTTTTGCGCCACCGGCCGCATTTTTCTTAAAACTGGGATGCTGTGTCATAAAATCAACCTATACTAAATCTACACTTAACTCAAGAAGACTCTACCAAATAAATCAAGCAAAAAGATGATGATGTAG
>CAYWEO010000018.1:0-18374 GCA_964457855.1 uncultured Opitutales bacterium | reverse complement strand
GCGCTTCGCCGCAGGCCCCTCCCGACACTTCCCCTGCCTCTCAGCTCCTTTCTCCACTCCTTTCCACTAGTTTTTGATCTCCAACCCTCCTATCGCCTTCTTTAGCTTCTTTCTCCCGACTTCACTGACTTTCGTCCCCAACAGCCAGATCTTCTTCAGATTCTTGCACTTCTCTCCTATGACCTTTATCCCCACGTCCGTCACTTGCTTGCACCCACTCAAATCCAGGTCCGTCAGATTCTTGCAGTTCTCTCCTACCTCCTTTATCCCAAAGTCCGTCACTTGCTCGCACCCACACAAATTCAGGTCCGTCAGATTCTTGCAGTTCTCTCCTACCTCCTTTATCCCAAAGTCCGTCACTTTGTCGCAGTTATACAGGTTAAGGTCCTTCAGATTCTTGCAGTTCTCTCCTATCACTTTTAGCCAGCCGTCTGTCACTTGGTAGCACCTTTCCAAATCCAGGTCCGTCAGATTCTTGCAGTTCTCGACTACCTCCTTTATCCCGCCGTCCGTCACTTTGTCGCACCCCCTCAAATTCAGGACCGTCAGATTCTTGCAGTTCTCGACTACCTCCTTTATCCCGCCGTCCGTCACTTGGGAGCAATAACTCAAATTCAGGACCGTCAGATTCTTGCAGTTCTCTCCTACGCTCTTTATCCCAGCGTCCGTCACTTTGTTGCAGTTATACAAATTCAGGTCCGTCAGATTCGGGCAGTTCTCTCCTATCACTTTTAGCCAGCCGTCTGTCACTTCCTTGCACCATCCCAAATTCAGGACCGTCAGATTCTTGCAGTTCTCTCCGATGCTCTTTATCCCCTCGTCCGTCACTTTGTAGCACCATTCCAAATTCAGGTCCGTCAGATTCTTGCAGTTCTCTCCTATGACCTTTATCCCCTCGTCCGTCACTTTTTTGCAGTTATACAAATTCAGGTCCGTCAGATTCTTGCACTTCTCTCCTATGACCTTTATCCCCTCGTCCGTCACTTGGGAGCACCATCCCAAATTCAGGGCCGTCAGATTCTTGCAGTTCTCTCCTATGGCGATGATAGCTGCGTCAGTATATGGAGTATAAGCGTAATTATCCCGCCGCAAATTGAGCTCGCGAATATCTTTACAGTTCTCGGCCAGTTTTATGATCGAAACATCCGGCAATTCGCGGCAATCATACAGATCTACTTTCTTCAAGTCTGGATGTTTCTGCGCGTATGTTATTAACTCAGCGTCACTTATCGTCTTCGCTGGTGTGTACGGCACCAGCTTCTTGAACGCTTCCTCCTCTTCTAGTTTCTGCTTCTTCTCTTGCTTTATTTTCTCTTGCTTTATTTTCTCTTGCTTTATCTTCTCCTCTTCCTCCAGTTTCCGCTTGACTTCTTCCGCCTCCTTCGCTAGCTTCTCTTTCTTTGCTATCTCCGCCCCTAGCTTCTTCTCTGCTTCTAGCTTGTACTTGTTGAACTGTTCTAATGTCTCGCTCAGTGCGTTCTCTGACGAATTCTTGAATACGTTCATCTCTTTCTCTTTCTCCTCCAGTTTTCGCTTGACTTCT
The DNA here is from genome assembly GCA_964457855.1 of uncultured Opitutales bacterium. Taxonomy (GTDB): domain Bacteria; phylum Verrucomicrobiota; class Verrucomicrobiia; order Opitutales; family CAYWEO01; genus CAYWEO01. The sequence continues at coordinate 16,831 of CAYWEO010000018.1, read as the reverse complement.
TCCTTTTCCTTCGCTAGCTTCTCACCCGACTCATTCTTCAGCGCCTTAATCTCCTTCCACTTCTCTTCTAACGTTTCCGCTTTCATGGCAAACACTTCGTACTTCTTCTCGAAAAACACCTTCGGCTCCTGCATCTTTTCCCCTAACGTGCTGAAAAATACCATCAGCTCGCTCAGCTTCTCATTTTTCATCATCCCTTTCAAGAACTTCTGGAATACCCCCACTCCTGTACTGCCATTGCAGTCGAGGTATTCTTTATCCTCCTTGTTTTCCGTCATGATCGGATCTGTGTGTCCCTCAACGTAAAACTTCAGTCCGTTCATTGGTTGCCCGCTCCCCATGAATACCATTTTCATCGCCTGGCAACCCTCTGTCTTCATGACGCTTTCCCATTCCTTTAACGCCATCTGTTTGTCCCCCATCAAGGCGTTAATCATTATCTGATCCTCCTCGTTGCCATCCTTCCATTTGCTGTTTGCAAACTGCTCGTATATCTTCACGTACTGCCGTTCCGCCGCCACAATCGCGCTCATCGCGTTCAGCACGTAACTCGCGGGCGTTTCTTCCGTTGTGCCGTAGATCCCGCACAACTTCCGGAACGCTTCCACGCTCTTTCCAAACTCCGCTTTCTCGAGGTGCTCAATCGCTGCCTGCTTGAAACACTCGATCGCTTTCGGAATGTCCTTCTCCTGCAAGAACTTCTCCCCGTCCTTAAGCCAGTCCGCCCCCTGCGCAAGGTTTGCACCTCCCGCCGCTGCTGCTATAATGCACACTGAAATCAGCGCGCGCTTTGTGATTTCTCTAAAATAATTCATATGTAATTGTAATGTATTCATATCAAACAACCTCCGTTAAGATTTAACTTTCATTCCCCTCCTGACTAATCACAATGTCAATGGAAATTTTAGGCCTTCATTTTGGCAGAAAATTCTCATTTCCCCGCAAAAAAGGGTTGTTATTTTCGCGAGAGTGCAGCATTGTTACCAAAAGCACATCTGAAGGCATTTTTGTGGCACTACGTGCCAGAAAAATGCCTTCCGAATAAAAATTTTTTGGCGGAAGGGTCCGGGAAACCCCCTTTTTTATAAAAAAGGGGGTTTCCCGGTACTTACATAACAAATATATGCTAAAAACGAAAACGATATTAATCATAGAAGACGAGAAGCACACGCGGGAGGGACTGGAGGAGGTGCTTCGGGGGGATTTTGAGGTCTTTGTGGCGAGGGATGCGGATGAGGGGTTTCGTTTGATGGAAGCGGAAAAATTTGACGTGATTCTGACGGATTTGCGGATGGCGGGGAAGAATGGGATGTCGGTGATTGATTACGCGATGAAGCTGGCGAACAAGCCGGTTTGCATCATGATGACGGCGTATGGGGACGTGGAAACGGCCGTTGAGGCGATGAAACGGGGGGCGTACGATTTTTTGACGAAGCCGATCGATATCGCGAAACTGGAAGTCGTTATCAAACATGCGTTAAAGGATCGGGAAAGCGATAAAAATACCGTCGTTAAGGTGCCGTTGAAAACCGAAACTGATGTGCCATTGGACGGCATGATTGGGGGTTCTGAGGGCCTGAAGCGCGTGATGGAGCAGGTTCGGCAAGTGGCGCCCTCGCGGGCAACGATTTTGCTGCAGGGAGAAACGGGGACTGGGAAGGAATTGGTTGCAATGGCGCTCCATAAACTCAGCAACCGTGAAAAGCAGCCCTTTGTGGCGGTCCATTGTGCGGCACTGCCCAGCACGCTCTTGGAAAGCGAATTGTTTGGGCACGAACGCGGTGCCTTTACGGGAGCGGTTGAAAAACGCATTGGCCGCTTTGAGAGGGCGGACAAAGGGACGTTATTTTTGGACGAAATTGGTGAAATCGATGCCACGACGCAGGTGAAATTGCTGCGGTTTTTGGAAACACGTGGATTTGAGCGCGTGGGAGGGCATCAATGGGTGCAAGTCGACGTAAGGCTCATTTGCGCAACGCATTGCAACCTCGCGCAAATGGTGAAGGAGGGGACGTTTCGCGAAGATTTGTACTACAGGCTCAACGTCGTGAAGATGACGGTTCCGCCGTTAAGAGAGCGTAAGGACGACATCGCTCCTTTGCTAAAACATTACATCAAACTATTCAGCGCGGAAAACGGCGTCAAAGCGATCCAATTGACCGACAATGCTTTACGCGTCCTCGAAGATTACTCCTGGCCTGGCAATGTCCGAGAACTGAGGAATTTCGCGGAAAATGTCGTTGTTACGCAACGCAGCGGAATTGTCGATACGCAAGATTTAGATGGCAAGTTTTTCTTCACAGAGCCTACAGAAACCAACGCTAAGAACGAAAAAAATCTCAGCGTCGAAGACCGAGAAAAACGCCTCCTTAAGGGGGCCCTCCTCAAGGCCGGCGGGAACCGCACTTTAGCGGCCGAAATGCTTGAAATTAGCCGGAGGACGTTGCATCGTAAGCTTAAACAATGGCCCGAAATCACCGGTGAACCGTAATGATTTTGAGCGCTAGGTTCGTTGCAAAAAAAATTTAACCCATCACGTACGTCAGTACACTCAGGGATTGAATTTTTTTCGCGCCTGCCTATCATCTCAAAATCGACAGCGTCTTGGTGATTTCATTCATTATTTTGGTGAGTAGAGACATTCGGGAACCTTTCTGTTCCAGAACAGAAAAGGTTCCCGAACCCTCCAAAGAGAAGCGATATCGGCAGGCATTTTTGGGCACGTAGTGCCCAAAAATGCCTGCCGAATTAAGAGTTTTAAGATCTCAAAAAGACGCTAGTGACACGTGACAAAAAAGCAGCAAAACAGGGGTGATTTTCCAAAAAAACACTACTGAAATGTGAGTGCCGTAGCAAAGTTCGAGATGATAGGGACGGCTACGCAAAGACGAGATGCCTGAGCGTACTTAACGTACGTGATGGCATTGAGGCTGAAGCGTAACGGAACCCTAGCGCTCGAAATCGCTACGGCGTTCAATTGTCGATGTTTTTGGAATACAAAGGCAGCATCTTCCCCCGTCTGAAGAGGGTGACGACGCCGCTGGAGGAGACGACGATAACGATGCAATTGGCGATGAAGGAGATGGCGGCTGCCGTTGCGTGGCGAGTGCCGAGGCCTCCGGGGAGTTGGATATTGGCCTCAATGCCTCCTGAAAACTGGATGCTGGCATCGATATTGCCGGGGACGTGGATCATGCTTCCGGCGGATTCGAGGACGCCGTCTTTATCGATGACGAAAGCGCCGTCAATGGAAGCGAATTCCTTGATAGTTTCGGTCATGAAGGGGTTCAAGACGTTTCTGTCTTCGCGTTTGTAGCCGAAAAAGGGGTTAAGGACAAGGGGTCTGATGTAGGGCTTGAGTTCTTCTGCGCTTCCGAGGACGAACAGGCAGCCGACGGGAGAGCCTTCACGGCCCTCGATGGCGAGTTCCGTTGCGATGGCGAGGAGGCGTTCGAAAACCTCCGCTTTGACTCCTTCGGGGAGAATCTCTCTATAGTTGCTGAAAACGGCTTGGATTTCCTGAGCGACGTCAACGATCATGAAGGCGTCGAAGTGGCAGCTGTTAGGGAGGCCGCTAATGCAGCACAGGCGTTCATCGTGCTCAATGAGGCCATGCGTGAGGGCAATGATAATGGCTGTTTTGAGCTGCGAAAAGCGACTTTTCGAGAACAAACGCACGGGAATCGAGAACATTTTCCCTTTTTGGGTCACCTCGGTGGCTTTTTGCGAGACCGAAACGATTTTAAATTTCGAGAACTCTTTGCCCAGTTCGACAATGGGGTCGGGGAAGACATCGGAAAAGACGAAAATGGAGTCGCATTGAGCTTCCTGAGCGATTTGGGAGACCTTTTGGAGGAGTAAGCGGTTAAAACGGTCTGTTTTGGCATCGATTTTCGAGGAAACGCGACCGAAAGCCGCCATGACTTGCGTTTGGAAATCTTTAATCGGAATATCGAGGGAATCTTGCCAAAAATTGTGGGCTTGGAGGATTCGGGCCAAAAGCGCGAGAACGTTGAGATAAGAATGTTCCACTTCTGAAGCCAGAAATAGAAAAACCAACTTAATGGACTGCTTTTCTTCGCTATGACCCTCGCATTTCAGTCCATGAGGGCAACGTCCGATGGCAAAGATATACGGGACGTCGAGGGGAATGCGTGCATGGGGAAGCGAAACGCCATGCCCCAAGTACGTCGACATAGCTTGTTCTTGCGCGACGAGATTGGTCAATATTTTGCCCTTATCAAAAGCAGCCTTCGCGGGGATGCTGCACACCTGAAGGAGTTCTTTGATGGCTCCTTCGAATGTTAGGCTCTTGATATCGATGATCCTGCGCTTGGAGATGTAACGGTCAATTTGCATTTATTTTTACTTAATTCCGACTACACAATATACGTCTTTTGCATTTCTAGAGCGACCTTTTTATGTAAAATTTATTACCTTCTCTCGCAATGGGTTACGGAGGTTGTTTTGAGCGCGGAAAAGATCCTTGTCACTGAGATCCCTGATTGCTCGCGCGCATTTCGTAAACCCAGCGGATGATTTCTGCAACGGGCTCGATGAGGTCGCGCGGGATGTAGTTGTCCACTTCCGATAAATCGAATAAAGCTTGAGCTAGGGGGACATTCTCCATGATAGGAACTCCCGCCTCCTGGGCGGCTTGGATCATGGCTTCTGCCTGTGCTCCGAACCCCTTTGCAGTGATGACTGGGAGAGGAGTTTCTGCCCCGCCGTCATAGTATAAAGCGACGGCACATTTTTGGCGATCCATGGTGATAAAGGGGTGGGTGGGGTAATTAGCTGCTGATTTGTGCGTTTTGTCGTTGTTCATACACCCAGCGGATGACTTCTGCGACGGGTTCGATGAGGTCGCGCGGGATGTAGTTGTCCACTTCGGCCAGACTGAATAAAGCTTGAGCCAAGGAGACGTTTTCCATGATGGGGACACCGGCTTCCGCGGCGGCCTCTTTCATTTTTTGTGCGAGCTCACCGGACCCTTTTCCTAAAACAACGGGCAGAGGCGTTTCGACACCGCCGTCGTACAAGATGGCAACAGCGTAGTGGGTTGGGTTTGTGACGAGGACCGTCGCCTTCTTCGTTTTAGCAACGGGACTGTCGCCGGATAGCAGTTCTCTTTGCAACTGCTTACGTTTTCCTTTAATGTGAGGATCGCCTTCCGATTCTTTATACTCGCGTTTAACCTCGTCCTTGGTCATCATCAATTCTTTGATGTGGTTCTTTCGTTGGAAAATGAGGTCGATGAAGGCAACAACGACGTACGCTGAACCAACGTTATACACAAATGTCTTTAAAACCGGCTTGAGTGACTGTAAAAACGCGCTGACTCCCGAAAAGGGGATTTTCAGCATGGGATCGATGAGATCGCGGATCATCATGTACAACAAAGTCGTTAAAAACGAAATTTTTAACGCCGATTTCAGTAATTCCACGATGTTTTTGACCGAGAACATGTTTTTCAGTTTGGCCATTGGATCCAATTTCTCGAAATTCGGCATGATGGAGTCGTACGCCATCAAAAAGCCCACTTGAGCGACATTAGCCGCGACGCCCACGACCATTACGATAAACATTAAGGGGAAAGTAGTGGCAATGATGACCTTGACGACGCCGCAATAGACCTGGTCAGCGGCTTGCTGAAAGGGCATCGTGTAAAAAAGGGCGGGGAGGGAAAACAGGGAAATCATTTGGTCGATGAGGTAGCCCCCAAAGCTTCCCAGGTAGTAGAAAATAGAGATCAAAAGGGCCGTTGATGTGACGTCTTTGCTGTTGGCGACCTGCCCCTTTTTCCTGGAATCGGTGATGCGTTTTTGCGTCGGCTGCTCTGTCTTTTCGTCGCTCATGGGAGGATTTTATTTAAAGAAGCTTTGGAAGAACATGACCATTTTGTCGTCGTGAATAAACTTGTTTTTGAAATACACGACCGCAAAGGACAGGTAGAGCACCAAAAAGAACATGGAAACGGCACTTTTTACAGGCATCGCGAGGAAGAAAACGTTGAGCTGCGGGGCAAAACGCGTGACGAGTCCCAGCCCAAACTCCGTCAGGAAGAGGATGAAAATCAGGGGTCCTGCAAAGGCAACAATCTCGAGCATGAAATCCTGCATGATCTGCAGGAAGAATTTGGGGAAGAGGTTACTGAAATCCGGGAAATAGGACTGGATGGGCCAAATGTAGTAGCTGTCGTAAATCACGCTGAAGAAGAGGAGAATGGCACCCGAGGAAAAAAATAACGTGGTGACGAGGCGCATGAAAAAGCTGCCCGTAATGGTGATTTGTTCCTCCGCCATTGGGTCAAAAATCATGGACATGGAAGAGCCTCTTTGGAGGTCGATGAGGGACCCAACACATTGGGCTACGTAGAAAATGAAGTTTGCGAGGAATCCCATCAGAACGCCGACAATGACTTCCTTTCCGATCATGCACGTGTAGAAAAAGACGTCCATTTCTGCAGGTGCCGTCGTCATTTGAAAGACGAGAGGGATGACCATCAAACTGAACGCCAATGTAATGATATTGCGGCCAATTCCCGTGATGAATTGTTTGCTAAAAAAAGCGGCTATGCTGAAAATGGCTCCCATGCGCACCATAGCGAGTACGGATGCCTTAATCCATGTGAAGAAAAACTGGATCTCTTCGAGGGAAAGTGCCATAGGTTATCGGGAAAACTGTGGGAAGTCGCGTAAAATGCCACCCGTGAATTGAATCAGCTCCCCTGCCATCCAGTGAGCCGTCAAAATGAGAACAGCGGTGAGTGCGATGAGTTTGATGGCGAATCCGAGCGTTTGTTCCTGGATTTGCGTCAGGGCTTGAAATAAGGCAATGATTAAGCCAAAAAACGTCGCTACAATGATCGATGGGAGCGACAGAATCAGCACCAACATCATCGCGCGAGACGTAAATTCCAAAATAATCGATTGGTTCATTACAATTGAGTATAGGGATGTTTTGCAACAAACTCAAGTCATTTTTCTCTCTAGGATAGAGGATTTCGATGATGAGATATTTTATACAACCTTAGGCGTTTACATTCACTGAAATTGTTGGATTGCCTTCACCAATTGGTTCATTTTCTTCAAAGCTCCGATAGAAAGGGTGATGTTATCGGGTGTTTTTGCAGAGCGAGAAGTCGTCTTGCAGCAAGCGTCCGTTTGGGCTGGGTATTTTCCTTGATGTGATTGTAGATATTGATCAAAGAGAAACAGAGTCTTTAGAAGGTTGGCACGCGGAATGGCCGCAAATGCTTTATATTTAGCGTTTTGTGATTTTTCAAATGCCGTAATGGACGCTTGGTCAGATCGCACAAAGTAAACAACGCTACTGCCGGATGGATTTTGAAATGAGAGAGTTGTTTGTTGATTGGATGGATCAATGACTTTTTTATCTAAAAAGCCCAAATTGATGTTTGTGACATTTGCCAGATTTGCGTAGGAAGCGTTTAAGGCATTGAAATTAGCCGGTACATGATCGTTGATGATTTCATACAATCCGTTTGAATTTTTCCCAACAATAATACTGTAATCTTCATTCGGAGCATACTGCTTGAACAAGAGGATGCCGAGTCGTTTATTCGCTGTTACGTTAGGAACATTGTGTGCTGTTGCCCATTGTATGAGTGCAGGAAGATCTTCGGCGCATACGGCAAGGTAGTGCCTTTCTATAGCAATTCTTGGACCATTTTTTGCATGTAGAGTGTATAGGGGATCACCGCTTAGCGGATAATGACCATTATTTGCTTGTTTATAGGACGCAAGTGCTTGAGCCGCTTTGATGACTTTAGATAAAGCCACGGCTCTATATCTAAAGACCTCTCTTTCGCAGCGTTTGAGATTTTTGTCTTTTAGGGCACTTTTGCAGCACGCTGTTAAGTTATTTTCATTTAATGTGTTATTGAGATAAAAATAGAGTAAAATGTGATGATGCTTACTGAAAACATAAGGACATTTAGCAAGTGCGCTGTCGGTGAAATTCTTATCTGCAGCCAATAGGCTGTATTTAAAGCCTCCCGTTTCTTCGATCGCCTCTCGGTATGCGGCATGCGCAATACTTCCATCCTTCTGTTCAATTCCGCCACCGGGAAAGTTATAAAATTGCTTCTTAGGATCCTTAGAGGCATTTTTCCCTAAAAGAATGTAATATTGCTTATCTTGTGGATCCTGCGTGATGGGTATAATGCCTCCTCTTTCGGCGTAGTCACCGTTGTTGCCTACAGGCATTTTCACCGCGGCACCAGATGCCGTAACGGCCAAAATCAGGTAAAATAAGTTTGTGAATGAGAATTATTTTTTCATAGTATTAAAAGAATGCTATAGATTCCTTATACAAAAATGCCTTTGTCAAGGCATTAATAAGTAATGTTTTAAGGTTTTTCACTTTTGTGTTTCATTTTGATAGGATGAGCGCCAACACCATCGCGCGAGACGTAAACTCCAAAATGATCGATTGGTCCATTGTGATCGAGTATAGAAATGCCTCGCAACAAACTCAAGCGATTTCTATTGTGGAATGTTGGTGGGAATGATTGGCTGCGTTTAATTTTTGATAGATTGTGTGCCGAGTTTTAAAAATCTAGGGTTATTCGCAAGTTTCAGTAGCAAATCATCGGTTGTTTTTTGGATGGTATTAAAATCGAGATCACTTTTAATCCAGTTTTCGCCAAATTCCTTTGTAAGGGCTAGATCGAGTTGATCGAAAAGCATTCCTCTTTGGTCTTTATTGAGTGTTTGATCATTGCTCTTTAAGTCACTGAGATAATGATTGATGTCTTGTAAATGATTGTGTTGGAATTTCTTTAGTAAATCATTGAGTGTGGTTTTGATAAGATCGGAGTCGATTTCTTTTTTAATCCAATTTTCGCCAAATTCCTTTATAAAGACTTCATCGAGTTTATCACGAAACATTTGCTTTTGCTCTTTATTCAGTTTTTTGTTATCGATTTTCAAGCCATTGAGCTGAGCGTTAATATCTTGCAAATTAGCTTTTTCGTTTGCTTTCGTTGTGTTATTTTCAATATCCTCAATTTCTGGTTTCGTTAATGGTGGGTCTATTTTCGCGTAGCCTCCGCTTCCCGTAAAAAATCCTGTAGTCTTATTGAAAGAAGCTTGGACGGCAAATCCCATTTGTTTGTCTGGATGAACCTTTATAGCATCTCCAGCATTGTCATAGCTGAATAAGTTTAGTGGGCCATGCTGTTGGGCAGCAACGGTTATATTGCCCTCATTATTGGGTTGTTTTAAAGTGTAAACGACAGAATCAGCGTTGGGCGATTTTATGTTTCCCTTAGGTTCGATGTCTTTAATGGCAATATTTCGAACGTCTGCGAGCAAGCCCTGATGGAATTCAGTAGACAGTTTTTTGATTTCTTCCGAAGTAAGCCCAAGCTCATTTTTACAAGCCGTTATGAACTTTGTGAGAGCTTTTTCCTTGCCCAGCTTATTAGCGTCAATAATGATTTGTTTCCCATTTTTTGCTTCAATAGCATAGACGGAACTTCTTGAAAAATCTTTTAAGAGTTGCTGACTTACCTCGTATTTCTCTTTCGACCCTTCAATTGTGACGGTCTCAAAGTCATAAGCGGAAGAGTTTTGTGGAGAGACGATTTTTTTCTCTTTGACGCTTTCAGCAACAGGATTATCGCCCCAGTCCTCCTTTGGAACATTTACGATCTTATTGACTGAGTCCTCAAACTTTTTTTGATTTTGTTGCTCAATGAATTTATCAAGTCTTTCAGACAGCGGTACAAATTTCTGGTTAGCGGATGGTCTCTGTTGCTCAATGGATTCTTCGATTTTGTTTTTATCGGGTATTTTTATCTGATAATCTGCCAGGTTTTTGATTGGATTTAGAGTGAAGTTTCTAGTCTTGGTTAATAAGTCAAATAAATTTCCCTTATTGGCGATAGTTTCTTTTTTTATGGCCTGATTTCCTGGGAGACTTTGTAGATTGTTAATGGGCAGATTTTTGTTAATGGGTAGATTTTTTTGGATTTGTAGGTTAGAGAACATAAGTAAAAAAATGTTTTGGCGTTAAAGTTAAGGTGAAATGAATCGCTCCAGATTTAATTTTTCTTCTATCGAGCTCAGAGTGCTAAGAATTTTTTGTCGTTTTGAAGATTTTTGAGGATAGCGTCAATATCGTCCATGACAGTTCCCATGGGAATATGGCAGGTAAGCCAAGTTTCGCCAAACTTCTTGATATAAAGCTGATTGAGTTGATAACCAATCATTTGCTTCTGCTTGTCATGAAGTTTCACCTTGTTGTTCATAGCGTCTTTAAGCTTCAATTTGTTGATTGAATCGTTAATAGTCCCTTTGTTGACGTTTACATTTTCCTCAGAAGCAATTTTTTCGGCATTTTTGATGTCTTTTGTGTTGAGCGGTGGATCAATGTCTGCGTAAGCGCCTTTACAGGTAAGAGAGCCATCTTTTACGTTGAGGGAAGCTTTTAATCCCCAATACAGGTTGCTGTTGCCCGCATTACAATCGCCCATCGGGAATTTTAAAGCCCCTTTTTGCTGAAAAGTGATCGTGATCTCGTCCTTATTGGATTTTGTGAGAGTGTAGACGATGGTGTTATCCTTCATATCAAATGATTTGACAACGCCCTTAGGGGGGATGCTATTATCCACATTTGCTTGAAACATCCCGCCTGCTAGGCTTTGATTGAGTACCGCAGAAAGGGTTTTAATGTTTTCAGGAGTGCAACCCATTGATGTGCAAGCTTGTATGAACTGAGGAAGTGCTTTCTTGGTATTGCCCTGCGAATCAATAACGGTATCGCCCACGATGTAGGCAGGTGTTCGGGGAAAGTCTATGAAAAATTGAGCACTGACGTCATATTTTTCGGTTTTTATGTCGTTTTTCTCAATTTTGTTGTTTTCCGAATTTTCAATTTTCTCTTCTTTTAAATCGTCTACCACTTGATTGGTTTTTGTATCAATCTCGATGGTTGTCGTTTTTTTAGGCTTCACATCAATATTTGTACCGATTAAGCCTTTTGCGACAGGGCTATTGATCCATATGTCATCATGCGTGAGCATTACTTTCGCAAAATCCACGAAATCAATCTTCTTGTTATTCAGTTTTTCCCCCAAACTGATTTTAGCGTATTGTACGGGGCTTGGTGGGCTTTTCTTAAACAGGATATTAAATGCCTTTGTATTAGTCAATAAACTCAGGAAGTTTCCCTTGCCTTGCTCTTTTTCGACGTTCTTGCTTTTGACGTCTGTGTTGATTTGGTTGATATTGATATCGCCCAGCGGTTTCCGGTTGCTGATTTTGTTTGGATTGCTCATATGAAATAAATGTTGGTTACGCCTCAATTCTAGTTATTCCATTTGAAAGGTCAATACTGAATGGAGGGATTTGCTTTAGTTCATTTTTGATGACCTTGCCTCACATGCCCTGAAAAAACGAGTTTGTCTTGAGTTTTTCAAAGGTTTGTGTGACGTCGGACTTAAGTTTGTCTCCATCGAGACACAATTGAGGCCAGTTTGGCCCCCATTCCTTGGAGTAGTCGAGAGAAAGTGCACCCTCGATCATTTTTCTTTGATTTTTGTTGAGAGGGACGTCGCCAACCTTCAGTTCATTGAGGGCTTCATTGATGTCAAATGTGTTATTATTTGCGTTTTCTTTGGCAGCTTCCTTCTCAATGGCATCGACAGTCTCTTGTGGCAATGGGGGGACAATTTTTGCATAAGCCCCCGTTCGGGTAAAAGTATCGTCTGATGGGTTAAAAGCAACGTTAACTGCGAAGGTGAATGTATGACCCTCTGGAATGTCATAGGGCATCTTCAAAGGGCCTTTTTTCTGAAACTGAATGTCGATGACATTGTCTTGGTCTGACTTACTTAGGGTGATCACTGCGTTGCCTTCCTTCATGGATTTTGCAGCACCTTTAGGGGGAAGGTTGTTGATGAAATTCCTTGGAAGATCACTACCGACTAAGCTTTGTTGGAGTTCTCTGGAAAGATTTTTGATTCCATTGACATCAAGCCCAAGCTCTGATTTGCAGGCATTGATGAACTGTGAGAGTGCGTGAGGACTGGCTGTGTCAATCGTCCTGCTTCCCACGACAAAAGCGGAATTTCTATTAAAGTCCGTCAAAAATTGTTTACCGAGGGTGTACTCCTCGATTCCCTTGTTAATGTCTTTCCCCTTGTTAATAGCCGTCCTCAATTCTTTCAATTCTACATCAAGGGGATCCTTTTGCTCATTAACATCTTTTCCGGTTGTCGTTGCTGGGGAATCCTCGACAACGGTTTGCGTTTCCTTATTAATTTTGACCGTTGTGAAGGCATCCTCGCCTTGGGTGGATTTTGATGTGACTTTTGTTCCGACAACTCCCTTGGTCATGAGTGGATTTTGCCAGTAGGCTTGGTTGATCTTCTCTTTCGCTTGCTTTTCCTTCTCTTGTTCTGAAATACGCTCTTTCGTCACTTGTGCGGAATATTCTGTGATTTCTTTCCAGTTTTCGAGGATTTTGGCACAATTTTCGTTATCATTGCCAATTTTCTGCAGTTTCAGCAGTATCTTCTTTTCCTCGGCCTGGTTGATGGTTTCCCCTCCAAGTTTTTTATCGAGTACCTGGTTTGTTCCAAATAATTTGTTCTGGACGGCTTTTAAAATGTTTCCCATAAAGAAAGAAATTGCTGAGGGGATTTTTATTCATTTAAAAAAGTTAAGAAACGGAAAAAATCTCTTAGAGTTGACACCTTCAGGGGTTTTTGGCGATGAATCCTTTCCTAATTTTTGGAATTCGGGGTCATCTTTAAACTTTTCAAAGGCTTCTAGGACCTCCTGGTTAAGCTTGTTTAGAGTATCCGATCGAAATCGTTGGCTTTTAAGATTCTTTGTGAGTGTTGCATTATTAGATTCATCCTCAGGTGTAAGGACTTCATCCGCAATCGCTTTCTTTTGCTTCTCGTTAAGGGGGGTGTCTTTTAACTTTAAATCTTGAAGCATTGAATGGATGCAGAATAATGGATTAGTTTGAAGTCGGTTAAAGATCTTATGAATGTCACCTTGAAGCTTTGCTACAACGATCAGTTGTTGCGCCCAATCACCTCCGAATGTTTTGGCGTAAGAGCGAGAAACTTCATCTGTGATCATTTTCTTCTGCTCTTCGCTAAGGGAGGTCTTATGAAACTTTAAATTCTTGAGTGCTCCATCGATAGTGCCTTGGTTAAATACTATGTTGTTCTGAGAAGCGTCGTTTTTTAGGTTCTTAATTGTTTCCGGAGACAGTGGTGGATCTATCTTCGCATAAGCGCCGTTTCTGGTAAAAGATCCCGTCTTTATATTAAAAGAAACTCTTACGCCGTAAATTAGCTGACATTTACTGTCGTTCCCTGTTAGGGTATAGGGGGGCACCTCGAGAGAACTTTTGTCTTGGACGGTGAGCGTCAGGATATTCTCATCATTGGATTTGTTTACAGTATAAGTAAGATTTCCTTGTGAAGATTTCAGATTTTCTTGTGCAAGTTTCATGACACCTTTTGGCTCAAGGTCATTGGCCATATGTACCACCCAATCGGCTCCCGCTAAGCCCTGGTGGAATCCCTTAGAGAGTTTTGTAATCTGCTCAGGTGATAGGTTAAGCTCGGATTTGCAGGCATCCAAAAATGTTGTCAGCTTGTGTGGAGTTTGGGGAGTGAGCACCTTATCTCCTACGACAAAGGTAGCCCTAGGTAAGTCCAATAACAAGGGATGGCTTAACGTATGTTCCTCGTATTGATCATTTTTTTCGATATTTTGTGTGTTTTCGTCCTTTTTCGGATTTTCAACCACCTCCTCAGTTTTTTTATCGATGATGACGGTATCGAAAACAATATCTTTAAAGTTGATTTTCTGGTCGCTCAAACCTTTACCAATAGCGGTATTTACCCAAGCTTCTTCGGGGACTTGTTGCATTTCTTTGATCAAATTCTCGAAGTCTTTTGTCTCATTTTTCTCTATGATGACAAAGTCGTCCTCTAGTGGATTTTCTTTGTCTAATGTGAGATCTAGTTTAAGATCTTCTTTTTCTAATTTAAGATTTAAATTAGGGTCCTCTTTTTCTAATTTAAGGTCCAATTTAAGATCTTCTTTATTTTGTAGATTTTTTTCAATGGGGGTCTCATCTGGACTCTTTGGAGACTTTGGACTCTTTGGACTTACTGTCCAGTTGATGAGTGGTTTGATGATATAAGTGTTGTCATACCTATTTTTGAGCCATTCATGACCGACAGCAAAGAACTGCGAGAACTTTGATTTCTGCTGCTCGTCATTGCTGCTATTGCTGGTGACCTTATTCTGCTCGTCTTTAGGTGCTATTACCTGATTCTGGTCCTTAGGTGATAGTGGTTGTGTATTGATTCCCATAAATGAAACAGTTGTTAACGATCTCATTCTAGTCTGAACACGCGGAATGTCAACAAGGTTCCCGCCCTTTCCCAAAAAACACCCCCTCAGGAAAAACTTTTCCTTTCTACCTCGTTACCCTACGTCTCTACCCTGTGTGAAAACTTCGCGTTTAGTTTTTCGAACAAGAGGTGGATGACGGGCGTCACGTAAATGGTTAGCAGCTGCGCGAAGGTGAGACCGCCGATGATGGTGAGTCCGAGGGGCATGCGAGAGACGCCGTCAGCTCCCCAGCCGCACGCAATGGGAATGGCGCCCGCGAGGGTTACTTAACGTTGTCATCATGATGGGCCTAAAGCGCTCCAAGCAAGCCGCATGGATGGCCTCGTTGCTAATGTGACTTTTAAGGTACCTGACATAAAAAAAGAAGTTGCCGAGGTGGGTTTTATTTATTTATTTAAAAAAGTTAAGAAACGGAAAAAATCTTTTAGGGCCGCTCCCTTCAGGGGTTTTTGGCCATCAACCCTTTCCTAGTTTTTGGAATTCGGGATTATCTTTAAACTTTTCAAAGGCTTCTAGGACCTCCTGGTTAAGCTTGTTTAGAGTATCCGATCGAAATCGTTGGCTTTTAAGATTCTTTGTGAGCGTTGCATTATTATCATTAGATTCATCATCAGGCGGAAGAACTTCATCCGTAATCATTTTCTTTTGATTCTCGTTAAGTGGGGCGTCATTCAACTTTAAATCTTTAAACATTGAATGGATGCAGAACAATGGATTAGATTGAAGGCTTCTAAAGATCTTTTTGGTGTCTTTAGTAATGTTTATGGTGGACGATTCCATCCAATCATTTCCGACGGTATTGGTGTAAAAGCTGGAAAGCTCCTCTCTAATCATTTTCTTCTGCTCTTGTGAAAGGGGATTATTATTAATTTTTAAGCCTCCGATGGCACCGTTAATCATGTTTTTATTTAAGTTTTTATTTGCCTCAGCAGTGGCATTTTTGAACTTCTGTATGGCCTCTTCAGAGAATGGCGGATCGATTTCCGCATAAGCGCCGGTTGTCGCACAGGTTCCCTTTTGTATGTTAAAAGAAGCTCTCACGCCGCAAGTGATCTGATGGTCGATATCTTCTACCTCTGGAGAGGTTTTCAAAGAGGCTCCGATTTGAAAGGTGAGTGTCAGAATATTGGGATCTCCTGATTTGTTAACAGTATACACGTGAGTGACGGGTTTTTGCGCATCGAATAGCTTCATGACTCCTTTTGGTTCAACGTCACTATTAATGAGCTTCAAAAAGTCCTGCCCCGCTAAGCCTTGATGGAATTCCTTAGAGAGTTTTGTAATCACATCAGGCGACAAACCAAGCCCTTCAGGCTCGGATTTGCAGGCATTCAAAAATGTTTTCAGTTGATCATCATCATTGCCATGGGGGATGATCGTATTGCCCACAACAAAAGCGGTACTTCTCCGTAAGTCTGCTAACAAATTATAGCTTAGCGTATATGTCTCATTTTTTTCAATACTTTGTAAGTTTTCATCCTTTTTGGGATTTTTAACAATCTCGCCAGTTTTTGTATCGATGATGCGGGTTTCGTAATTGATCTTTGTGGAGTCTATACTTTGACCGATCACGCCTTTGCCAACGGGATTGTTCGTCCAATCTTCTTCGGGAACGTCTAGCATTTTTTGCACGACACCCTTGAGTTCCTCTGCTTCGTTTTTTTCTATTTCGTTTTTCTCTATGAGGATAAAGTCGTCCACTAGTGGATTTTCTTTGTCTAATGTGAGATCTAGTTTGAGGTTTTCATTTTCTGCTAATTTAAGGTCTTCTTTATTTTGTGGATTTTTTTCAATGGGAGTCTCGTCTGGAGACTTTGGACTCTTTGGACTTACTGTCCAGTTGATGAGTGGTTTGATGATATAAGTGTTGTCATACCTATTTTTGAGCCATTCATGACCGACAGCAAAGAATTGCGAGAACTTTGATTTCTGCTGCTCGTTATTGCTGCTATTGCTGGTGACTTTATTCTGCTCGTCTTTAGGTGCTATTACCTGATTCGGATCCTTAGGTGGTAATGACTGGATACTGTTGCTTCCCATAAATGAAGGAGTTGTTAACGACTTCATTCTAGTCTAGACACACAGGATGTCAACAGGGTTCCCGCCCGCCCCCAAGAAAAACATATCGGAATGCATTTTTCTGGCACTACGTGCCAGAAAATGCCTTCCGAATAAGAGTTTTTAAGGGGGAGGCCCGGAGGGGGTGCTTTTTGCAAAAAACACCCCCTCCGGAAAACTTTTTCTTTCTACCTCGTACTACCCTTCTACCCTGTGAGAAAACTTCACGTTTAGTTTTTCGAACAAGAGGTAGATGACGGGTGTGACGTAAAGGGTCAGTAGTTGCGCGAACGTGAGACCTCCGATGATGGTGAGTCCGAGGGGCATGCGAGAGACGCCGTCAGCTCCCCAGCCGC
>CAYWEO010000017.1:14268-18594 GCA_964457855.1 uncultured Opitutales bacterium | reverse complement strand
TAAAAAATGTCGCCCGGATAGGCCTCGCGTCCGGAGGGTCGCTTCAAAACGAGGGAAATTTGGCGGTAAGCAACGGCGTGCTTTGAAAGATCGTCGTAGATGATAAGAGCATCCATGCCGTTATCCATAAAATATTCTCCCATCGCAGTTCCGGCGTAGGGTGCAATATATTGGTTGGCGGGGTTGTCTGAAGCGGACGCAAGGATAATGATGGTGTATTCGAGCGCTTGGTGCTCCTCTAAAACCTTGACAATACGGGCGATGTTGGAAGTTTTCTGACCAATAGCGACGTAAATCGAATAAACGGGCCGGAAAGCGGAATCTTTGCTAGCAAGTCCCTGGCGATTGATTCTCGCTTGATTGATAATGGTATCGATCGCAATCGTCGTTTTTCCCGTTGAGCGATCGCCAATGATGAGTTCCCGTTGCCCGCGGCCAATGGGGAGCATCGCATCGATGGCGCTGATGCCCGTTTGGAGGGGTTGGTTGACGGGTTGGCGTTGAATGATGCCAGGGGCGATCTTTTCGACCGGATAATAGGCCTCCTGGGCGATCGGTCCCTTCCCGTCAATGGGGCGTCCGAGAGCGTCCACAATGCGTCCGAGAAGGTTTTTCCCAACGGGAACCGATAGCAGCCGGCCGGTGGTTTTGGCTTCATCACCCTCTTTTAAGTTTGAAATATCGCCCAAAATGATCGTTTGAACGGTGTCTTCTTCGAGATTCAAGGCGATCCCGAAAACGTCGTTGGGGAACGCAATCATCTCGTTGTACATGACCTTGGAGAGGCCCGATAAGCAAGCAACGCCGTCGCCTATGGACTCGATATGACCCACATTGGATTCCTTCGGGATGTTTTTGAGTTCTAGGATTTTACCTTTGATTTCATCGATAATTGAGGACATATTTTAAGACTGGAAAACGCTTTTTAGGTCGTTAAGTTGTTGATTGATAGAAAGTTCCCACCTGTCGTCTGCGATTGAAATCCGGTAGCCCGCAAGGAGATCAGGATTCGGTTTCCATTGAAGGTTGACGGGGAAATGGTAACGCGTTTTGAGAAACTGCGCGATTTTTTCCCTGAAAGTTTCCTGCAAAGTTCCCGCAAACTCAATGTGCGCCTCATGCATTTGCTCAAGGTGCAAAAGAGACGTGTAATACCGAAGCTGCAAGTCTCTTGACTGCCTTTGGGGCATCTTTTTGACGTAACCGACAATTTTTTCAACGGATCCCCAATCAACTCGTCCGCTTTCATCAATGGAGAGCTTAAAGAGTTGTTTGGCAAGGTGTTGAAGTCGACGCGGGCGCATGAAGGCTGGAATGGATTACTGAGAAGAGAGTTGCTGAACAGCCGACTGCAGAAAGGCTTGTTGATCGGTCGGCGAAAGTTCCTTTCTGAGTACTTGTTTCGTGATGTCGATGACTAAACCAGCGATGTCAGAGCGTGCTTCCAAAAGCATCTGATCGCGTTCCAAATGAATGGCTTCTGTTGCTTTCGCAAGAATAGCCTCGGATTGCAAAATGGCCGCCTGCTTTTCCTTTTCGAGGAGTTCGCTGGAAGTCTTTTGCGCCTCCCCAACGATCCCCTTAGCTTCGGTAACGGCTTGCTTCAAGGTTTCATGTTTTTTCTTCTCTGTTTCCATCAATTGGAGCTTCATTTCTTCCGTGTACTGGAGACCATCGGCAATTTTTTTCTGCCTCGCATCCAACGTCTTTAGGATCGGTTTGAAGGCGAAAAAGTGAAGAATAGCGATGACGAGGCAAAAATTGATTACTTGCGCAATCAATAAGGGCCATTGAACACCAAACTTTTCGGTGATGCTGCTCAGAGGTCCTTCTGCGAGAAACAGATAGCCGTTGAACGTGACAATAGATGCAATCATAAGGCAAAAAACCTTTGTTTTAGCACGACAAGAGAGCTTTTTTTGGCCCTATCCTTGGTAAAGGAAGAGGACGTAAAAGGCGATAGCCTCAACGAGCGCCATGCCCAAAATCGATTGCACGAGAATTTTCCCCGAAGCTCCCGGATTGCGACCAACCGCTTCCACGGCTTTGACGCCGACGAGGCCGACGAAAACGGCTGAAGCCGTGCAACCTAAGGCCGCTGTAAGGCCCCTTCCAAGATCGCCTGTAAGTTCGGCTATCGGTATAAGTGATGTGATATCCATAGTATTTATTGATTAAATGGTTACGAATGAACCCGCGAAAATTTATACATGGCAACTGCCCTCAGACTCCTCATCGTGATTGCAAATTAAACCAATATAAACGGCCGTGAGTAAAGTGAAAACAAGGGCCTGAATGAACCCAATTAGCGCCTCTAAAAAGTAGAATGGAACGGGAATGAAAATCCGGTAAAGCGTTGATAGAACGTTGTTATGGATCAGGTGGTGCAAATTGTAGATACTCGTAATAAGGCTTTCCCCTCCAAAAGTGTTGCCAAAGAGACGAAAAGAGAGCGAAACCAACCTGAAAAGAATCGAGATGCACTCAATAAAGCCAACGCAGAAAAAGACGGCAAATAGTCCAATGTAAATAAGCCCAGGAATCTCCTTTTTATCCGCTTTATTGCCGAAAATATGATGGTAGATTTGCCTTGGCCCAGAGTATCTTAGGATCGTAAACAACCAGGCAAGAAAGGAAGCAATCGCTAAACCGAGTGTCGAATTCAAATCCGTATTTGATGGCCGGAAAAAGTAAAGAAAATGGTGATGCGCATCGTAATTCCCGAAAGCACCCGCGCCAGGAAGTAAACCGCACCAATTTTGAAAAAGTATAAATGTGAAAAATCCCACGAGAATCGGGAACGTTGGTGCTACCATACGCTTCCCAACGATCGGTTCAATAACGCCCTGGATGCCCTCCACGATGACTTCCAAAACCGACTGAAACCGTCCAGGAACCATGCTTGCTCGCTTCTTCATGACCAAGCGAACCACCAAAATGGCGACCAAGGACGTTACCCAAGTCGTTGCCATGCTGTTGGTTATGGGAAAACTATTGAAGATTTTCGTCAGGACGTACGCCTTCGGGCTTACTGCTGGAGAAGTATCTGCAAATGTCATTGGGCAGCAACACAAACCCCATACAACAAAAACCAGCGACCTCAACCGAAATAATAGCATTATAAACACACCTACTTCACAAAGAGTAATGAAAAAAATTCATTACTCAAGGAAATTTAAGACTACTTTATGGCCGTAAACGCAAGACTAATTTTAAAAATTTATGGATATCGTCGCTTTTGAGCGGCGAGTTTGTTGCGCTCGGATCTCAATGCCATCACGTATTGGGGGAATTGTTTGCAATTTTTCAACTACAAACAATACGCCCAGGCATTTCCCGGACCGCATCAAGTTTAAGATGCCAGGTAGGCGCGCGAGGTCGAAGTTGCGGAGCTTACTAAAAGTAAGTGAGCAAACTGAGATCCGATGCGCAACACCCCTGGCGCTTAAAATCGATGCGGTCCGGCTCGCGCGCCGATCGTTCCATCTCAAAATCGACGACATCCATAAGTTTTTGCGCAGTATGCGTAAAAATACCGCTTTTCTTTTGAAGGTTCGGAAACTTCTTCTTTTCACGAGAAAAGAAAAGTTTCCGAAAAAATCTTGCGTTCCTGGGCGAGTTTATCTCTACTCTTCGACTTTCATGTTAAAATTTAATTCCATTGATGCGGTGATTTTGGGTTGTGTGCAGGGGGTGACGGAGTTTTTACCGGTTTCGTCCACGGGGCACCTGATTTTGGCGAACCACTTCTTGAAACTGAATGGCCACGAGGAGCAGGTGACGGATCCGAAGGCCTACGCGGAGACGAAGAAGGCCCTGGATGACTATCTGGCCATCATTCAGTTGGGAACCGTGATCATTCTCTTCATTTTTTATTGGAGCAAAATTGTTTTGCTTCTCAAGGGGCTTTTTAATAGGAGTCAGGAGGGCTTGTTGTTGCTGAGGAACTTGATCATTGCCTTTTTGCCCGCGGCCGCTTCGGGATTCCTCCTCGATGGCCTGATTCAGCGTTACATTTACCGCAACTGGAGCGTTTTGCTGGCGCTTTTCGCGGGGGGTCTTTTGATGTTGTGGGTCGAACGCCGCAGGAAAGCAATACCCCGTTAGCCTCAATTTCTTTTCCTGAGGTTAGCTTTACTCCGTTAACCGCATTATCCCCTACAATTTCTATAATAGGGTCAGCTAAAACAAATTTTATTCCCTTACTTTCGAGCAAACTCTGCAATAATTTGGAGCCATCCTTATCAAGCTGACGAGGTAATATTCTATCCCCATTCTCAAAAACCAAAACCTCTTTCGCAAGGCTGAGCATACTGTTAGCAGATT
>CAYWEO010000017.1:0-14258 GCA_964457855.1 uncultured Opitutales bacterium | reverse complement strand
GCGTTACATTTACCGCAACTGGAGCGTTTTGCTAGCGCTTTTCGCAGGGGGCCTTTTGATGCTGTGGGTTGAACGCCGCAGGAAACGGGGCACCATTCATGAAAATCCAACCCTCGAGCCCCACGAGCTTTCCATCAAGCAGGCTCTCTTCATCGGCTGTATGCAGGCGGTCGCTCTTTGGCCAGGTACGAGCCGCTCCATGATGACCCTTTTGGGAGGCTATCTCGTTGGACTAAAACCTGTTAAATCGGTCGCGTTTAGCTTTTTGTTGGGCCTCGTCACCATGTCCACAGCGATTTCCTATAAGCTACTCCGAAATGGCTCACAAATGGTGCAAGTCCTTGATATGAGCAACATTATCGTCGGATGCCTCTTCGCCGCCATCTCCGGTGGCTTCGCCATCCGCTGGCTCATCAACTTCCTCCCCAATCACTCCCTCAGGCCTTTTGCCTATTATAGAATCCTGTTGGCCATCGTGCTGCTATGGTTGTTATAGGGGTATTTTCCGGAGAACCATTTTTTTGCAAAAAATTGGTTCTCCGGACCTCTCCAAAAAAAACTCTTAATGGGGGATATGCTTTTCTTTGAAAGGTTCGGAAAACTTTCTTTTCTTCGAAAAGAAAGTTTTCCGAATTTCCGAATTTCTACTCCCCCAAAAAAATATAAATTGACAAATTTCGAGAAAAACTTGCTTCTTCATTGGAGGGGGTTTTAGATTTTCAGATGGAGAGAGAGCTGATCAAATATTGCGCATTGGGGAACGATTATTTCGTCGTGGATGCGGAGGTTTATCCCATAGTTCCTGATAGGGAGTGGGTTGCGCAGGTGTGTAATCGGCATGAGGGGGTTGGTTCTGACGGGATTCTTTATGGGCCTTTGCCCTCTGAGAAGGGGGATTGCGCGGTCAAGATTTTCAATTCTGATGGAAGCGAGGCGGAAAAAAGTGGCAATGGATTAACGATTTTCGCACAATATCTTCGAGATCGGCAATTTTTTAGTGGAAATCTTTTAAAAATAGAGACAATGTCGGGCGTGGTTACTTGCGAAATCAGTGCGGATGGTCTTATTCAGCTCGATATGGGTGAAATTAAGATGCTGAGGGAGGTCCATCTAAAGCCTTCCGTGCAAATGCTTTTGAACGAATTTTTTGGACAGACGATCAATCCTCAGTGTTATTTTTTGTCCTTGGGAAATCCCCATTGCGTCGTTCCGGTGCCGAAAGTGATCCCTGAATTGGCGAAAGTGCTTGGGCCACTGATAGAAAATGATGAATTGTTTCCAGAAAGAACTAATGTGCAGTTTTTGGAAATTTTTGACCAACAGAGTGCAAAAATCGAGATTTGGGAGCGCGGTTCTGGATACACGTTAGGTTCCGGAAGTAGCGCCTGTGCAGCGGCTTACGTTGCCTATTTGCTAACAGGATCCTTGAGTCCCGTTATGAACGTGCAGATGCCTGGCGGCAAGTTAACAGTCGAGTTTTTGCCTGGGAATCAGGTGAGAATGTGGAACCGCGCACGACGAATTGCAAAGTGCACATTAGAAGCTTAAAAGGAGGCAGCCCTTGAATTTTAAGAAGTTTACAGATCCTCATTTTCCGTTTAATCCGAAGAAAATTCCGTTCTTTTACGGTTGGGTTGTGATCGGTTTTGTCACGATACTGGGCGGCCTGGGAGCGATCGGTAGGACGCCCGCTATTAGCCCCTTTGTGGAGGATTTATGCGAGCATTTACACCTGACGAAGACCCAAATTAGCAGTGCCTTCACCTTAGGATCGTTGTTGGCGGGGTTTTGGTTCCCGTTGCTGGGACGCTTGTTAGATGCCGTGCACATTCGGTTGATTGTGCCTGCGGCATTGTTGGGATTGACGGGTATCTTGTGGTACTTGTGTTGCTTGGGAGGCTTGGTAGGGGTTTTAGGAAATGGATTTGCTTTGATGGTGTTGGGTTTCATGGGTTTGCGAGTGATATCTTGCACGCTGACGAAACTCATTCCCAGGACGCTCGTTGCGTTTTGGTTCATGCGAAAACGGGTTTTAGTGAGTGCGTATTCAGCGGCGATGATCGCGGTGATTGTGTCTGTTATTCCCAATGTGGCGTATCACGTGAAGGCATTTCTTGGTTGGAGATCGATGTGGTTTCTGGAAAGCCTTGGGGTTGCTCTCATTTGCGTTCCATTGGCGTGGCTGATTATCAGGAAACGTCCGGAGGATTGTGGCTTGCATGTGGATGGTATTCAAGAAGATCATGGGGTGGCGATCCACGATCCCTTGCTTAAGAAAGAAAAAGTTGTTGAAAAAGCTGCGGGGAATTACCACTTTCTCAAAAGTATGACATTTTGGATACTGAATCTGATCTTTGCTATGCATTCTTTGCTGGGGACGGGAACCGCTTTTCATTTTGTGGGTATCGGCGAAGAAAGAGGTGTAGGAGGGAGCGTTATGTTGACTCTATTGGTGCCAGTCGCCATTTTGGGGATTTTCTTTAATTTAGTTGTCGGAACGATGATCAAGCGGATGCATTTGAAAACGCTTTTTATTCTGTTCATTATCAACATTGTTGGCGGTCTGCTCTGCTTGTGCTTCGTGCAGTATAATGCCTGCCTGGTTGGATTCTCGCTGATGTACGCGATGGCTTGGTCGCTCAACAATATTTTACTTTACGTCACCTGGCCGAGCCTCTTTGGCAAGGAGGGTATCGGCAACATTCACGGCTGGGTGATCGGCACAAACTCTATCCTCAGCGCCTTCGGACCCTTCCTTTTAGGGTGCGCGAAGGACGTTTTTGGCTCATTCGTAACGGGTGTTTACATCTTATTAGGTGTTTTGGTTTTGATCGGAAGCTTGCTTGTTTTTGCCCGAAACCAAAAAGTAACATAAGGGGCGCTGAAAAAGATTCTTCATGGGCAGATCATAAAGACCAATTTTTACTGAGAATGGTTTTTCCCGATACTTATTTTTTTCAAAAAATTGTTTTACGGGTTGACGAAATTACATAAATTCTATGAATTATTCTTATGATTTCGTTCATACAAAAAATTTTACAGAAGCACAGCAAGTGGATGTTGGTCATGTTGTTGTTTGTCATCGTGATTCCATTTGTTTTCACGATTGGAAATTCTCCGGGAATTGGTTGGTTTAGGAAAAAGTCGAATGCGCGTACGTTTTTTGGATACGATTTGAACAACCCGAAAGTTGTTGGGGGCATTGTTTCGGCCGCTACATTGAGTTATTTTCTGGGTGCTGGCGAGCAACCGCGCTCTAATCAGCAATTTCAGGGGTATTTGTTGGCAAGACTTCTGAATTTGCATTTTGCGGATGCTTTTCAAGTGCCTCTGCCGACCGAACAGAAACTGAAAGCATTTATTGAGACGAGGGGAGCCTTTAGAGATGAGAAATCACACGGTTTTAGTGTGGAAAAATACAATCAATACCTAAAAAACGTGAAGGAAGGTTCGACGACTAGCTCGCAGCGCTCACGCGAAGTTTTGATGGCGGACTGCCGAGCTGAGGATGTCGAAAAACTGTTATTTCGGACGCCCGGTTACGTGTTGCCCATTGAGGTAGAGATTCAGTGGAAGATGTTGCATACGCAATGGTCTCTCTGTTTAGCTAGGTTGAGTTTGAGTAGTTTCCAGTCGCAAGTAACTGCCTCAGAAGACAAAATCAAGCAATACTATAAGGAAAATGCAGCTCGCTATCAGGGGGCAAGAAAATTCCAGATCTCTTATGTTACATTTCGCGTAAACATAAAAGATGTTCCGGACCCAAAAGAAGACGAACTGAAAGCATTTTTCAAGGACAATGAGTCTTTATTCCAACCCAAAAACACGGAAATTGCAGACAAATCAAATCCCCCCGCCAAGGAAATTTCTTTTGATTCCTGCAAAGATCGCGTAAAGGAAGCCTATATCAATCAGCAGGCGGATGTCATTGCTGAAGCGAAGGCGAATGATTTCGTTTTTGAACTTTACAATAAAGACATCAAGGTTGGTTCGCAAAAATTTAAGGAAATTTGCAAAACCGTTCCCTGTAAATCCCTCTCGCCCTTTTCTGAAGATCAATTGCCCAGCGGGTTACATATGCCTCAAGATGTTTTCCTACAGACGATTGGTTCGCTAGACAATGTTCATTATTATTCAGATCCCGTGCGTTTAAAAGATGACTTTGTTGTTCTTCTCTTGGAAAAGAAAATCCCACCCGCAATTGAGCCTTTGGACGCCGTTCGGGAGACTGTCGTAAAGGATTTCCGCACATCGGAGGCCATGCGGCTGTACAACGAGAAAAAATCGCAACTGTTGCTCTCGTTGAGTTCTTTAAAGACTTTAGAGGCGTTTAAAAAGAATGTTCAGAATGCTGGATTATCCCTAGAAACGTTCGAAAAATTCACCATGGATGACCCTCCAAAACATTTACCTCAAGAGATTTTCTCTTCCCTCAATGGACTCAATCAGGGTAGCGTTTCCAACGTTATTGATATCGATGACCAAAAAAGCGCCTTCGTGTTCGTTAACCAAAAGTTTATTCCCAGCGCCAAGAAAGATGATCCCTCATGGACAACACTGTACATGACTCAGCAGATGATCAATTCTATCCTCGGTGCAAACGAAGTCCGCAATGCTTTTATCACCAGTGGTATGAATACGATGACGATGACCAAAAAGTAGGGTAGGTAAGAGGGGGTTTCCAGGAAGTTTTTCTAGTTAATCTACCTATGTCACACAAGCTCAAAGCGAACCTTTTTTATGCGGATTCTGAGAGGAATGCGGATGTTCTGTACTTGGGGAATTTTTTTACACCGGATCCTTTTTTGGTGATTCAGTTGTTAAAAGACGCTCAATCGCAAATACTTGCGGTTGTGAATCCATTGGAATACGATCGTTGCAGGGCGGAATCTCGCTTCAATGAAGTTCTTTTATGGGACGACTGGGAGGGTAGGGCAAAGAGACATTTTCAGGCGCAAAAGGTAGGAGTGGCCGAAATTGTGTCGTGCATCCAAAAAGCTTACCGTATCGAGAAATTTTACGTAAATGATTCATTCCCAATAGGTTTCGCCGATCAGTTGCGCAAGTTACGGGTGCCGTTTGAAATTAGGGTAGGGAGGATAGCGGAACGTGCTGTAAAGTCGGAAGCGGAAGTCGAAGCATTGAGGGAAGCGAGTCGAGTCGCCGCCCTCGGAATGCGGTTTGCGGAAGACGCTTTCCGCAAGGCGATCGTCAAAAACGGCATCTTGTTCTTAGACAACGCTCCATTGACGTCCGAACGTGTCATTACTGGCATCGAAATGACGTGCTTGGAGCACGGAGGACTTGCGAGTCACACGATCGTTGCCGGCGGTATTCAAGCCAGCCAGCCGCACTGCACGGGATTTGGCCCATTGCCGGCAAATGCGTTCATTGTTGTTGATATTTTCCCTCGGATCAAAAAAACGGGCTACTTTGGCGACCTTTCCCGAACGTTTTTCAAGGGAAAACCTTCGGAAGAGCAAAGAAAGTTGATCGAAACCGTCCAGAAAGCACAGAAAATGGCCATCGAATCGTTAAAACCAGGTCGCGACGGACGTGAAATTTATTACAAAGTCTGCGATTTTTTTGCAAGCGAAGGGTATGTGACTGATTTAACGGGCACTTCACAAAGAACTGACATTACGAACCTAGTGGATTCAAGTTTGCAACCAGCTGGGAAGAAAGGCTTTATCCACAGCCTTGGGCATGGCGTTGGTCTCGAAATCCACGAAGCGCCATCTCTCGGCAAAAGGGCGTCCGCGATCCTAAAGCCCAACATGGTGTTCACAATCGAACCTGGACTGTATTACCCAAAACAACATCTCGGGGGAGTCCGCATCGAAGACGTTATTTGCCTCCGCGAATCTGGCCCAGAGATGTTGTCGAATTATCCGTACGAGTGGGAAGTGTGAAAGTGGGGGATTCTGTAAAAATTGACGATGTTGTTTAACAACATTCACACATTTAACATGTTTATTACGTTAAACATGAACGAAAACTTCCGTTGAGGTTTTTTACTTTTCACACACCAACCACACTACACATGTCACGACCATACCATGCCCACACGCGACGATTAGACATAATAACCCTTGTGCGAAGTTGGAGTCACTGGCCATTCATTCACAAAGAAAGTGGCTAGAGTTTTTTTAGATCGTCTAGGCCTGTTTCACTCACTCCGTCAATGGGAAATTTAGCCCTTGTTTTCAATTTTGCCAGGATTTGCCTCGCGTCTGGACTTGACAAATGAAGGGGTTGTGCGGAGGTTGTAACTTGTTGATTTTTCATCTCCAAACTTGAATAAAAAATACAAGTTTTTGACCATCATCACAGTGTCAAGAGCCAAAAAAATTTACAAAAAAAGGCTAGAGAACTATTTTTTATGAAACAGAATATGGATAACAAAATTATTGAAAGAGCGAAGAAAATTCGTCTGTTACTCCTTGATTTTGATGGGGTTATGACGGATGGGAAGGTTATTTGGATGTCTTCAAAAGAAGGTGCCAGCTGTTTTGACATTAAGGATGGGTATGGAATCGTGAACTTGATAGCCAATGATATCAGTGTCGGTATCGTGTCGGGAAGCAATTCCCCAATTGTGATGCATCGCGCGAAAGAGCTTGGGATTGAACATGTTTTTCAAAATGTGAATTTGAGACACAAGTTAACCGTTGTCAATGAACTCGTTAAGAAACTTGGGCTCGAAATGAATCAAGTGGCCTTTGTTGGGGATGACCTTCCTGATATGCAAGTGCTTCAGGCCGTTGGACTTGCGTGCTGTCCGTGCGATGCCGTTGAGGAAGTAAAAGCAATTTGTCACTACATTCTTACAAAACCCGGCGGGCATGGCGCCATTCGCGAGTTATGTGACATCATAAGATATTCCCAGGGATGATTTTAGAAGTGGAAAGTTCCTGCGAAAGGATATGCTTTTAGGTATTGAAAGTTCTTGCGACGAATCTGCTTTAGCGTTGTTCCATCCATTGCAAGGACTCGTTAAACATTGGGTGATTACGCAGGAAATTCATGCGAAATACGGCGGAGTTGTTCCGGGAATTGCGGCGAGAGAGCACGGAATTAATTTTCCGCTATTGCTAAAGGAAGCCATTGATCACGAAGGATTTTCTGACATCAGTGAAATCGCTGTGACGTACGGTCCTGGGTTGGCAGGGAGCTTGGCAGTGGGAATTTCCCTTGCGAAGGCATTGAAGTTGGCCTTGAACGTCCCTTTGGTGGGCGTGAACCATTTGCGTGGGCATGCGTTGTCTCCCTGGATGCCGTTGTTTCATCTTGATAGTGCAGGCTTTAAGGAGCGATTGCAGGCGCTTTGTCCACATTTGGGGCTGTTGGTTTCGGGTGGAAATACGCTGTTATTCTCTATGGATGAGGGTTTTGCGATCACGATTTTGGCGCAAACGCAGGATGATGCTGCGGGAGAGGCCCTTGACAAAGGTGCGAAGTTGTTGGGCTTGCCGTATCCGGGGGGTCCACGTGTGGAGCAGTTAGCCAGTCAGGGAAATCGTCAAAAGTACGCATTTCCGCGGGCTTATGCGCATCAGGACGTGATGAAATTCAGTTTTTCGGGCTTGAAAACGAGTTTGTTCTATTTCCTGAAAAAAATGGAGCCAAATTTGACTGCGGCCGCGATGGAAGCCTCTTTGCCGGACATTTGTGCCAGCTATCAGGAAGCCGTTTTCGATCAGCTCGTTAACAAGGTAAAAGAGGCGCTCAACACGGGAAAGGGAAATTTCCGCAGTATCGGTTTGTCTGGAGGGGTTTCTCAAAACGCTCGGTTACGGCATTTGATGTCCAAAGTGGGCGAAAAATACTCTCTGCCCGTGCAGTTTGCGCAAAAGGAACATTCCGGCGACAATGCTGCGATGATTGCGTTTGCAGCTTGCGTGGATCGGGGGCATGTTGTGATTGACGACGCTTTTGATTTGACGTTTGAGCCGAGTTTGGAATTATCTTAAGTCAAGTAGCCAAATATTGTAAAATAGTGTAGCATATGGAACATCAAGGACGAGAATCATGACGGCGAAAATACTTTCTATAGCGAACCAAAAGGGGGGTGTTGGTAAGACGACGACGGCCATTAATTTGGCTTCTGCGTTGGCGAGAGAGGGCTTGCAAGTGGTGATCGCGGACTTGGATCCGCAGGGCAGCACGACGAGCGGCCTCGGGTGCGAAAAGGTTCCCGGCAGCAGCCTTTATAGCGTCCTTCACGGTGATGGTGATGGAGATGCGAGGAGCAAAATCAAGGAAACCAACGAAAAAGGGCTGTTTTTAATTCCCGCGGAGATTGATTTGGCAGCGATTGAGATCGAATTGGGGCAAAAGGCGAATTATCTCATTCAATTGAGGCAATGCTTGGCACCGCTGAAGGCATCTGATGAGTACCAAGTGATTATTTTGGATTGCCCTCCAGCGCTGGGATTGTTGTCAATGAACAGCTTATCGGCAGCGGATTATTTGTTGGTTGCTTTGCAATGCGAATATTTGGCGATGGAAGGTTTGTCACAAATCTTGCGTGTCGTCAATCAACTGAAGGAGTCGGGCGTCAACGATCAACTGAGCGTTGGTGGCATCATTATGACGATGTTTGACGTGAGAACCAACATTTCTCGGCAAGTTGTCGACGAGGTTAAAAAGCATTTCCCGGAATTGCTGTTTAAGACGTTGATTCCGCGTTCTGTGCGTTTGAGCGAGGCGCCGAGCTACGGACAATCGATTTTCCAATACGATCCCTTGAGTTCTGGGGCAAAGGCGTATGCCAAGCTCGGACAAGAGGTCATCGAGCGTTTCCAATTAAAGAAGCCCTCAAATGCATAAAATAATCACACGCAAATGACGGAAGGTTTCACTTTAGAGGCTTTAGAAGCTGTTATCGGATACCCATTTAAAAACCGCGATTTTTTGGAATTGGCGTTAGCGCACACGTCTTTTGCGAATGAAAAAAATGCGCCGAGTCAGCAAAACGAACGGCTGGAATTTTTGGGCGATGCGATTCTTTCGGCGATTTTGGCGGACGCCCTTTACCAGTTGTATCCCGCTGAACGCGAGAATTTTCTGGCAAGAGCGCGGAGTGTTTTGGGTCAGGGAACTTTTTTGATCGAAATTGCAGAGCGTTTACAACTGAAGAATTGGATTCGGTTGGGCGAAGAAGTGATTTTGCGACCATCAATGTTAGAGGACGCTTTAGAGGCGTTAGTTGGTGCTGTTTTTCTAGACAGTGGATTTGAATGCTGTCGGGAAACGATTCTTCGTTGGTTTGGAGACTTGGATGAGCATTTGAAGTATTTATTGAACTTCGAAAACCTCAAAGGACGCCTGCAGGAACGCTTTCCGCCGCCTATCGTCATCGAATATCGTTTGACGTTTGAGGGCCCTTCTCATAAGCGTTTTTTCCAAGCAGAAGTTTGGATCAATGGAGAAAAAATGGGCTGCGGCAGTGGCGATTCCAAGAAAAAGGCCGAAAATGCGGCTGCTTTGGAAGCTTTGCAATCTTTAAACGAGAAAAGTCTTGCGTTTTCTCCCGAAGCAAGTTTGGAATAATGGTTTCATGAAAATAAGACTGAACGATTTTTTACGACCTGTTTTTGTTTTTCTTTTCGTTTGTTTTTCGATGAACGTCGGTGCCGTTGAAGTTGATAAAAGGGTGCCTATCGTTGATACCAAACCTGTTATTCACAAAACAACGGATGTTCCTACCGTCAAAGTTAGCAAACTGACGCCTATCGTCGCTACTCAACCCGTTGCCCATAAAACAGTAATGGCTCCCGCCGTTGAGGTGAATAAAATTGCTGCCGTCGTCAACGGTAGTGTCGTTACTGAGGGAGAGGTGCGGGAAACCCTAAATTCGTTCATGGATCGCATCAAGGAAAGTTCGAAAACCGCTGAGGAATTCCGGGCGAACATCGTACAAACGCGCCAAGATATCATCGATAAAAAAATCAATGACATTCTAATCGCGAAAGATTTTGAAAAGCAAAAAGGGAAAATGCCCGAGGCGTACGTTGAAACCGAGGTCGAAGAGTTCATTAAGAACCGTTTTGCAGGCAAACGTGAGGTGTTTGTGCAGTATTTGCATGGTCTTGGAAAATCGTTGAGAATTTTCAAAGAGGAACTCAAGCGGCAACTCATTGTAGACTATGTGTCTGGAAAGCGTTCTCAGGAACAACTCCGCGTTTCCCCCAAGGACGTCAAAGTCTATTATGACAAGCATCAAGAGGCATTCCGAAGCGAAGAAAAGGTTTCCTTGCGCCAAATTACGTTGGAACCGTCTCCGCAGCAGGCAGAAACTGCGAAAATCATTGATGCCGCCGTCCAAAAGAAGGATGTGAAAGAATTCATCCATTTGGCAGAATGTTATAACAGTGATGCCGAGTTAAAGAAAACCGGAGGTTCTTGTGGGTGGGTGGCGCGCAAAGACTTACGGCCGGAATTTGCAGATACATTGTTCAAATTGCCCCGAGGAGTCTTCAGTCAGCCCTTTACATTGAGCGGATATGTCTTCTTTTTTTACGTAGAAGACCGCCAGGAGAATTCCATCAAACCCCTTTCCGAAGTTTATGCCGATATCGAAAAATACTTGCAAGATGAACAGGCAGTTGATTTTGAGTCTAAATGGGTGAAATCTTTACGTGAAAAGTCTTTTGTTAAATATTTTTAGTCATCTTGGAAAGGTCTCGCGCCTTTCAAGATAATTTTTTTGTGCGATCTCTCAAGAAAAGTCGTTAGTTGATGTATTTGTATTGATTGAAGCAAACCAGTCAGAAGTAGGAGGGAAAATGTATGAACAGTGAGCCACCAAAAAGTTCCATTTATGCGGTCATGTTATTGGTTATCGGTAACATGATTGGTGCCGGCATTTTGGCGTTGCCCGTTAATTCGGGTTTGTCGGGAGTGATGCCAACGGTGATTATGTTGTTCTTTACCTGCGGCTTAATGGTTTTGACGGCCTGGATTATCGCCAGAAAACTCCTAGACATGCGAAATGCAAACTTCGATTTACCAACGTTTTTTGAGTACACATTGGGTAGGCGCGTACGCTGGATCGCGATTGCCGCGAATTTAATCATCCTTTACGGGCTTCTCGTTGCCTACACAGCAGGCATGGGAAGCGTTTTACAGGATTATTTCCACATCAGTTCTTTGCAAAGCGTGATTTGCGTCTTCGCGCTCGCAACGGGGGTCACGGTATTTGGTGTACGCGTTGTAAACAAATGCAACTCCTTGTTGGTCATCTTGTTATGGTTATCATTTTTTGCTTTAGTTGTTATGACTTCAAAGCACGTTAAGGGAGATTATTTAAAGTTTTCGGATTTCCGCTTCGCATCGTTCGCGTTGCCTAACATGATCACGGCTTTCCACTTTCACAACATCATTCCAACCGTTTGCGTTACCCTCAATTGGAATAAAAAAGCGATTTTAAAAGCAATTCTCCTTGGATCGACTATCGGTTTTGTTATGAATTTAATTTGGGTCGTCCTGGCATTAGGTGCACTACCAGTCACTGGCGAAGGAACTGCAAATTTGATGTACGCCTACCACCATCAGCAGCCGGCGATATTGCCCTTAGCGAAAATCGTTCAATCCAAATGGTTTACACTCTCCGGACATATTTTCGCTTTCATTGCCATGTTCATCTCTTTTAGTGCACATGGGATTGCATTGGTCAACTTTTTAAAAGACGTTGTCATGACTCTTTACGGCCGCAGTGGTCGATTGCTCGAAAATCTACTGGCGTTCGTTATTCCCCTCGCGATCGTTTTATACAAGCCAAACCTGTTCCTGAAGGCAGTTGATGTCGTCGGTGGCATCGGAATCACAATCATTTTCGGCATTTTACCAGGTATGATCATGATCAAAAACGCCTCCTTCTCGAAAAAAGAAAAATGGGCCGGCGCTTTCGTCGTCACCGCCTTCGTCGTCATTCTCGCCCTCAATATCTCCCACCTCGCCTGCTGATGGGGGGGAGGGTGGTGTGCCGGAAAGTACCCCTCCCTACCCTACCGACATGAAGTCACGGACTTTGGCGATGGGACTGTTCGCAACATCTTTGGGGGTTCCTTGGGCGATGATGGAGGCCGTTTCGCGATCGAGAAAGAGGACGTTGTCGGCGATGCGGAAAAGGCTTCTAATATCGTGGGTAACAACGACTAGCGTCATGCCAAAGCTATCTTTTAGGCGCAGGATGAGGTCGTCCAAATGACGGGCGTTGATAGGATCCAGGCCGGCGGAGGGCTCGTCGAAAAAGACGATTTCGGGATCCATCGCGATTGCACGTGCGAGGCCAGCCCGTTTGCGCATGCCACCGGAAAGCTGTGCAGGATAGAGACTTTCACAACCAGCCAGACCAACGAGCGTCAATTTCAGTTGCACGATGTCACGGATCGCGTTCTCCGCCAACGACGTATATTCACGTAACGGCAGGGCAACATTCTCCCCAACCGTCATCGATGTCCATAAAGCCCCCCCCTGAAACAGCACCCCCATGCGCCTCAGCAACCGTTCACGCTCGTCCGTCTCCAATGCAAAAAACCTCCTCCCGCCGTAAAGCACTTCCCCCTCCGCAGGCTCTTGCAGCCCAATGAGATGCCTCAATAACGTGCTCTTCCCACACCCGCTCCCCCCAACGATCACACAGATGCTCCCCTCCTCCACGGAAAAATCGATGTGCTCCCCGATCACTCTCTCCCCATACGCCATCTTCAGGCCCTTAACATGTATGTAACTATCTTTCATAGAATAACTTTATGAGATTTCCCGGAGGGGGTATTTTTTGCAAAAACAACCCCCTCACAGCCTCCCCCCAAAAAACTCTCGTTCGGAAGGCATTTTTTGGCACTACGTGCCATAAAAATGCCTTCCGATGTTGTTTCATTTGCCAACTTATGGGAAGGCCTCGATTTTGAGATGACGAGCAGGCGCGCGAGGACGAGATGCCTGAGCGTACTGTAGTACGTGATGGCAGCGAGATCCGATGCGCAACGAACTCGCCGCTCAAAAGCGAGGCCTTCCCTCATAGATTTAGGATGTTCAGTAGGAACGCAAAAATAGCGTCGGCGATAACGAGGCCGGTGATGCTCATGACGACACTGCGGGTGGTGGCAAACCCAACTGCTTCGGCATCGGAGCCGCAGCGGAGGCCACGGAGGCAGCCAAATCCCGCGATGATGGTGCCAAAGACGAAGCTTTTCGCAACGCCTATGGAGCAGCTGGTGAGGGAGAGGGCGTGTTTCGTTTGCACAAAGTATTCGTGGAAAGAGAGATCCAGCATGCTAATGGCGACAAAAAAGCCTCCGAGGATGCCGATGAAGTCGCTGAAAACGCAGAGTAGCGGCATCATGAAACAGAGGGCAAGCAGGCGCGGAATCACGAGCATTTCCATGGGCTCGATGCCGAATGTTTTTAGTGCATCGATTTCCTCATTGATTTTCATGGAGCCGATCGATGCTGCGAATGCCGCCCCGGTTCTGCCTGACAAAATGATCGCCGTCATCATCGCACCCATCTCCCTAACCATCGCTAGGCCAACGAGATTCGCAACGAAAATACTCGCTCCGACCTGACTCAACTGAACAGCCCCGACAAAGGCCATAATCAAGCCAATCAAGAAGCTGATCAGGCTCACGATCGGCAAGGCTTCGTAGCCTGTTTCCTGCACGAACCTCCAAAATTCGCCCCAGCGGAATTTCGATTTTCCGCGCACGATCTTAAACAATGAAACGCAAACAGCGCCGATGAATTCCAGCATTTCCATCGTTCCATCCACAACCCCCATGGAGCACGATTTCCAGCAGCTCTGTTTCTTTTTAGCATCCGTAACCGCTTCCCCGACATCGCTTTTCGACCGCTCAATCAACTCCAGGACCCTCACGACGCCCACCGGAAGTCCCTCCAAGGGACATTCCAACCCAATTCCGCGGGCCCTCTCCAATACAACCCTCACAATCGACACTAGACTCGTGTCCCACGCCCCTAACTCCCTCGTATTGAACATTATCCGCTCAACGCCGTCCGCTATCCCCCCATCCACCGCTGTAAAAACCCCTCCCACGTCCGGCAGCCGCCCTGCCATCCTCCAATCCCCACGGAATACCATCACCAGGACGTTCCCATCCCTCTCAACCCCCACCTCCGCTAAACTTTGTGCCACCATGTATGTAAGATTTTAGGCAAGGGGGGTTTATGGGCAAGTAAATTCCGGAGGGGGTGTTTTTTGCAAAAAGCACCCCCTCCGGACCTCCCCCTTA
>CAYWEO010000016.1:0-20717 GCA_964457855.1 uncultured Opitutales bacterium | reverse complement strand
TGTCGTTCACAACCTTACTACTGTCGTTCACAACCTTACTACTGTCGTTCACAACCTTGCTATTATCGTTCACAACCTTACTGCTGTCGTTCACAACCTTACTGCTGTCGTTCACAACCTTGCTATTATCGTTCACAACCTTACTGCTGTCGTTCTTATTATTGCTGTTGCTGATATTCTTGCTGTTGCTGATATTCTTGCTGTTGTCGTTGTTGCTATTGTTCTTGCTGTTGTCGTTGTTGCTATTGTTCTTGCTGTTGTCGTTGTTACTATTGCTTTCAAAAGATTGATTTAAAGACAACTGCTTTTGCGATTGAGGATGAATCAGCTGGTTGTTAACATCATTATTATTGCCACAATTATTGTCACCAGGAGTCTTGGAATCGTTGTTTTTTGGGGTTTTGGAACCATTGTTCTTCGGGGTCTCTTCGCTCACAACCTTTTTCTGGCTCAGCTGGTTTTTGTTCACGACTTCGCTTGGAACATAATAATTAGAAAATTTCTCATTGGATTCTTCTAATTTTTCCTTTTCCTTATTTTGCACAATGATCTTTTCCTGTGGCTGAATCTTTTGCGGCTCATTGTCATTGTTTTGCTGCGGATAGCTGGGAACTAGGTTTAGTTGAGATTGGTTGTTATTGAAAACGTTTCCATTGTACGACGACTGATTTATTTCCTCCAGTAGCGGCGCAGAACACTCTTTTTCCTTTGGGTTTAAATTGGAACAATACACGCTGTTAGCATTGCCTTTATTCGCATCGTTGATCAATCCATTGGAAAATGGGATTCCAATGATCGCCTTCTCATACGTGTGAATACAATCCCCACCAAATTCACGTTCCGTCTGCGTCTGTTTTAGTCCGACACCTTTGAAATCGCTTTCGTGTATATCATTTTGTAACTCACTGTGAAGAATCAACTTCCCGCCATCTTGAAGGATACGGGAAAGATGAACAAAGAGAGTCTTCATATCCACGTCATTTTGGTCTTTACGATACAGCATGCTTTCAAACGAAAAACCTTTTCGTAACTCTATGACAGCGAACGCTTTATCCTTTATCTTTTCCAGGCTAAATTCTCCCCCATTTACCTCCAATTTGTTTTTATCTGCATACAAACTAATCACCGCATCCACAACGACTTCCGGTTTGCAGTCAAGGTAGGTGTATTCGTCACATCCAAAAGCAACCACGTACTTTTCTTTTTCTTTTAACGTATCGTAAGTTTTTTTCGGAAAATCGTTTCCAACAATCACAAGGTAGGGAACAAACTGACTGACAGTATTGTTTGCCTTTGGGGTGATTAAGTTATTCGTCGATGTTACATTGGAAGTCGACGTAGACAACTGAGTAGATTGATTAAAATCATTGATGATTTTAATACCCTTCACATAAAGCTCCAGGTCATTTTTCTTGTTGATGAT
The DNA here is from genome assembly GCA_964457855.1 of uncultured Opitutales bacterium. Lineage (GTDB taxonomy): Bacteria > Verrucomicrobiota > Verrucomicrobiia > Opitutales > CAYWEO01 > CAYWEO01. The sequence goes on along the minus strand of CAYWEO010000016.1, from coordinate 19,294 downwards.
CGGATTTTTGGACTCCTTTTTGGACCCCAGTTCATTACCCCCCAACATCGCCCTGACAGGTCCGAAGCCGAAGAGCCCCATAACCGCTACACACACAACAAATTTAAAGAAAACACGTAACATATGAAAATGGTTTACCTGCCGCGCGAAAACTTGTCAATAGCTGAATTCATGAAAAGCTCCAACTCACCAACAATTTTTAAAAAACAAAGAACGACCTCCGTGAGATCGTTCTCAATTGACTGACCGCTCTAACGTCTATTGCCTATTTTTTACTTAAACAAGTTGCCAAGGCTATTTAGGAACGAATTTTTATCGATAAACTGTTCAATATCGTCCTCATTTAAATGTGGGAAGTGTATCGCGTAATAGTTCCTTTGATGTTTTTGATCACGCATACCCAAAGCACGACCTTCAAAAGAATTCTTGAATTCCTTCGCTTTTTCTAATTCCTTTAATCTGAGTGCTTCATTCGAGTCTAGTTCTTTTTCTTTTTGCTTATTTTCCAAGATATTTTGAGGATTCTCTTGTTTCTTGTTGCTCTCGTTAACAACGTTGGAAAGCTCCAAAGTATTTGCAAAAGGCTTTTCCTGTGGGCTTATTTCGTCCAACGATGGGTATGATGGAGCATTATTTTGGAAGCCACCCCCCTTAACGTATGTGTGGACGCAGAATCCAAGAAGGCATTGCGGCGAATCCGGTGACTTTTCCAACCCACTGTTTTTGCAAAGGGCATAAAACGCCTTATCTTGTTCGTCATCACTGCAATGAATCAATTTTCCACCCACTTCAAGGATGCGGGCAAAATCCACGAATATACTCTTGTCACATGGCATTTTCCCCAACGCAAAATCGGGACAGAACTCAATGACCTTAAAAGTCTCATTTTCAATATCTTTTATGTTGAGCACTTCGCCTACGGTATCTTTTTCTTTTTCGTCAGGAAGCAACCTCAATATCCCATCCACATAGATTGGCGATTTGTCTTCCAAGTCACGGTTGTATTCCTTCTGGCATAAAGCCACCACATACGCATTTCGCTTCTTCAGCTTTTCATAAGTGGATGTATCCATCTTATCTCCCACGATCTCAAGACACGGAACAAACTTCTCACTATTCTCACTAACATCACCCTTTAAGTAAGACGCAAGGGCAGTCTTGTTGTTGATAATCGATTCGTCATCAGAGATCCGCATCGCGTCGGTGGCTCCGAAGCTAAAAAGCGCCACAACCGCTAATAAAACATTTTTATTTAAAGAAACATATCTCATACGGAAACATAGGTATTAGGGTTTAACACGCCTGTCAAGCACCGTTATCAAAAATTCGCCCCACTTTCGAGGCGAATGATTGAACAACTGTCCATTTCATCAATGACGGCTTCACTTTTTTGCGTTACTTTTGTTACCAAAAAAATAGGAATACGCATAATCAAATGGGTGCAACAATAACTTTCCAAAACTGAGTGCAAATGGTTCAGATTTTGCATCTTCATAGCCGAGAGCCTTTTGCCGCCTCACAGAAAGAAGGTTCACGCCAAGGTCAAAGCAAGTCACCGGCTTTTCATCTTCGTCTTTATTGAATTCCAGCTCATCACCCTTTTTACTCTGCGTGTTGCCCGATGGATTCACCGAAGAGTCGTTTTTGAAAGTTTCTTCATTCACAGTTTTCAGCTGCAAAGACGCTTCCTTTTCATTTTTGGACACAACAACACTTCCTGTGTTTTTTCGATCTTTAAGTTCTAACCCGCACCAAATCAACTTTGCACGTGGCATAAGGATGCGATCAATGTGAGTATTCAGCTGTTTCACGTCCTCAATATCAATACGGGTAAGAGACAAGCGTACCTCGACGGTCGCGAAGGCATTATCGGGCAGTTCGCTAAGATTGAGAACGTCACTTTTATTGTCGTAGACGCCTTTTTTACCCAACACCACCACGTTATCAACGAAAATTGCCTCCTTAATGATGCTCTTAGGTTTTTGAGAGTCCATTTCTACAAGCACTACGTACTGATTTTCCCCCTTGCACTCATCATAAGCAGTTTGATTCAATTCTTCGCGTAATCCGACGATCAAGAGATAAGGGGCGTCGGAATTTTGCAAATAAGAATCCAAAGACGTATTTTTGTTCACAATACGCTCATTTTTTTCTATTTTTTCGCTAGGTAACTGATTAGCTAACTGATTGCTCAACATCGCAGAAACGGGAGTGAAAGACGCAACAATTGCTGCACACGAGATCATTTTAAGGACATGATTTAACATAATGGAATTAATGCGTATCGCACTTACTTAAACTTGTCAAGCGCTAAATGACAAAAAAACAACCTTGTTTTTCGCGAAAAAGTTTCCATGATGAAGAAGCTATGGAAACGTCCACTAAAGATCATCCTCCGTTCGACAGAAATCACCCATTTTTGGCCCCGCTATTGGAAAATCGCCTCCTTTCAAAGCCCGGAAGTCAGAAAGAGGCCCGCTTGTTCCGCCTCGGCATTGCAGGCAGCGGCTTCCGTTACGAACCAGGCGATGCCCTAGCCATTTTCCCCAAAAACGATCCCGCTCTCGTCAATCAATTACTCGCAAAGCTCGGATTTTCCGGCGAACAAGGTGTTGTCTCGCAAAAACAATCGAAGCCGTTAAGGGAAGCATTAACAACCGACTGCAGCCTCCATTACACGACGCAACGACTCCTGCAACTCATTCACGATCAATCACTTACGTATCGCGAAACACTCGGAAGGCTGCTCAATCCCGAAAATGCGGCCGATTTGGCGAATTTCCAGTCGCAAAACAGCCTTCTCGAGACCGCCGACACCTTCCCCTGCATTCTGTCTGCCCAAGCCTACGTCGACACACTCCGCAAGTTGCAACCCCGCCTCTACTCCATTGCCTCCTCCCAAAGCGTCCACCCCAACGCCATTGACCTCATCGTCAACATCGTTCGCTACCAACGCGGACAGTATCTTTTCTCCGGCGCCGCCAGCGGATATTTGGCTGACAGGGCTCCCCTCAACACCCCAGCCGTCCCCATCTTCCTCGTGCCCCACCCCTTCAAACTCCCCACCGACGACACCAAGGACATCATCATGGTCGGTCCCGGCGTCGGATGCGCCCCCTTTAAGGGATTCCTCGAGGAACGCTCCTTCCGTAACGCTACCGGCCGCAACTGGCTCTTCTTCGGCGACCAACGCCGCGCAACAGACTTCATTATCGAGGACCTCTGCGCCCACTACCTCTCTACCGGCCTCCTCCACCGCCTCGACCTCGCCTTCTCCCGCGACCAAGACCGCAAAATCTACGTTCAAGACCGCCTCATCGAAAACGGCCCAACCCTCTGGGAGTGGCTAACCAGCGGCGCCTCCTTCTACGTCTGCGGAAACGCCGACCGCATGGCCAAAGACGTCCACTCCGCCCTCCTCTCCATCGCCCAACAAAACGGCCACCTAACACCGGAAGCAGCGGAAATTTGGCTGGAAGGTTTGAAAAAAGAGGGGCGGTATCAGAGGGATGTATATTAGGCAGACGACGCCGTAGCGATTTGCGGGGGAAAATTTTCTGGAGAGATGGCAGAGCGGTCTAATGCGCCTGACTCGAAATCAACGCATTCAAGACGATTGGGAGCTAAGATTTTTTTAGTACGCTCAGGGATTAAATTTTCTTGTAGCCGCCCCTATCATCTCAAAATCGATGCCTTCCTGGCGATTTTGGAGGATTGTTTTCCGTTAAATTTTTGTCACCCCGGGTGACTCTTGATTTTTTTCCTTTGGTTGATTTTCTTCTTCCTCTGGTTTATCAAGCTCGTCTTTAGGAGTATCGTCGTTCGTGTTTTCCCAATCAATCGCGTTCTTTTGTTCGTCAGATTTGCTTGATTTTTCAAACGGCTTTAAATCTAGGCTAATTGGTAGTAATTGCAATGGGCTTAAATCTTCACAATGCTTAGTTGGTGATTTAAATGACTCTGGATCTTGGTTTTTAAGACATTCACACGAATCTAAAGTTAGGCTTTTAAGGCCTGGGGGGTGGTTTCTAGCCATATCCAAAGCAACAGCTGTTTCGCCTATAACGACTGGAGAAAGATCTATAATTATTTTGTCGTTTTCCGCAACCTCTTTGATGCTTTTCATGGTAATGTTCAGGCTTTCATGTACATCGACATATTTTAAGTTTGGACATTTCGTAAGAGCACTAATGTCCTCAAGATACCAGCAGTAGTTACAAAACACACTCTCTATTTTTGACAATTTCTCTATACCACTCAGATTTTCTAGCTTAGCCATTTGAATGCTCAAGAGCCTTAAGTTTGGAAATGCTTTTGGATTTAGAAATTCTAAGTTTTTGCTTTCCAAACTTGGAATCGAAATCTTGACAACAAACTTACCAAACAATTGCACAAACGGAGCTTTTTCATGAAAAAGCGCTTTTAATTGCGGGCTATCCAGAAAACTAGGTAAATCCAGCTTCTTCCCGCAAGAAAGATTCTGTTGTATGCCTTTGATATCACTTTCGTTCAACGAATCCATACGTGACACGATGGACTCATAGGAAATCCACTTATTCCCGCTACCTGGGCCACATAGCTCGTTCTCCTTCATACCATACGTTGAGCCAAGCCCAGCGGATAAGGCTAATGCCGCCATTAGCGTGTATTTCGTTAAATTGGATCCTATTTTCATCATAATGCTACCTTTGTTAAGTGCTTTTAGTTAATCGACTCATTTCACAAGAGAAAATCCTATGAAATGCTTACTAAGAGTAGTAGATCTGACTATTGCGTCAAATTGTCAAGAAGGAAAAAACTTCTATGCAAAAACAAACACCAAACGCACGAAAAATTTCGGGAAGGTGGCAAAAAATCGCGGGAATTGGGGTAAGGGAAGCCGTGTTACCCCGCCATGGGCTTCATGTGACCACCAATATCCCCCATTAAACGATCGGCGTCTGTCATTTCTTGGATGGCCGTGGCGCGGTCTCGATCGCGGTACATGACGTGTTCGAGGTTGGGATTGCTGCTCACGAACGAAAAATGCTCATAAAATCCGCCAATGCGTGAGGAATCCACCAGCAACGAAAAGCGCACTTTCGCGTCTAAGTAATTCATTAAGAAGCGCATTAATTCCATTGCGACCCCCCTTTTGCGGAAATTCAGGTGCGTCATGACGTCAACAATCAGCGTCGCACAAATGCCATCCGACACGACGCGGGCAAATCCTACCAAAACGCCGTCAATTTCCGCAGTTACAAATGCGTACGAGCCCGTAAGCATTTTTCTGATCACCGGTTGCGTCAGAAAACCGTTTTGATTCCAGCCAATTTGATTGTAAAGTGATTGCAGCTCAGCAACGTCGACGACCCCATTGATCGTCAACACAACCTCATCGCTTCCCAACCTAACAATCCCTTGCTCCATAAAACTTGCAACCGTTGTTTGAGTGTAAAATGTTTGGAGCCGCATGTCAAATCATAATGTTTTCCGTTGAAAGAAAGACAAAAATCGTTCACTGTGAATGCTTATGGAACTTCTCCTCGAACTCACCGACGTTTCTCTTCATCTCGCAGACAAACCCCTCCCCGCAGACACACGTTTTGGCATCAGAAAAGCCATGCGATCGGTAGTGGTGAATCCGCAAAATAACACGATTGCGCTGCTTTTCGTCGCGAAATATGGTTACTACAAGCTCCCGGGCGGAGGCATGGAACCGAACGAGGCGCCGCTGGATGCTCTTAAGCGGGAGGTGCGCGAGGAGACGGGTTGCGAAGTCGACGTTTGGCCTGATTGCCTCGGCGTCATCCTAGAATGCCGCGATCGCGAGTACTTTTTCCAAATTTCTTATTGCTACCTCTCAACGCTGATCGGTCCTCCCGCCCAACCCTCCTTTACGCAGCACGAAATCGACCATGGCTTTACGCCCCAATGGCATCCGCTTGAAACTGCTATCGAGCTGGTTAGCAATACCCCAACCACCAATTACCAAGGGCAATTCATCCGCCGACGCGATGCGGCATTTTTGCTGAGAGCCCAAGAGATTTTGTCAAAAACAGACGTTAAAAAAGTTTTGACAAAGGAAGAAAGATAAAAAACTCTCCTTAATAAGAAAAAACACATCACAATAAAAACCAATCCAACCTATGAAGAACACAGCTCTATCTGAACCTACGAACGTAGGTGTCAGCAAATATTACAACATGACGAAGCATGGACTCATTGCAGCGATTGCAGCAACGACCCTGCTTTGCTCTTCAACTTATGGGATGAAAGAGGAGGAACAGGAAAACAAGAAACAGGAAGAGTCATATTATCTGAAATCCTGCATCTTAGACAATGCGTTCGGTCTTTCGCAGGAGGAAATGAATAAGCTTAACGAATGCATCAGTCATGTGGATAACGCGATCTCTTGCAGAAGATTATTGCTGTTGGATGGCTCGCTTCATGAAGATAAAAAGTCCGATAAAGTCGTCAACATGCTGAAATTTTATTTGGATAAAGGCTACTGGCTAAAAATGAGCGAATATCTACCAAAAGATAAGCTCGAGGCCGTTTTCAACGATTCTATCATAAAACAATTGGGAATGGATGTTAAAAAGATTGTTTGGAATGCGGATGGTCTTAATTGCGATACTCTTGTTGATCTAGTAAACAAGCACTTTTCGAGTGTGGAACATTTGGGCTTGGGCCTTCCAGTCCCAAACGATTCAACGTTTATAGATGTCAGTTGTTTGCAAAACCTGAACAAACTAAAAGTCATTGGATTGGACAATTATAAGCAAATCCAAAACGTCACAACTCTCGGAAAATGCCAAAATTTGGAGTTAGTCACCTTCAGAGACTGCGGTAAAATCTCCAAAGAGGATCTTGGTACTCTCAAAGAACAAGTCCCCAATCTAAAGATATGTCAAACATCAGAAGCAATAGAGAAGGCGTTTAGGTTGTGCTTCAGTCATAGCCGAAGACTGATTAGAATCGACCAATTAATTTCGTCCCCTTTATGTGAATCTTTGTATAAAAATGAATACGAAGTGAATTTTCTAATAGACCTTTTAAAAAAAGGATATGCACTAATCGCGAGCAAGTGTCTAAGCCAAGAAGCAATAGACAATATCTTTAAGAGTCCTTGGGTGGAAGCGCTTGAACCCTATGTTGGCTGCGTCATTTGGAATACCGATCACGTTGACCACCTCGCTCCTCTATTAAAAAAACACCTTCCCAAGTTAGACACTCTGTGCGTGGGTTATTGTGTCAACAAGAAGAGTGGTGGCGCATCCCTAGACGTCAGTTGTTTGAGGGACCTAAACTCCTTAACAACTCTTCGTTTGGATTTCTTCAAGAACATCACAAACGTTGACCAATTTTGGGATTTACCCAATTTACAGCATGTTCACCTTGGCGATGAGAGTGTTATCTCTGAGAAAGAGCTGAGCGATCTTGAAAAGAAATTACCCGATTTATGCATAACTCGTACGTTCAACGGCAATAAGGAAGTTTGGAAAAACGAAGCCTGGAAAGTAGAAAAGAAAAATTAATTCTGTAAAATGGCGGAAATCGGCGTGTAAATATCAAATGAAACTTAAAAAAGCCGCCCAAATGAGCGGCTTTTGAAGGTTTTCTTTATGGCAATTGGGTTGGTACGCAATTCAAAAACGCCAACTTACCAAGGACAATTCATCCGCCGACGCGATGCGGCATTTTTGCTGAAGGCGAGGGAGGTTTTTTTAACATTCTGTGAGTTTTTCATAAAACACTTGACAAAGACGTCAAAGTGAGCTTTTTTGGTAGTAAAACTTGATCCATCTATTTCGATCAGGTTAAAAGAGGGGGTTAATTATGAACATTATTATGAACGTCATAAGCAAAATATTTAAAAAGCACATGTTGGTTGCAGCGTGTTTAGGGTTTAGTCTGTTGGGCATGAATAGCTTACAAGGTATGTTTACGACGAACTCATCGAATCCGAACCAACAGGGGTTTGGCTCTGGTGGTGATGATCCCAGAAAATAAAAAGATCAATGATTTGGTAGGGCAGTTTGGGGGCCTCAAACTCAATCTAATTCTCGACCTAAAGAAAAGCGAAGCCGAAGAAAAGGAGAAAGAAAAGCTTCAAGAAAATTGGAAAGAACAGGCAAAAGAAATCAAGCTAATGAAGGAAGAAGAGGAGATTAAAAAGCTTCGAGAAGAAATTGTGAAGAGTTATCCCGAGTTTGAGAATATTTTCGAAGAAAGTAGTTTGAGTGAAAAAAAGAAAGTGGCAAATTCTATCGACGGGGACAAATATGCTGGGTTTATGTCAAAATTTTCAGATGGGGATTCCCTGTGGCTTGAGTTGCACCAGAAGACCAAGAAAGTGCTTCATTACTACTTAAAGCAAGAGTATACGGTCACTGGCGATAAGAGTTGGGTAGAAGATACAATGGCAGAATCTTCGACTTCAGAATCGGTTTCAAGTTTTTCGGGGTCGGAGAAAAGTAATGAGTTCAGCAATGAGGTTAAGAGTGAGACTTCTTCTGAAGATGATGAACTCAACAGAAAGAAACTGAAGGAAATTTTAGATAAAAAAGACACTTCTTCTGAATCTTCTAGTGGAACAAAAACTTCTTCTAACAGTAGTGACCTGGATTGATGTAAGAAATTTTTCTTAAGGACAATAATACAAGCAAATTTGAAAACGAGAGATGAGAATTAACCACTCACATAAAGGAATGCATATGAAAACGATAAAATTTACACGACACATGCTGCTAGCAGTGTGTTTTTGTCTTGGCTTATCATCAATAAACGACCTGCGGGGAATGATTACGACGAATTCATCTCAGGGGTCCAGTGACGATAAAGAGCTCAATCTGGAGAATGGCAAAATCGAAGAAGAGGAGATCAAGAAACTTCGAGAAGAGATTACAAAGAATTATCCCGATTTTAATCCCGATTTTAAGAAGATTTTTAGAGTCGACTCCTTTGGCGAAGAAACAGTGAAGCTAATCGACGGTAGCCAATACCTCGACTTTATGCTAAACTTACTGCAGAATAATTTGAAAAAGAACGCCCTCCTATGTCTCGAATTAGACCAAAAGATCACGAAGATACTCATGTACTACCTGCAGCATAAATACAGGGTTTTCGGCAATGACAAATGGTTGAAAAGTATACTAGGAGAGTCTTTAGCAAATCCCGAGAATCCTACCTCATGGGATCCCGCTTACAAGGGAATTCTCAGCATTTCTTATTGGGAACTGAAGAAGTTGTTAACCAATGGCGAAAACCAAACGTCAGGCATGGAGGAATTAGAAAAGCTCATAAAGAAGGGCTACTGGGTCACGTTTCCGAAGACAATTAAGGACAAGGATGTGAATTTGGAGCTGAAATCGAAATATTTGAACAGAACTTTCTGCCTGCCTCTAAGGTTATCATTTGCATACTGCAAGTCAATAGGGGATAAGTCGATCGTCAAGCTAACGAAGCGCTACCCCAACCTAGCGGGCATTGACTTGTGCGGATGCCGTCGGGTGACAAACGTGTCAATAAAAGCGATCGAAGAGAACTGTAAACACATGAAGTGTATTTTTACATACGCGACAAAAACAAGTAACGAAATGAAGGAAACTCTTAGAAAAGCGATCCCGGGAGTAAAGATCGACGGAAAGTAAAGGAAGGCGGCAAAGAGAAAGAAGGGGGAGAAGCGGTAAAGTTCTTTCTCTGACTCCGTTTCCGCTACCACCTCCTACAGAAATGTGTCCTTCAAGAATTCTTGGAGGATGTTTGCCGTTAACACTTTCAAACTTTCACTCATGCCTTGGGCGATTTCTGTAACATTGTCCCAATCCTTCACTTGCGTGGTGATTTCTGTTTTTGTGGAAAGGATTACGACGGTTTTGGTTTCATGCATATCTGCTTCTGCTTTTGCCTCATCTTCCCTATCGGCAACAAATTCACTCCTCGTAACAGGCTCATTTTTAACGATTTGCCAATAAGCGACGAGTTTAATGTCCTTGTCAACCAACGCACGCCATTCAACGATGTCAAGAAGCAGCTCGTACTTTGGGTGAAAACCCTCTTGCCAAGGAACGATTTGCACATTCGGAGTTCCAAGACCTTTCCGAAAGTTCTCTAGCAATACCCGCCGAGTCCCCTCCTGAATCGATTCCCCCCAAAGGAAATTTTCTGAAAAATCGACCATTCCATCCTCAGAAAACCAAACGACTTGGGGGCGATCCAAGTACTCCGGCAGGCGAATATTCCTCATGCCGAGGCCATCGCATTTCACATCCTCGTGGCCCTTCGCAAGAACACTTTCCGACTCAATGAGCGGCTTAAGGACGAAAAAAACGGACTGATCTTTTTTCGAATCGAACGATAAGCACCCGCTTAAAAACAACACAACGCAACCGCAAACGATCGTGATTTTCCTTCGCATAAAATGAATTTTCATCGGTTATCTCCTCCCGTTAGTAACGCATTTGGATTGCGCTTCAAGTACTCAAGAAACACCCGGACTTCCTCGGCGGCCTTTTTGATGGTCTCCAACGCACCGGTTAAGTTGTGCGAGAAGGGACCAGTCGGGGCCGTTAGTGTTGTCAGTTGCTTCACTAAATGATCCGTTTTTTGCAGAACGTTGTTAGCAGACAGCGTTAAGCCCTTGAGTTCCCGCGATTTGACGAAATCCCTCAAAGCCTGCGAAGTTTCTATAAAATTATGGCTAATATCTTTGAAATTCATCTGCTCGACGCCCTCACGGATGCGGGTACTCGTCGCCTCGAAGTTCGCAAACGCCTTCGCAAAATCCACTTTAGCGATCTTCTCAATCGCTTTTCTGAGCGAAACCCACAGTTCCTTCAGATTCGCGCTTTCGGTCGGAATCACGAGTTTGCCTTTGTAGTCCTCCACGTTGTTATGAAAAACCTCTTTCGTTCCGTAATCGAGCTCAACAAACAGGCGTCCTGTCAGGTAACTTTGGTACTCCAATTTTCCGCGCAATCCATGAGCAACAGCATCCTCGAGGCTGATTTTCTTCCCCACTTCTTCTGCAATCAGCAAACTCGTGTCCACCCTGATGACAACGGGAATGCAGGCTTTTTCGCCGTCGTTGTTTAATCGCAACAAAATATCGTTCACCTCACCAATCTTAACACCCTTGAATTTGACAGCAGCGCCTTCCTCAAGCCCATTGACAGACGCATCGAAAAACAAGACGAAATCCTTTGTATGACTGAAAAATGCCCCCGATCCAAACAGCATGGTGGCCCAAATGACGAGGGCCAATGCCGCGCACGCAAAAATTCCGACTTTAATAAAGTTTGCTTTTTGATTCATTGATTTGTTGACTGATTAATGTACCACCCAATCACCGCTATGACAAGCACAGAACCGATATTTTATGCCCATGCACCCTCATTACTTGTGCCGGTTCTTCTCGCCTGCACGACAAAAGGTATCTGCTTCCTGGGATTTTCTGAGAATCTCGAAGTCCTTCTTCGCGAACTCGATAGGCAGTTCCCAAAAAGCCCGAAACAGCCGTTTTTGGCCCAACATCACACGTTTTTAAAGGTCATTTTGGCAGCAATTCGCGAAAATGATTTTCAGACAGGGCTTCCGCTCGACCTCCACGGAACCCCCTTTCAAGTACGGGTTTGGCAAGAGCTGCAGTCGATTCAGCGGGGAATGACGATCACCTACACGGAACTTGCTGAAAAAATCGGCAAACCTACCGCCATCCGAGCCGTCGCAAGCGCCTGTGCTCGAAACCCCATCGCCCTCCTCATCCCCTGCCACAGAGTCGTTGCAAAGACTTCTACTGGAGGCGGTTACCGCTGGGGAAAGGCGCTGAAGGGGGTATTGCTGAGGCTGGAGGGCGTGTGAGGTGTTAAATTTTTACTTGACTGGGGAAAAGATCTACAGGAGAGTATTGCCTTCAACACTTTAATGTATGGAGTGAGGTACGTATGAGCAAGATGAAGGATATTAGTTTTACAAGAAATGGTGTTGGGTGCTTTCTTATAGGCATTTTTGCGTTAATTGGGACGCCCCATAGTAGCCACGCAATGAAGCAGCAGAACGCTATTTTCGCTAACGAGCCTAGCCATCAGATCTACAACAAAGAGAAGAGCAGAAAGACAAAGAAAAAACTCAGGGACATTGTAATCGTGTTCAAATGCGAAAAACAAAAAACTAAAGAAATCGTTCCAATTGAAGAAATCGTCCCAACTAATGATCAAACGGGAATTACTATCCAGTGGTTGAAAACTCGGTTGATGTATAGGCAAGACTACAAATTCTCAAAAAACACGACAGATAAACAAGTGATTGCATATGTGAAGAAGAATCCATACCTGGAGATTATTGATTTAAGTGCGCTTAATCAAGTGGGTGACGTCAGTGTTATAGCGATTGCTAAGGGTTGTCGATGGCTTAGAGAAATCATTTTAGATGGAGGTATCAATGGAGAAAAGTATACCGATAAATCAATACAGATTCTAGCAGAACACTGTAAGCATCTCGTTTCCATTAGCTTGAATGGTTGTTCTGAATTGACTGGCACAAGTATCATTAAGCTAGCCGAATTCCGTAAAAATTTAAGAAAAATTAATCTCGCATTCTGTTTTGGTATCAGAAAAAATATCAACGGAGGGGTTGGTATCAACGAAGTGGTTGAGGGCATAGCAAAGTACTGCAAAAATCTCACCCACATTGATCTAACATTCCACAATGAACTAAGAGACAGTAGTGTTAAGCTTCTAGCAGAAAACTGTAATGACTTAACATTCATTAAGTTAGAGCATAACAATCTCAATTGCAGTCACATAGGCAATCTCAGCTTGCAGAGTTTGGCAAAGCACTGTAAGCATCTCACCTATATCAATTTGTCTGGTGTGAAAAGTCTAGCTGATGACGACATAATCGTTCTCTCTGAAGGTTGTCTAAAGCTCAGGGAGGTTATACTAGATTATTGCTCCAAACTCACTGACAAAAGTGTCGTCAGTTTGACGAAGCACTGCAAAAACTTAACAACGATCGGGTTAGCTTGTTGTCACGAACTGACTGACGTGAGCATTGAGAGCATAGTAAAGTACAGCCAAAATCTCACTTCAATCGACGCAGACTATTGCAGAAAATTGACCAACTCTGTTGTCAAAAAATTGGCATATTCGTGTGGAGGTTTGGAAGTAATCAGGTTCGCTGGTTGTGATCTTAAAAATGACAGCATAAAAGCCTTTGCAAGCAACTGTAAAAACTTAAAAGAAATCAATATCGTCGGTTGTTTCAGCGTGGAAGATGAAAGTATCCAATGCTTAGAACACTGCAGTCACTTACGTCGGCTTCAAGTACAAGACAGAAGTATATACCAAAAAACGGAGTTTAAACTAAAACAAGCGCTACCAGAAATAGAAATCACGATAGACAACACTTGGGACGAAGATTGATAGATCATCAAATAATCATCAATCCTTAAAGGATAAGAGTGGGTGGTGTTTAAACATTTCTTTACCCATTTTCAACTTTCTCTTTGACAAAAAGCGTTTTTTACACTTCCTATTCATCTAGCAGTAAATGCTCTTTGACAAAGATGGACAAACCATGTTCATTTGAAGAGAATTTCTTCTAAAAACAACATCCCCATAGCCTGAAACCAACGCAGCCTTTATTTACATAGATAGAATCCTGCGGTACTTACAAACTATACTACACATAAATACTCAATGAAACTAAAAGACTTTAATTTTGAACGCGATATTGGCGCTAATTGCCTATATATCGAGCTAGGCCTATTCCGCGTAATTGTGGATTGCGGAACTGATCCGAAACGCATGGGAAATGCCGCCCTCCCCAATTTTTCTAAGCTGGAACCGCATTCCATTGATTACATCGTCATCACTCACAGTCACTTAGACCACGTCGGATCCCTCCCCCTTTTGCTCAAAAAGCATCCAATGGCGAAGGTTCTCATCAGCTACCCCACGAGCATCATCGCTCCGCGCATGCTGTACAATTCCTACAACGTCATGTGCAAGCAGCGCGAAGAACATAATATCAAGGAGTATCCGCTGTTCCACCCAACTGACATCGACAACCTCAGTAATGCCTTCATTCCGATGAATTACAACAGGCCCATCGTGCTTAAAAAGGAAAAGGAATCCCTCGAGGTCACTTTTTTCCCAGCCGGCCACGTTCTCGGAGCCAGTGGCGTCCAGGTCATGTACAAGCACAGAAAAATCTTCTTTACGGGAGATGTCCTTTTCCGCAACCAGGAAACCCTCGACGGCGCGCGCTTCCCCAAACACCAGGTTGATTCCCTCATCATCGAAACCACTCGCGGCAACACGGAACGCAATCCGGAAGTCACTGCGACAAAGGAACAACAACGCCTCATCCGTAAAGTCCATGACATCCTCCACAGAGGCGGATCCGTGCTCATCCCCGCCTTTGCGCTCGGAAGAATGCAGGAAATCCTTTCCATTCTCCACCAAGCCATTAAACAAAAATGCATCCCGCACGCCCCCATTTTCTGCTCGGGCCTCGGCGTTGCCCTCATGGACTCCTTCGACGAAATTTCCAGAAAGACGGGACTCGTCAGATTCCGCAGAAAAATCCTCAAAGAGCTGAAGGTCAAACCTTTTCAAACCAGCGGCAAACGGGCCGCCCTGCAAGGCAAAAAGCCCTCCATTTACGTTCTCAGCAGCGGTATGCTCGTCGAAAACACTCCCTCCTATCGAGCGGCCTTTAACCTCATTGAATCCTCCCTCAACGGCCTCTGCTTCGTCGGCTACTGCGACCCAGAAACCCCCGGCGGCCAACTCATCGCTGCTAGCCACGGCTCTCAATTCGATTTCAGGGCCTTCGACTACACTGCAACCATCAAGGCAAGTATCGACTGCTTTGACCTCAGCGGCCACGCAGATCGCGAAGAAATCGTCAATTTCGCCCTCTCCCTCAACCCCCGCGCTATCGTCCTCTCCCACGGTAACGCCTCCGCAAGAAATTGGTTCGCAAAAACAATCTCAGACCTCCACCCCACCTGCAAAATCATTGATCCGGAGCCGGGCATAGAAACGGTAGTTTGATGTAGGCGGCGTAGCGATTTCGAGCGCTAGGGTTCCGTTACAGGAAAATTTCAACCCCGTCACGTACGTTAGTACGCTCGGGGGTTAAAATTTTTCTGTAGCCGTCCCTATCATCTCGAACTTACTACGCCGCTCCACCTATAAAGCGAAGAAAAATTTTCATATTTTACTCAGCATGAGCAAAAAATACCGCTTTTCTTTGGAGGGTCCGGGAACCTTTTCTGTTCTCGCGAACAGAAAGGTTTCCGAAAAGTTTTCAACAAAAAAAACCAAACAGCGAGACAGCGTTGATTTTGAGATGACGAGCAGGCGCGCGATGATTTTAACCCCCGAGCGTACTAACGTACGTGACGGGGTTGAAATTTGAGCGCAACGAACTCGCCGTTCAAAATCAACGCTGTCTCACAAGCGGCTTGGCAGCCCATGGAGGCCGCGACGATAGCTTGGCGGTAGTGGCGGTCGGTGCACTCGCCAGCAGCGAAAACACCGGGAATTTCTGTGCGCACGCTCATTTCGGAGAGGGTTTGGATGTAACCATCGGCATCGAGGGGCAATTGGCCTTTGAAAAAGTCTGTGCAGGGGAGGTAACCGATGGCGAGGAAAGCGCCGGAGCAGGGGAGTTCTTTTTCGCCGACATCGGAACGGATTTTCAGTCCTCGCAAAACGCCCTCAGCGTTAGGGGAAAAACTCTCTACAACGGCATTCCAAACGACCTCTATTTTGGGGTGATTGAGAACGCGTTCGGCCATAATGGTAGAGGCACGTAGGCGATCGCGGCGGTGGACGAGAAAGACCTTTGAGCAAAAATGTGTGAGAAATAGAGCCTCTTCGCATGCAGTATCCCCTCCGCCAATGACCGCCACCTGTTCGTCCTTGTAAAAAGCGCCATCGCAGGTCGCACATGTACTCACTCCGCGTCCCATCATTAGCTCCTTTTCGCCGGGAACGCCTAGGAGGCGACTGGAGGCTCCCGTAGCGATAATGACGGCCCTTGCAGTCAATTCCTGGCCCCCAACCCAAAGACGCTTTAACGGCCCTGCTAGCTCTACGCGATCGCATTTTCCGCGAATGAAGCGCGCCCCGAAACGTTCCGCCTGTTGACGGCAACGGGTCGTCAGCTCAAACCCCTGAATGCCTTCGGGAAATCCCGGGAAATTTTCGACCGTCGTGGTCATTGTCAAATTGCCGCCCGGCATGGGACCTTCAATGACAAGGGGGTTTAGCCGCCCTCTGCCCGTGTAAACAGCAGCCGTTAAGCCAGCGCACCCGGCCCCTATAATGATCACATTCTCTTCCATAAAATTTAAGTTTTGCCTTATTTCCTCAAACCCACCCACACAGGCACATCATTTGCACACCATCATCGCAAAATTACCCACGATCTCAAGTTTATTTTTTGCGAGGAAGGCTTTTTCTCGGAAAAGAGAGCTTTTTTATGAATTTATGAACAAAAAGCAACTCTTTTAAAGCCTATTTTTGCGACTTAGCAAATTTCCAATCAGAAAAAAATGCAAAAATAGAATTTTCGCCGTAAAACGCTTTTTGTCTTTATCGGTAAACGCTTTATAAACCCCATTTTTTCTTGCAAAATATTTACAAATCGTTTACAATCAATAACAAAGTTGGGCGCAAAAAACACCAGCACCGCTCAGAAGAACTTCTGATTAAAGGACTCCTAGTGAAAATAAATCTAAAAATGCACATTTTTTTAATTACCTGTTCTAATTAGCTTTACAACTTTATAATTAATCTTTTTAACAGAAGTTACTTTTTTCACCAAAAAAGCGAACACACATAATGGACACTTCTCTTTTGATGAGTTTCTGTAATGAAACTATCAGCCGCTGCGTTCTCGCGAACGGGCTGATCGTTCTCATTCAGGCAAATCACAGCATCGATCTTCTATCCACTCAATTGTGGATTAAAACCGGTAGTATTTACGAAAATAAATTCCTAGGGTCTGGTATTTCACACTTTGTCGAGCACATGGCCTTCAAGGGCACTCGACAGCGCTCCTTCAACGACATCACGCAAGCCATTCAGGCGGAAGGCGCCTCCATTAACGCCTACACGACGTTCGATCACACAACCTACCACGTCGAGGGAACAGCAACCTCCCTGAAAACCTCGTTGGAAATTCTGTCTGACATCGCCTTCAACTCGACGTTCCCCGAAGAGGAATTTGCGAAAGAGAAAAATGTCATTTTGCGGGAAATTGACCGAACATTCGATGATCCGGATAACGTTGTCAATCAAGCCCTTTTCAACACTGCTTTTCACGTCCATGCCTACCAATATCCCATCATTGGCAAAAAAACGCTCTTCGAAAAGCTGACCAGAGAACACCTTCTGGAGTATCACTTAGAACGCTATCTCCCCAATAACGCCGTTCTCGTCATCGCTGGCAACATCGACACACAGGAAGCCCTTGCATTGGCAAAGCAAGCCTTCGAGTCCCACGAAGATCGGTACTATTCGCCGCCGTTCATTGCGCAAGAACCTCATCAACTCGTTCATAGAAAACAACAATTTTTCGGCGATTACCACATCGCCCGCGGCGTCATGGGTTTCAAAATCCCCCCTATGACGGACTCCGATGCCCCCGGACTGGACCTCCTCGCACGCGTTCTTGGCTCGGGATATAGCGCAATTCTCTACCAAAAACTCCGTGAGGAAACAAAACTCGTTCACGACATCGACGTCTATTGCTGGAACCCAAAAGATACGGGTTTGCTCTGTATTACTTATACTTGCGACCCCAACAAAACCCAAAGAGTTGAGGCAACGATCCTCAAAACCATTGCCGATCTCAAGGCCAATGGCTTCCATCGCAACCACTTTGAACGCGCTCGCCAGCAATCCCTTGTGTACGAAATCAATTCCCAGAAAACGATTTATTCGCAAGCCTCACGTCTCGGTCTCGCGGAAGTCGTGATGGGAGATTATCGATATCCGATCAGTTATTTGGACATTCTGCAAAATAAGACCTACGAAGAAGTGCATTCGCTGCTCGGAAAGCACTTGTCGGAGAACGCCTTAACAACCGTGTCTTTAGAGCCAAAGCAGGCAAAAAAGGCACTCGCAACTCCCGCAACGAAATCCCAGCCATTATTTCTAGATTTTGAAGAAGTGGCCCTCCCAAACAACGCCCGTTTGCTCCTCCAAAACTGGCCTCATTTCCCAAAAACGCACCTCAAAGTCGCTTTTCGCGGCGGTCCGGCCTACGAAAATCCCAAGCACTACGGCATCACGCACCTCCTCGCCAGCCTCCTCACAAAAGACACTCAGGAAAATTCCGCCCTAGCCATCGCAGAACAAGTGGAAAACGTGGGTGGATCGTTCACTTGTTTTGCCGGCAATAACATGTTCGGCCTCAATCTCGAACTGCTCCCGAATCACGTTTCAAAAATGTTCGGCTTACTCCAAAATGCCCTTCTAACTCCCGCCTTCCACAACACAACTTTTGACAAGGAAGTTGATGGCCAAGTCGCTCGTATTAAAGAACTTTTTGATGATCCCCTCTCTTACGGTTTGTGGCATCTGCGTCAAAAGTTCTTCGGAAGTCACCCCTACGCCCATCACGCTCTCGGGACTCAACAGACCCTCCAAAAAATCTCCATACCGCACATCATTGACCACAAAGAGGCCACCATCTACGCGCAAAATACCGTTTTCGCCGTCTCCGGAATTTTCGACAGAAACGACATTATCGACAAATTTTCCGCAATCGCCCAAGGCCTTCCACAGGCCGCCTCGCCGCTCGTTCCCAACTTACCTGCCATCCATTTGCCCGCAAAAAAAGGGACTCACACCCTCGAATTTCCCTGCGAACAAACGATCCTCTTCAAAGCCTTCCCCTCTATCGGTTTCACCGATCCCAATTTCGAGATCACCGACATTCTCGCGGAACTCCTTAACGGTCTCTCCAGCAACCTCTTCCGCAAGATCCGCGAACAGCAGGGCCTCGTCTACTTCATCGGCGCCAATCGCGTTACCGGTCACCAAACAAGCTTGTTCTACATCTTTGCGGGCACCAAAGAGGAACACCAAGAAAAGGTTTTCTCCGAAATCGACCAGGAGCTCCAACGCCTCGCCAACGGCAAAATCGACCCCAATGAACTCCAAATGGTCAAAAATCGCCTCAAAGTCGAAAAAGCCTCCGCACTCCAAACCCCCAACTCCCGCACCACCAACGCCTCCCTCCACGCCCTCTACGGCCTCCCCATTAACCACTGGAAAACCTACTACGA
>CAYWEO010000015.1:0-21688 GCA_964457855.1 uncultured Opitutales bacterium | reverse complement strand
GGTTCAGAACGTCGTGAGACAGTTCGGACCTCTATCCGCTGTGGGCGCAGGAAATTTGAGGGGTTCGTTCTCTAGTACGAGAGGATCGAGAACGACGAGCCGCTGGTGTTCCGGTTGTCATGTCAATGGCAGCGCCGGGTAGCTATGCTCGGAATAGATAAGCGCTGAAGGCATCTAAGCGCCAAGCTACTCCCAAGATGAGATTTCCCAGGGTTTATCCCTGTAAGACTACTGGTAGACTACCAGTTTGATAGGTCGGATGTGTAAGTGCAGTAATGCATTGAGCTAACCGATACTAATGAGTCGAGCGTTTTGATTTAGTTCTTAAATTAAACGGTGCAGCGACTTTTGAAAGAGAGTCTTGCAATGCATTAGATTGTGAAAATTGAAATTCTATGATGAAGATTCTAGAATCTGACACTTGTGTTAGTTTTTAGAATCTTGAATCTTCACTGGGATTTTATCACAAAAAATTTACAAGGTTGAGAAAATCTGGTGACGCGAGAATACAAGATTTCTGGTGATCATAGGTGAGGGGAAACACACGTTCCCATCCCGAACACGCTCGTTAAGACCTCAACCGCCGATGGTAGTGCTGTAACAGGTGCGAGAGTAGGTCGTTGCCAGGAAATTATAAAGCCCATCGTTTAAACGCGATGGGCTTTTTTGTTTTAAATTTTTCATTTGACTTTATAACAAACATAATTTACAAATAAATGATATTTATAAATAAACAATAAATCTATCTTATGAGAAAAATTATTATATCTGCGTTACATAAAGTCCCTTTCATGGCTGCGATGGTTGCTGTTATGCCTTTGTCTGGAGTGATCCAAAAAAATGTGATCCAAAACGAGGAAGTGACCAATCAAAATTCTTCAATGGAATCGAAACCCTCCTACGAGGACTTTCTAAAGAAAGTTAACGAACTAGGGTTGTCCGACTATTGGACGTCGGAAGGAGTCAAATTCGCTGGCCAATTTGAAACTGTTGAGAAAATGATAAAGCTTTTTGAGTTTTCTCCAGAGCAGTTTTTTACGTCAAAAACAAAGTATGTAAATGGGCTGAGTTACCTCTCTCCTGAAAATCTTGATAACGTACTCTCTGTAATCGTGAAAAGATCTCCAGAGGTATTTCAAATGTACTTCGAATATTGTGATGCGAAAATTCTTAGTAAACATGCGCAAGATTTAGCTAAATTGCCTTTGGTGACGCTGATGATCGATAATGTAAAAAATGCGTCAAAAGAGGATTTAGAGCAGATTATAGGTGCTTTTTGTGAAAATAAAAACGTGACGCAAATCTTTGTGCGTGGTAATCCAGATTTGACCGATTCCGCTATCGTTAAATTGCCAACAAAGATACATGAACTTTATATGTCTTCTGGAAACCTCACCAACAAGGGTTTAGTATCATTGACGTATAATATCAAGTACCATAACACGTCTTTGGCCTATTTGGAGATCGAGAAATCTAAGGATGATCCTCTTCCAAGATTTACTCCTGATGGCGTGCGTCAGTTTGTAGAGTTCGTGGGGAGTGACTTTAGCGGTGAAAGCTATTTGGTGAAATTGCAAATCCCTGTTTGTATTGGTAAAAGCGAGAATGAATCGGAAGAAGTCAAAAAATTGAGAGAAGAATTCAAGAAATACGTGAATTTCAAGCTTGATGAAATTAAGCAAGACTGCCCAGATATTCCCAATAATACGTTTGATTTTAAGTATTTTTGATATTATTCAGGCAGGGATATCTAAGAGCGAAGTTGATTATGCAGCTGGATAAAAAGTGCAATTCAGTTCGAGAAGAGTAGAATTTGGTAGCTAAAGAGCTCTTTAAGGAAGACTCGCGATAGCTGAAGACAATCGTGGCCGCCGCCTACGACGGTTACCGCCCGGGAATGAGCAAATGCCGCTGTGACTACTATTTGGGGGCATGCGGTGTTGCTAAAATGTCCTTCAGTTGCGCCCACTGCGACGACTGTGATGCCGTATCGAGGCGTCAAAGACTTCTTTAACAGCCTCCCAGCGGAAGCAAGTAAATTTTTTCGCGAAACTTTGCAGGGGCTGAGGAAGAAGGTTAAGGGATAGAGAAGCCGTTTTTCCGGAGGAAGCGTTTTTTATAAAAAACGCCCCTCCGGACCTCCCCCCTAAAAACTCTTATTCGGAAGGCATTTTTGTTTGGACTTACAGGCCAAACAAAAATGCCTTCCGATGCCGCTTTTCTTTTGAAGGTTTGGGAACCTGAAGTACTGAGAGACGCCGTAGTAAGTTCGAGATGATAGGGACGGCTACAGAAAAATTTTAACCCCCGAGCGTACTGTAGTACGTGACGGGGTTGGAATTTTTCTGTAACGGAACCCTAGCGCTCGAAATCGCTACGGCGTCCTGCCGTAGGAGTTAAACCACGCTCTCTCACTAAAGGGCAATTTTGGCGCTGGTGAACGGGTTGTTGTGGGTATTCCTATAGGTAAAAGCACGCGGATCATTTTCTCTTCGGGCAAATTGATAAGTTTAGCGATGATAGCGTTATGGTTGTTTTGCCTGAGCCATCCTTGGAGCCAAACACTCGCATACCCCAAGGCCGTTATCGCCAAAAGCATGTTTTCGACAGCCGCTGCACAATCATCCACCTGAAACGCCATCCCGTCAGAAACCGGTTTAGGATTCTTATCCACAATGCATGCGATGAAAGCAGGTGCCTCCATGATAGCCTGCATGCCTTCCAAGGTCCGTATCGACTCAATGAGCTGACGGTTGTCGATAATAATAAATTGTGTTGTCTGAGCGTTCATCGCTGAAGGCGCCCGTATGCCAGCATCCGCAATCTTCATCAGATGCTCTTTTGAGACTTCTGTTGGTTCAAATCCGCCGCGATAGCTATGGCGACGTGCAACCACTTCAAAAAAATCTATTTTACCCATGACCTCATCACAAATATTTCGATGTAACATGACAATCTTTTTTTTCAAAGGTGGAGGAAAGCAACGCCTTTTTACTCAAGCGGCGAAAATGACTGTATCATCTCGAGCTGACAAAGGACTCCTCAAAGCGGTAGTCGGGAAATCTCTATACGTTCGAGGGTTGAAGTTTTTTTACCTTTGACAATCATCACCGGAATAAATAGAATTTGGAATCAAATGGAATAGATGTGTTGACATTGCTCTAATGTAGATACAACTTGCTATTCTTAAATAAAAAAATTATCTTATGACAAAATACTCTAACATAAAAATCGTAAAAAATCTATTTATCGGGTCAGCCATCGCAGGATTGCTAACCACCGGCGCTTTTGCTGTGAATATATCCACATTAGGCACAGCTGGGATCCAATCTGCCCTGTCGCAGCGAGTAAAAGACTGCTTTGATCAAAACAAGAACCGTATCCTTTGCGACAACATTCTTCTTCTTGTTGCTGATGAAGAAAATCTGACAAGTAATCTCAGTGGGACGGCGTTAGATAACGTTACAAACGCTATTGCCAAGACACACTTTACTCTCGGAAGCGAATACAGCCAGGAGTTTGTTAACGAAACGAAAAATGCGTCGTCTGCTGAAAAACTTGAAGTGGCTATCGATATCCTTTTAATGCAAAAGGCAGACGAATACCTCGAAAAGGATTTTACCCTTTATTTTCCTCCAAAGTTCAGCGATAACGATGCTTCCAAATGCATGACCGTGTTCGCCGAAACATTCGGCAATAAGACGTGTAAGGAGCCAGTGAGTATAGAACTTGAGAAGGGGATTAAAATTTCAGACGCCACATTGATTAAGATGCTTAAGTTGTTTGGAAATCTTCAGACGCTCAAAATACCTTACGGTTATTTGACGGATGGTTTAGTGGACCTGTTAGGGACTTATAAAGGATTGCAGTCCATCTGGTTAACGGGTGTCGGCGGCGGAGGATTGCCAAGCGACGTTGGACAGAGACTGAATAAGTTGCATGGTATGAATGATCAAATAAAAATATACTTTGAATGACCAATTAAGCATGTTTTTGCCGTATTTCGTTGGTATGTCTTGTAACGGGGTTGTTTTCATATTGATGAGAACGTTTCCTGAGCAAATTTTCATGCACAATCCGCCCTCCCTTTAGCATTGCTAGGGGGAGGTTTTGTTGTGATGAAACATGAACGTTTTTTTGCAAAAAGCGCTTTACTTCGTGCTAAAGAAACCAAAAATGGGACGAAAAGGTAAATCAGTTACCGAATTAACCTAACCAAGAGGAATGTTTATGTCTATGATTTCATTTTGCGGATTGGATTGCAGCCAATGTGCGGCTTACATTGCTACGAAGAATAACGATGAGGCCGCAAAGGTAAAAGTCGTTGAACAATGGCGGAAGGACTATCAGTGTCCCGACATGCCCATCGCCGCCGCTACGTGCGACGGTTGCCACCCAGGCGGGAAAAGTAAACGCCACGGAGGTTATTGCCACGCTTGCCCCCTAAGAGCTTGTGGTATCACCAAAAAAGTCCTCAGTTGCGCTCACTGCGACGACTACGATGCTTGCCAAACCCTCGAAACCTTCTTCAACAGCCTCCCCGCCGAAGCAAGCAAGGGTTCTCGCAAAACCTTGCAGGGTCTAAGGAAGCAGGTGAAGGGATAGAGGAAGTAGTACTTCCGGAGGAGGTGTTTTTTGCAAAAAGCACCCCCTCCGGATTTCCACCTTAAAGATACAACGTCTCAACTTCCCTGAATACCGTCTCTACCGCGACGTCGCCGACGTTCCCACCGCCGTGAGGGGGGCAGGTCGGGGGCTGGATGATGGTGGTGTGGGTCCCGAAGATGGGACCGGTGCGGAGGGGGTTAGTGAGGCCGAAGATGGCGATGGTGGGGGTGCCGAGCATATTGGAGAGGTGCATACCGCCGGTGTCGTTGCTGACGACGCAGGAGCAGGAGAGGAGGGCGTGAGTGAACGCGACGAGGTTTGTTTGACCGACGAGATCGGAGAGAGGGATGTTTTCATGGCGAAAGTGGTCGATGATGGGGCGCGTGAGAGACCAGTCATTTTTTGTGCCGAGGAGAACGATTTCGCCATTGGGAAATTTCTGTAAGATGCGCTCAATCAACGAGATCCAGTGTGCGATGGGCCAGCGTTTGAGGGGGGAGTTTTCGGTACCGCAGATGAGACCGATTTTTCGTTTTTCGGAGCGCAAATTCTTCTGCCCCAAGGGGATGATCGGGCTCAAGTCGATGGGCTCTTTGAGGCCGAAGTGCTGGAACCAAAGCTCCCAGAGGCGGGTCTGATGGATAGTATTCTCTTGCAATGAGTTAGGAACATTCCAGACATCCGTCAAAAGGAACCTGCGCAGGGCCCTTTGTCGTTGAATCCCCATGCGTTGCGGTGCACCGATGACCCAGGATTCGAGGTCTCCGCGGAAAGAATTGGTGAAAACGATGTGCGTTTCGGGATAACGGAGGCGCCATTGCCATAATTTTGCAAAATATTGAATGCCAGGGACTTGTGGCAGTCCAATGATATTCTCCGCGAACCCGAACTGTTCCAAAAAGTCCTTATAACGTTCCTTGACTAGCAGCGTAACCTCGAAATCGGGCCGTCCTTTCCTGAGCGCGAGGATCAGGGGGATCGCCATCACGATGTCGCCCAACCAGTTAGGCAGGCGGATCCAAACGCGTTCTTTGCGTTCTAGGACGGATTTTCCAGAAAAACGCACAGCTGCGTCGACTCCATTACGTTTTGGGCGGATGAAAAAGCGTTCGCGGGGAAGCCGTTGCGTCTTCCAGCGATCGTGCAGCCAGAGCCAGTCCGCGCAGAATTTCTCGTCTTGTAAACGCTCTTCTAACCAAGCATTTGCGGCAAAAATAACGGGCGTCTCGAAGCCATCTCGGATTTGCAACCGATCGCAGCGGAGTTTGCAGCGCAGGAAGCCTGTCCGTTCTGGGTAGACGATGCACGCTGGGGCGTGGAAGGTTCTTGCGAGCTCGTCGGGCAGTTCCGTGCAGGAAACGAGTTGGCCAAAGAACAAGGCCGAACGGCCCGCCATACCCGCGTGTTGGTCGAACAACATTGCAACGATGCCGCCTCTTTTGAGAATGCGCCAGGACTTCATCATCCCCTCTTTTCGCGAAAGCAACTGGAGTCCACAACGTTCTCGGGATTTTTTGATCAACGACTCCATCCATTGGCTGCCAAAGGGGCGGTAGAGAACGCCAATATCCAGCTGTTGGATCTCTTTCATGAGGTACGGCAGATACGTAATACTTTCCATGAGAGAAAAATGCGGCACGAGAACGACTAACGGCTTTCCTTGATAATCTCTGCAGGCTTTTAGGACGGAATCATCCACTTGGACGCGCTTGGCGATTCTTTTTTCGCTCCAGAAAGTAGAAATGAGGACAAAGGCACCCATTTCGGCGGTTCGACAGCAGCTTTCGCGAGCGAGGCGTCGGCGTTCCTTCTCGGTACGTTGCGGGAATGCCCTGAAGAGATTGGCTAACAAACGCTTACGACGCCCGAGTAGCCCGTAATAAAGCCCGTTCCCCAGCAGCCAAGTGAGCGCTTGGAGACCTTTCTCTTGTGTCCAGGAAATGATCTTTTTTAAAAAACGAATAATAGTCTTCAATGTTTCCAGAATTTTGTTATAAGAGTATTATCATAAGAAACTCTTTTGGCGCAATGCAAAACATTCTGATCATAAAACCGTCTTCTTTGGGCGACATCGTCCATGGGTTGCAGGTTGCGTGCGCCATCAAACAGCAAAGACCTAACATCCATATTACGTGGGTCGTGCGCGATGTTTTTGCCCCGATTGTCAACGCTTGCGGGGGAGTCGTCGATAGGATCATCCCCTTTAGTCGCAGTTATTCGCCGAGGAAGTTCTTTAAGTGCATCAAGGCCATCCGTCAAAAGCAATATGACGCTGTGCTCGACTTCCAGGGACTCGCGAGAACGGGCTTGATGACGTTGTGTGCCAAGGCAAAACGTAAAATTGGCCGCTCAGACGCGCGTGAAGGTTCCAAGTGGTGCTACACGGAGGTGGTTCCGCTGCCATCGCAGGAAAATCCTCATGCGCTCGACATTTTAAAAGCCTTTTTGCCGCAATTAGGCCTCCTGCCTCGCGTTTCCAACTACCTTCCCTGGGAATTTTCGCATGTGCCGTTCGTGAATGGCACTTTTCTTCGGCAAGATTATCATTTACTGTTTCCGAACAGTCGACGGCCCGAAAAGGAATGGCCCCACTTCGTCGAACTGACAGATCGCCTCCTCAACGAATTTCCGAACAAAGCGGTTGTTTGGGTCGGAACAACGCCTCTAAAAGAGAAGGATTCGTGGAAATCCAAGCAATTTTACAATTTTATTGGAAAAACATCTTTACAAGACATGATAACTTTGCTTCACTTCTCGAACTTAGTTATCACGAACGACAGCGGCCCCATGCATTTATCAGCCACATTGGGAAAGGATTTAATCGCCTTATTCGGTCCGACCAACCCGCAAAGGTTTGGTCCCTATCCGATCACACACCCGAAACATCGCATTTTCAAAAGCGATGCGATGGTGGATATCTCCGTTGAAAGTGTCCTCGAAACCGTCAAAGACATTTTCACAAGACGAGACCAGGCAATTCCTAAAAGCATTCAGCCCAATCTGTATCTCGTTGGATTCATGGGCACGGGCAAATCCACGTTGGGACGCTTTTTAGCGAAAATCCTTAAAATGCAATTCGTTGACTCCGATGAATTTATCGAGGTCAAAGAACGCATGTCGGTCGAAGAAATTTTTGAACACAAAGGAGAGGCTTACTTCAGAGAACAGGAGTCTGCCTTCTTCCTCAGCGGACATCCCTCTTATGGATGCATCGTTGCGTGCGGAGGCGCCATTTCACTCAGCCAAGACATCATTTCGTCCTTGAAAAGCAAGGGGATTGTGATTGGCCTTTTCGCCTCATCAGAAAAGATACTACAACAAACAAATCGTAAGTCACACCGACCATTATTGAATGCACCCGATATGAACCAAAAACAACGCATAGAGGAATTACTCAGCCAACACGAAAAATTCTACATGAGCGCCCACTATTGCCTGAATTCGGAGGGAAGAAGTCCCCTCGAGCTCAGCAAGCGCATCGTTCATTTGTATACACAAAAACTCCACTCCTAGAAACCAGTGCGAGTTTTATTAGCAAAGAGCGCCGGCTTTTGTCCAGGCGTCGATCAGGCTATCCGGAAGGCGAAACTGTTCTCCTCAAAGCATCCCTTTGTTTGGACGGACGGTACCCTCATCCACAATCCGCAGATGATCGAAAAACTGAAGGAGTGGAACGTCCGCGAGTTACCTGAAGACGGCAGCGACCCCAACCCAAAGAAGGGCGTCGTCCTCATTCGCGCACACGGAATTTCTCCCAAGCGCAAAGAAGAACTGAAGGCCGTCGGCCTCGCCATTAAAGATGGTACATGCCCTGAGGTCGCGAAAATCGCGGAACACATTCAGCTGAACGCAAAAGAAAATCGTTGGATTTTCATTTTTGGCGACCCAAAACACGCGGAAACCATTGGCCTCCAAGGGCATGCAGGAGAAAACTGCACCATTTTCCCCAATCTCGAGGCTGCCCAACAATTTGCAGGAACTGATCAACCCTCCTGTCTCGTTTCCCAATCCACGCAATCTATGGAGACGTATGCCGCGGTCGCCGATATTTTGGCCAAAAAGTGCCCAAATCTCGTCGTTTTGGACACCATTTGCCCAGCAACAAAGAGTCGCCAAAAGGATATTGATCTCCTCGTCGACTCGGGCGTAGACGTCATCATCGTCATCGGCGGTTCCCATTCCGCTAACACCCAACAGCTCGTCGCCCTCGCGAAAAAACGCAAAATCCCCACCTTCCTCGCAGAAACCGTCAAGGACCTCGACTTAGCCCTCATCAAAAACTCCTTCAAATTCATCGGCCTAACCGGAGGTGCCTCCACCCCACCGTGGGTTTTGCGGGACGTGTACGAGACGCTCTTGCAAATGTAGGTGGAGGGCCGCAATTTTGAGCGGCGAGTTCGTTGCGCATCGGCCTCAATATCCCATCAGTACTGTCAGTACGCTCATGACCGCATCGATTTTAAGCGCCAGGTGTGTTGCACATCGGATCTTGGATTGCTCACTTAGCGTTAGTAAGCTACGCAATCCGCGACCTCGTGCGCCTGCCTGGCATCTTAAAATTGATGCGGTCACCGGTTCTTGCGCGCCTGCTCGTCATCTCGAAATTGAGGCCCCCACTTTTTTTCCCTGAAGGGGTCTTCCTACGACCCTCCGGTCCTCCCCTGAAAAAACTCTTAATTCGGAAGGCATTCTTTGGCACTCTGTGCCTAAAAAATGCCTTCCGATATCGAAATACTCTTGCATATGTAACATCGATTTATTAAAATAAACGTTAATTCTTCGAAAAAACATGAAATCAGTCTTAATTTTCGTTACCATTGCGGTCAGCGGTTGGACTTCAGTACTTTCGAAGAGCAGCTTGCAAGAAAAGAACGTTGTGTATGTGTACCAAGATGTGAGCGTTAGGAAAATCTCCATATCAAAAACACTATTTACTTTAAAAGAAATTTTACCCCATAATTATCACGTCCGCACGATCAATTCACAGAAAGTAATTAGTAATCAATGGGTTAAAGATGCCGCTGCTTATGCCAGGAGGAAACGATTCGGATTATGTCGGAAAACTAAATGGCGGCGGTAACCAAAACATTAAAAATTATGTAAAGAATGGGGGCTCTTATCTTGGTGTGTGCGCTGGTGCTTACTACGGTGCAGCTTATGTGAAATTTGATAAAGGCGGACCGTACGAGCATGTGGGAGTACGGGAGCTGGCATTTTTCCACGGTAAGGCCATTGGTCCAACCCTGGCTAAGGGTGGTTATCGAAGCTGTAGCGGTTCACGGGCGGCTAAAATAACGCTTGACCTAAAACAAGTTAAAGAGGCTACCCTTTATTATCATGGTGGAGGACACTTCAAAAACGCAGCAAGTTATGATCACGTTTCTGTCATTGGATATTATCAAAACAATTTACCTGCAATCATACACATTCCATACGGTAAGGGGAATGTGATCCTATCCGGCGTCCACTTCGAATACGCACCAAGCTCATTAAATACTAGAAGTCTATATTTGAGAAAACTTTTGCCAGACCTAATACAATCTGACGCCGCACGTAAAATCCTCATGAAAGAAATTTTTAGCAAGCTTGGGATCGCTTTGTAACCTACCCCCCATTGTCTTTTTTATCTAGTGCTTGCTTATCTTGTTTCTCTTCAGCATCTTAACTATTGTTTGTTGTTACAATGATGGTCAAGAGGCAAACTCTTCATTCGGAAGGCATTTTTATGAAAGGTTCCCGGAAAAGAAAAGTTTCTGAATATTAAAAATTAAAATCTAAGCATTACATACGTCACTGGTGCGGCGAAGATGAGGCTATCGATGAGGTCGAGGGCTCCCCCGATGCCTGGGATACAGGAACCCGAGTCTTTGACGTTGGCGTAGCGCTTCCAGACGGATTCGACGAGGTCGGAGATGACGGACATCGCGACAATGGCAATGATCGCCAAGAATGTTGCGGCGGTTTTCATTGGAAAGAGTTCATGGGAGCGCAAAATGGAGGCCAATCCGATTCCTAAGCAACACGATAAGAGCATTCCGCCGACAACGCCCTCCCATGTCTTTCCCGGGCTGATGGTTGGTGCTAATTTGTTCCGGCCGAACCACTTTCCGGCAAATAGCCCACCGACGTCTGAAAATTTTGCCACAGCGATTGCCCAAACCACCACGCAGATTCCCATAAGCGCCTGCTGATGAAGAACATACGACTTAACCAGCAATCCATAAAAATGAAAAGGGTAGGGGATGTATAGAAAACTGAACACACTCGGCAACACCGTCACTTCTCTCTGCGCCCCAACAGGATGCCACAGGACGCTTCCCAAAAGGATCAGCAAGCACACCGGAAACACCGATCCCGCAAATCCTTCCGGTAAAAACCACACCGCTAAAGGCAGCAAAAACCCCAAGACCAAGCTCAGCATCATCGGCCTGTACCCCGTTTTCCGCAGCAGCTCATGTAACTCATACTGCGCCGCCACCCCGAAGATTGCTAGCAACCACGGTACGCTCCCCTCCCGAAATATAGCCGCCAACCCAATGATCATGGTCCATAAAGCGAGCGTACTGAGTATTCGTTTTTTCATATTGTTGTGTTTGTTTGGGTTCGGGAACTAAAATTCATTCCCTCAACGCCTACCTTCGCCAACGCTGCCAGACGTTCTTTCAAGTTCGCCTCTTGGAGGGCAGCGAGGACGGCATCGAGTTGGCCTTCAAGGATTTCCGCTAAGTTGTAGAGTGTCAGGCCGATGCGGTGGTCGGTTAGGCGGTTTTGGGGGATGTTGTAGGTCCGAATGCGCTCTGAACGGTCGCCGGAACCGATTTGGTTTTTGCGATTTTCGGCGTATTTGAGACGTTCTTCCTCTTCTTTTTGCTGGAGGAGACGGGAACGCAGGACTTTCATGGCCTTGAC
Source organism: uncultured Opitutales bacterium (assembly GCA_964457855.1). Classification (GTDB taxonomy): domain Bacteria; phylum Verrucomicrobiota; class Verrucomicrobiia; order Opitutales; family CAYWEO01; genus CAYWEO01. The sequence continues at coordinate 10,171 of CAYWEO010000015.1, read as the reverse complement.
GCGGTTTTTCTGCTGAGAACGCTCATCGGCGCAGGTGACGATCAATCCGGAGGGTTTGTGGCAAATTTGCACGGCAGAATCCGTCGTGTTGACGCCTTGTCCGCCCGGACCGCTTGCGCGACAAACGGTAATTTCCAAATCGTCTGGCTTGATCGCGATGTCAACCTCCTCCGCTTCTGGCAAAACCGCCACCGTTGCTGCAGACGTGTGAATGCGCCCGTTGGCCTCCGTCGATGGGATCCGTTGCACCCGATGTCCGCCGGCTTCAAATTTAAGCATTTTGTAGACGTCTTCGCCATTCACGAGAAAAATGATCTCCTTGAAACCGCCTTTTCCCGACGGACTCGAGTTGAGAACTTCGATGCTCCACCCCTTGGTTTCCGCAAAATGCAGGTACATGCGGAATAAATCTCCCGCGAACAAAGCGGCTTCCTCACCGCCCGTTCCCGCGCGAATTTCCAGGATCGTGTTGCGGGAATCGTTGGGATCCGGCGGCATCATGCGTTCGAGAATCTTTTGACGCAACGCATCCGCTTCCTGCTGAAGACGTTCGTTATCTTCCTTCGCGAGCGCCTTGAGGTCGGGATCTGCGTTGGATTTCAGGATTTCCTGATTTTCAGCGAAATGCTTTTGGGTTTTCCCCAAATTTTCGTAAAACTCAACCAGAACATTCAATCGCTGCTGCTCTTTAGAAATTTGGGCCGCACGCCTTGGATTCTGGAAAAAATCTGGCGCAATCATTGCGTCATTGAGCTCTTGCAGCCTTTTCCGAACGGGGGTCATGTCTGGAACATCTTGAATCATGATAATAATTGATTGATAAAAAGAATTGCTGTGATATTATTTTTAATCAAGAATTTTGAGAAAATTATCATCTTTTTGCTCCTATTATGACGACGCTTCACATACCTTCCATTTTGGCCTGCATTTGGGACTTTGATAAGACATTGATCCCGGGATACATGGAAGATCCTCTGTTTGAGGCCTTTGGGATCGATCATCAAACGTTTTGGAAGGAAGTCAACGGGCTCCCGGAAATCTACGCAAAAATGGGCATTCATGTCTCCAAAGACAGTATTTATCTCAACCATTTACTGACGTACGTGCAAAATGGGCCGCTGAAAGGCCTGTCCAATCAGAAACTGAGGGAATTTGGGAAACTCATCAAATTCTATAAGGGCTTGCCGTATTTTTTTAAGGAACTCAAGGATCTTGTCCACTCCAGGCCCGAATATGTCCATCATGGTATTCAGTTAGAACATTATATCGTGAGTGCGGGGCTGAAAGAAATGATTCTAGGCAGCGCGATAGCAGAATTCGTTGACGGCATTTACGGCTGCGAATTCATTGAACAACCGATGCTTCCGGGCTACTTGGAACAGAAGGAGTTTTCTCTCGAAATCACTGAGCGCAGCATCCAGCAAGTGGGATTGATTATCGACAATACGCTGAAAACGCGCTTTATTTTCGAAATTAACAAAGGTGTGAATAAAAACAATGCCCTTGACGTTAACGCTTCCATTAGCGAGGAAGATCGTCGTATCCCGATCCAAAACATGATCTATGTTGCGGATGGTCCAAGCGATATCCCAACGTTTTCCGTCATCAAAAATGAGGGCGGGAAAGCCTTTGCGGTTTACAATCCTGAAAGTTTAAAAGAGTTTGAGCAAAACGATAAACTCTTGCAGGCGAAACGAATCCATTGCTATGGACCGGCGGATTATACTGCAGGAAGTAATACCGTTCAGTGGCTAAAAATGCATGTTCTCAGAATCTGCGAACGCATTGTGGAGGAACGAGAAATGGCTTTTCGGCAACGCGTGACGCCGCCTCCCGCTCATATTCACGAAAATCCAAAGCAGTCCATCGAAAAGCCCTTGGAGCAAGCAACATTTTTACCTCCGCAAACACGACAATCACAATAACCTCCTTTTTTAGTTATGAAAAAACGCATTTTAATGGTTTCCCCGGAAGTCACTCCATGGGCCTCAGCAGGGGGGCTCGGCGACGTTGCTGGCGCATTGCCAAAGGCGCTTTCGGCGCTCGGTCACGACGTTCGCGTGATTATGCCCAAGCACGGGAGTATTTTGCCAGAACCTCATTGGATCGAGCACAAACCCCTAACCGTTACTCTCGGCAATGGTGTTGCAAAACAGGCAAAGATTTGGGAAACGGTTTTTCCGGATAAATCCACCAAGCTCTATTTATTGGACCATGAACCCTATTTCGGTCGCAAGGAAATTTACGCGGGATCCTATGGAAACCATAGCGACAATCACGAACGTTTTGCATTTTTCAACCGTGCGAGCTTGGACCTTTGTTACGCGTTGGATTGGATTCCCGACGTCATTCATTGCCACGATTGGACAACGGGACTCATTCCCATTTACTTAAACACGACGGACCGTGAGAAAGCGCTCGGACAAACCGCCACCGTTTTCACGATCCACAACCTGCAACATCAGGGCATTTTCCATAAAAGTTTGCTGGATTTTGCCGGTATTCCCCATTCGGAATTTCGCCAAGACAGCCTCGAATGCCTCGGATCGGTGAATTTGATGAAGGGGGGCCTTTACCACGCGACGAAATTGACTACCGTCAGTCCAAGTTATGCGAAGGAAATTCAGACGCCGGCGTATGGTTGCGGGTTGAACGACGTCCTAAAATTCCGGGCTGCGGACCTCATTGGCATTTTGAACGGCATGGATACGACCGTCTGGAATCCCCACACAGATGCTTCACTTCCTAAAACGTTTTCCGCAAAAAGTCTTTCTGGGAAAAGGGTTTGCAAGGCGGAGTTGCAGAAACGCATGGGATTGGCATCTAGCGAAAATATTGCGCTGTTCAGCGTTGTGACCCGCTTGTACGATCAAAAAGGGATTGATTTGTTGGCGGAATTGATGCCGAAGCTATTGGACAACAAAGACATCCAGATCGCAATTTTAGGTTCCGGAGAAGCTTGGTTGGAGAACAAACTTCGCGAGTTGGCCAAGCTCTATCCGAAAAAACTGGGTGTATTTATTGGGTATGATTCCGCATTGTCGCATCTTTTGCTGGCTGGTGCCGATTTCTTCGTGATGCCCAGTCGGTTTGAGCCCTGCGGACTCACGCAAATGTATGCAATGACGTACGGAACCCCGCCAATTGTGCGGGAAACGGGTGGTTTGATCGATACCGTCGAGCAGTACCAAGCAAACACGCCAAATAACGTCGGAACCGGCTTTATCTTCGAAGAACCGACAGCTGCGGCACTTTACGAAGCGATCGAGTGGGCTTGTACGACCTATCAAGAGCATCCAAAAGACTACAAGCGTTTGCAAATCAACGGAATGAAGAAGGATTTTTCCTGGAAAGTGTCTGCGCAACATTACGATAATGTCTATGACTGGGCTATAGAAACACGTTCTTCCGGGATAAATCGGAAAAATTAGCTTGTTTTTTCATAAAAATTCTTAACTGTCTATGGAATGTCTTTAATACTTAATGACCGCGTGGCGCTTATTACGGGAGCTGGTCGCGGGATTGGTAAGGCGGTCGCAGAAGAGTTGGCTAGGCGCAACGTCACGGTGGTTTGCGTCAGTAAATCGGATTCTTGCAAAGAAACCGCTCAGAACATCGTGAAAAATGGCGGCAAAGCGGACGCTTTTGTCGTTGATGTTTCCAAATACGATGAGGTGAAGAGCTGCTGTGCAAAGGTTTTAGAAAAGTACGGCACAGTGGATATTCTCGTCAACAACGCCGGCATTATTCGCGATAAACTGTTGATACGAATGTCGGTAGAAGATTGGAATGACGTGATTGCGACGAACCTAAATAGCGTATTTTATTGGACGAAAGAACTCCTAAGGCCCATGACCGATCAACGTTGGGGGCGGATTATTAATATCAGCTCTGTCATCGGATTGATGGGAAATGCCGGTCAATCCAATTACGCAGCAGCGAAGGCTGGCATCATCGGTTTCACCAAGTCGGTAGCCAAGGAAGTTGGCGGGCGTTCGATTACGGTCAACGCGATTGCACCGGGTTTTATCGATACCGATATGACCAAGAATTTAAGCGAGGCTATTCTCGATCACCTCATGAAACTCATTCCCCTGAAACGCTTTGGGAAGGTGGCCGATGTCGCGAATATGGTGGCCTTTCTCGCTTCTGAAGAGGCGGGGTACATCACGGGACAGACGTTTACAGTGGATGGCGGAATGGTTATGTAGTCTCTTTTGTGTAAAAAATGAACAAATAACTTGAATTTCTAGAAAAACTTTTTAACTTAACAAAACTAAAGATCTTATTATATATGTCAGAAAAAACAATTGAACAACGCGTCACAGAGATCATCATTAATCAACTCAATGTTACTGAGGGGCAGGTCACTCGAAAGGCCTCCTTCGCCGGTGATTTAGGGGCCGATTCTCTCGATACCGTGGAGCTTGTCATGGCATTTGAGGAAGAATTTAAGGACGAAATTAAGGGAGAAATCCCAGAAAGCGAGGCCGAAAAACTCAAAACCGTGGGCGATGTGATTGCTTACATCGAAAACAAATTACAAGCTTCTGGAAAGTAAATTGTTGGGATTTCCCCTAATTTCCTGATAAGCGTTTATGGACCTTAGTCGGCGTGTTGTTGTCACTGGCATGGGGGTGATCAGCTCCCTAGGGAATGACGTGGATACATTTTGGAACAATCTGGTCGCCGGGAAAAGTGGCATCGGGCCTCTTACGAAGTTCGATACAACGAAATACTCCTGCAAAATAGCTTCCGAGGTTAAAGACTTTGATCCTCATCAATTTATGGATCCCAAGGAAGCTAAGTACATGGATACCTACATCCATTTCGCCATTGCTGCTTCCAAATTGGCTCTTAAAAATGCCTCCTTGGATCATAAGTCGTTGGACCCGAAGCGTTTCGGTGTGATCATTGGAACTGGTATTGGGGGCATGAGGAAGATCCAGGATAGCGCTCATACGCTTTTTGAAAAAGGTCCCAGGTACATATCACCTTTCATGATTCCGGGCCTTATTTCCAATATGGCATCTGGCGTAACGGCAATGGAGTTGGGCGCACAAGGTCCCAGTTACGCCATTGTTAGCGCTTGCGCATCCGGAACCCATTCCATAGGAGAAGCTTACAGGTCGATTTTATTCGGGGATGCTGAGATCATGATTGCGGGAGGTAGCGAGGCCGCGATCGCTGAATTGAGTTTCTCAGGTTTCTGTTCCATGCGTACAATGAGCACTTCCTTTAACGACTGTCCATCAAGGGCTTGTAGACCCTTTGATGCAAAACGAGATGGCTTCGTGATGGGCGAAGGAGCGGGTATTTTGGTGTTGGAAAGCCTAGAGCATGCCCAAAAAAGAGGCGTAAAAATTTATTGCGAGCTGGCGGGATATTCCGCTACTTGCGATGCCTACCACATTACCAGCCCAGATCCCGAAGCAAGCGGCTTGTCCCTTTGTTTCGAACGCGTTCTGCAATCCGCAAAGTTGCCGCCGGAATCCGTAGACTACATCAACGCCCACGGAACTTCGACCTCTTACAACGATAAATTTGAAACTCTCGCCATCAAAAAAGTCTTTGGCGAACATGCTCGCAAGGTAAAAATTAGCTCCACAAAGTCCATGACCGGGCACTTGCTCGGCGCTGCCGGAGGAGTTGAAGCGATAGCGTGTATAAAGAGCATCGAAACGGGAATCGTTCCCCCGACCATCAATTACGAGTTCCCAGACCCCGATTGCGACCTCGACTACGTCCCCAACAAAAGCATCCGCCATACCGTCAATGTCGCCATCAGCGATAATCTGGGATTCGGAGGGCAGAATGCGGCGGTGCTCTTTAAACGCTTGTAAGACAGGGTCAATTTTAAGCGGCTAGTGTACTAACGTAGCATAACGTACGTGAGCGGGGTTGAAATTTTCCTGTAACGGATGTTAGCGCTCGAAATCGCTACGGCACTCCATCAAAACAACCCTATCAGCATAGCGATCTGCAATCGTGACATCGTGCGAGGCAACGACAACGCTGTTTCCGTCTTTCGTGAAGGATTTCAGTGTGTTCATTGCGAGGGATTTGTGGTGTGAATCGAGAAAATTTGTGGGTTCGTCGAGGAGCCAATAACGGGGTGGGGTAGAGCCACAAACTCGTTGGTGGGCAATGTTTTGTAGCTGGTAGCCCGTATTTGCGGCAACTTGGGCGTGGGTACGAGCCAAATGCGTGCGTTGTTTTTCTCCATCCGAGAGCGTGCAGTAATCGTGATAACGTTTACGCCATAAGTCCATGGTTTTCAGGGATTTAATAACGATTTTATCCCGTTGGAATGAAGACAATGCAGGAAACGGCAGACATCCGAGAGTAACCACTTCACGCACGCTGCAGGATATGTTTAGCGCGTAAGGTGCTGGTAGCCAAGCACGTACGCGGGAAAGCTCATCATGAGAAAACAGGCTTAAAGAGCGACCAAAGAGCGAAATTTCGCCGGCCGTTGGTGACAGTAGACCGGCCAATAGTTTCAATAAAGTGGATTTCCCAGAGCCATTTGGGCCGACGACGAAAACGAATTCGCCGGGAACGATTTTCAGATGCATCCTTTGGATGACGGGATGCTGACGGGTGTATTCGAAAGAAACGTCTTCTAGCTCAATCACTTTGCACCCCACGTTTTGCCTTCAACAATAGACCCAGGAAAAACGGAATGCCCAGCAACGTCGTTACAATTCCGACGGGAATTTCCAAATTTAAAATAAAAGAGGACCGAATAAACGTATCGGCAGCCAAGAGAAAGAGTCCTCCCATAAGTGCGCCTGCTGGAATGAGATAGCGATGATCTGAGCCAACAATTCCGCGTGCACAATGGGGAATAATCAGGCCCACAAACCCAATGATGCCGCAGAAGGCAACGGAAGCGCTCACCATCAACGTTGTGTACAAAATAACACCTGCCAACACTTTTTTAACGTTGACGCCCAACGCTTTAGCTTCCATTTCCCCCAGCGCAAGCGCATTGAGGCCCTTCGCCAAGCTGTAAAATACACCCAAAAGAACGCAAATGAGCGGTCCCACGTACGCGATTTGCGTCCAATTCGCATTTGCGAACGATCCCCACGCCCAATAGGAAAAGTGTTGAAGGAAAAGGCTTTGCGCTGTGATCGAAAACAACCCAATCAGCGCCCCCGCAAACAAATTCATCGAAAGTCCCACGAGCAACGGTGTTGTGCGGGATGTTTTGTGAAAATGTTTAGGTATTTGATAGGCCAAATAGCTCGGTAAAACGCCAAACACAAACGCAATTAGCGGCAAAAACCACGGATGCTCCTGCGAAAGCTTTGGCACAAAATAGAACGCGCACACCACTCCGAGAGCCGCACCACTGGAATTTCCCAACAAAAAAGGATCTGCGAGTGGATTCCGAAACCACCCCTGCATGCCGATCCCACTGACAGCCAATGCTGAACCGACGAGCAATGCCATCAAAATTCTTGGCAGGCGCATGTGGAAAACGATGACAGAAAAAGTGCTCTCTGGCAACGAATTCCGCGCAATCAGAGACGCAAAAAAGTCCTTGAAAACATCGACAATGGGAACCTCGCAATAGCCAAACTTCAACGAAATCAGGCTAAAAATGCACAAAACGCACACCAATGCCCAAATAAAAAGGATTTTCTTTAAAGAACTTCTAAAAGGCATTCCTTTGCTGGCTATGGAGAGAGTTAGTGTTTGTGCGGACCCTTTCTTTTCGGTCCGAAGCTACGAATCGGTGCCTTTCTGACACCCGTTGGAGCATGTGTACGTAAACGGTACGTAATGCGCGCTTTATCCAGGTCGTACGGAGACATTTCGATCTTTACCATGTCGCCCAAGCCTATTTTAATGAAATTTTTACGCAACTTACCGGAAATGTGTGCCAACACCTGGTGACCATTCGGTAGCTCTAAGCGAAAAGTGGTTGCGGGCAAAACCGCCACAACCTTCGCTTCCATTTGTATACATTCCTCTACCATACAGGCAATTTTTTTATATCCATACAACTTATCACAATTTTCAGTATTTCGTTCATTAATATTTACCCACTAAAATCTCATTTTTCTTAAAGAAGCGCGCCATTTCTTCCTTCGCCGCCTCAGGACTATCGGACGCATGCACCAAATTTTCCGTCTTGTTCTTTCCAAAATCGCCGCGAATTGTCCCCTTTGGCGCGAGAGCCGGATCCGTTGGCCCAAGCAGATCGCGGACTTTTTGGATCGCATCATCGCATTCCAAAACGAGCACTATAACCGGCGTAGAGGTCATGTACTTCACGAGACCTGGGAAAAATGGCTTCGTTGCATGATGCGCGTAGTGAACCTTCAAAATCGCCTCGTCGAGCAATATCATTTTGCAGGCCACAATCTTAAGCCCTGACCGCAAAAAACGATTCAAAACTTCTCCCTGCAATCCCGCCAACATACAATCTGGCTTTAAAATCACAACCGTTCTTCCTACCTTATGTACTCTGTTCGTATCCATTGCTTTAAGTTGAGAAACCGCTCTCTTTTCATGATACTTTTGCCATAAAAACAACCCTGCCGCACTTGCGACAACTAACAATAATACCACCCGAGATCTCTGCAGAATCTGCATATATGAAATGAAGAATGATGCAAACACGCGCAATTGCAAGCTTTTTGTTGCGGGTAAAGAGCAGAATGAGATAAATTTTTGGCTCAATCCCATCAGAAAGTAAAATTAACGACCCGGTTTTAGGATGGAGCCGATAACCTCGAAGAGATTATTGGCTCTATCCTAAAATCTAAATTCGTATTCTTTCTTATCTTTTTTGTCTTTTATTTGCTGATCTTGTTCATCTTCATCACCTTAACTGTTGTTTGTTGTTACGATGATGGGCAAGAATCTAAAAGCAATATCGAAAGGCATTTTTTTGACGCAATGCGTTTTGATCGATATATTCTACCATTTGATAGCCCTGAAAGCTTCGGTAAACTTTGGATCTTGAGCTGCACAGTTCAAATATAATCCGAAGCCTGCTTCATCTTTGGTCACGGGCAGAAGTCTTCGGCGCCCATTCACGAACACAGCAAACGCTTGGGTTTGCATGATGTCCTTTCCGGGAAAGTACTTTTTTATAAATGAGTCATCTGAGCCTGCTACGTCTACTTTACAAAACGTGACGCTTTTCGTGCAATTTTCTGAGAGCCTATTGTAATTTTCTGCGAGTCTATCGAAAGTACTATTACTTATTCTAGAGTAAAATTGCACGATGACCGTTTTATCTTTGTTCGCCTGAAGGAATGCAGGAAAATCTTTGTAATCTTGGATATCAGTACAGATTGGATCAGGAGCTAAACTGACCGTTGTCACTGATGGCGGTTTTGCTATACCGAGAAACTTGGTTATGTTCTTCTCGCTCAGTAAAGCTTTAGAGTCCTTTAGCGATCCCCCTGGTAACTGGTTGGTAACTGGTTGGTAACTGGTAACAGCTTCGTTGCTCATGGCATAATCTTAACCTTTACCTCCCATGTGGTCAAGAAACAAAGCGGTCCAAAACATCGGCATTTTCCTTGAGATACTCTTGCAGTGGGAACGCATGCTTAGCAAACGCTTCTGGTGGCGATAAGTCGATCGACCACAGGGGGTTGCCGTTGGTTTTTGCAATAACGGCCTCTTCGGGCAGTTCATGAGTTATGTGACTGTTTTCAGAGGAGTCATTCACCTCCAACAAGAAGCAAACACCCTTGCGAGCTTTCGCTATGACGTAAAAGGGGTATTTTCCGCCTGCAAGCCCGTCTCGTTCAACAATTTTTTTCATCAGCGACAAATTATTGTACGCAAAAACCGGTTTCTGCATGCCCGGCAACAAATTCCACGTTTGGATCGCCATCGTCACGATCTTCAAGCTCAAAACCGACCCAGGGCCCTCGCAATACACAAAGCCGTCGATATCCCGCAACCCTACCCCACTCGACTTTAACCCCCTCTCCGCTAACTCAAATACCCCCCGCAGGGCCTCCTCGCACCGCCCAAAAAAACGCCACCCAGCGCCGCTGCTGGAATCTACGACCCCCACATACGTTGCGCCCCTTTGACTTGCATCAAACCATAGATATTTTGCCATAGTAGAAATAATATTCAGATGGTATCCGGGAAAACCATTTTTTGCAAAAATTGGTTTTCCCGGGCCCTT
>CAYWEO010000014.1:0-25422 GCA_964457855.1 uncultured Opitutales bacterium | reverse complement strand
TCCTATGACCTTTATCCCCTCGTCCGTCACTTTGCTGCAGTTCAACAAATTCAGGTCCGTCAGATTCTTGCAGTTCTCTCCTATGGCGATGATGGCTTTGTCTGTATAGGGAGTATAAACGTTATCCCACCGCAAATTGAGCTCGCGGATATCTTTACAGTTCTCGGCCAGTTTTATGATCCCAACGTCCGTCAATTTGCGGCAATCATACAGATCTACTTTCTTTAGAAACGGATGATTTTTTGCGTACGTCGCCAATTCAGCGTCACTTATCGTCTTCGGCGCGTTGTATATTTCTGCTTCTTCCTTCTTCTTCTCTTGCTCTTTTAGGATTTCTTCCGTCTTTTCCAGTTTCCGCTTGACTTCTTCCGCCTCCTTCGCTAGCTTCTCTTTCTTCTCCTCCGACTCTAGCTTGTACTTGTTGGACTCATTCTTCAATATCTTAATCTCTCTCCACTTCTCTTCTAACATTTCCGCTTTCGCTGCAAACACTTCGTACTTCTTCTCGAAAAACACCTTCGGCTCCTGCATCTTTTCTCCTAACGTGCTGAAAAATACCATCAGCTCGCTCAGTTTCTCGTTTTTCATCATCCCTTTCAAGAAACTCTGGAATACCCCCACTCCTGTACTGCCATTGCAGTCGAGGTATTCTTTATCCTCCTTGTTTTCCGTCATGATCGGATCTGTGTGTCCCTCAACGTAAAACTTCAGTCCGTTCATTGGTTGCCCGCTCCCCATGAATACCATTTTCATCGCCTGGCAACCCTCTGTCTTCATGACGCTTTCCCATTCCTTTAACGCCATCTGTTTGTCCCCCATCAAGGCGTTAATCATTATCTGATCCTCCTCGTTGCCATCCTTCCATTTGCTGTTTGCAAACTGCTCGTATATCTTCACGTACTGCCGTTCCGCCGCCACAATCGCGCTCATCGCGTTCAGCACGTAACTCGCGGGCGTTTCTTCCGTTGTGCCGTAGATCCCGCACAACTTCCGGAACGCTTCCACGCTCTTTCCAAACTCCGCTTTCTCGAGGTGCTCAATCGCTGCCTGCTTGAAACACTCGATCGCTTTCGGAATGTCCTTCTCCTGCAAGAACTTCTCCCCGTCCTTAAGCCAGTCCGCCCCCTGCGCAAGGGTCACCCCTGCCATTGCTACTATAACACACGCAAGCGCTAGCGCTTGCGGAAGGTTTGTTGTCTTGAATTTTGCTTTAAACATAATCATGATCTCGTGTTAAATGTCTATCCATCATTAGATTAGATACCTGTCAGTTATCAGTTCACTCCTCTCTTTTTTGATTGTCAATGGATAATCAAGACTTTTTTTTAGAAAAAAGAAAAATTTTTAGAAAAAAGAAAATAGATTGCCCAAGCGTACAAAATTCACTCTCGACTTCGCCAAAGCCTCGTTTAAATTGCTCTTTAATCCAGTTTTTATGCCAACTCCTCCCCAGGCTTTCTTCCGCTTCTGGGGGAAATTTAGCCAACGTCCGCCAAAAAGAGAAAAAAACAAAAACACCCACCCCCGCAAAATCGCGAAGAAGGCGTGAAATTTGAGATGATAGGCAGGCGCGTAAAAAATTTAAGCCTTGAGCGTATTGAAATACGTGATGGGTTAAATTTTTTGCGCAACGAACCTAACGCTCAAATTTCACGCCTTCTTCGCGATTTTTGGCGGGATGGACGAGATTCGAACTCGCGACCTCCTGCGTGACAGGCAGGCGTTCTAACCAACTGAACTACCACCCCGAACAAAATTCCATTCAGGATATTTTACATCTACAGGTTCAAAAATGCAGAATAGCGGGGGAAAAGTCAACCGGAAATTTTCCAAAAAGCGTCTTTAATAAAAAATGCGTTGCTTTCTTGACAAAGTTTCCTCAAAAAAGGTACTCTTCTCTACAAAGCAAAAATTTCACACATCAAGGTATCATGAACCAAATACAATTAGCCGTTAAGCCGAGAAATGTCGTTGGGGGTCAACACTCCAAGCATCTTCGCGATCAAAAGCAAGTCCCAGGAGTCATTTACGGAGCATCCACCAATCGTTTACTGACGATTAATGAACCCGATTTTCGCGTCCTCTTTAATAAAATCAGAGGCATCAGCGCGATTATTGAGCTATTGGAGGGAAGCACAAAAACCCTCGCGCTCGTGAAAGCCGTTCAAAGAAATCCTAGGACAGACGCCTTTTTGCACGTCGATTTCCTTGAAATTTCGGACACCGAAGAAATGGCCGCGTCCATGCCGGTTCACGTCAAGGGGGAATCTTTGGGCGTCAAGAACGAAGGGGGCATCTTGGAACTCCTGCACCACACGTTACGCATTCGTTGTTTGCCGAAGCATTTGCCTCCGTACATTGAGGTGAATATTTCTGACTTGATGGTTGGTAAATCGGTTCATATCAAGGATCTTCCAAAGTTTACGGGCGTCACCTATCTGCAACACGACGATACCATTATCATCACCTGTGCATCGCCGAAGGTAGAGACCGCCGTGTCAGAAAATGCCGACAAGACAGCAGCTACAACAGCAGCAGTAACGACGACGACAACTGCCGCCACAGCGACAACAGCAACAGCCACGAAGGCTCCCGAAAAGAAACCTGACGCAAAGAAGCCTGCCGCTAAAAAACCTGCTGCTAAGAAATAATTAGGCAAAAATGCCGATCGGACTCATTGTAGGCTTGGGAAACCCCGGTGCGGCGTACGAAAAGACGCGTCACAATGTGGGTTTTTGGCTGATAGATGCGCTTGCAACCAAATACAAAAGTACGTGGAAGCAAGACGCGCAGCTTCAGGCTGAAATTTGTAAGGTGTTGATTTGTCAGCGCCCTATTTTTCTCGCTAAACCGCAGTCCTACATGAACTTAAGCGGCCATTCGATCCAGAAGATTTGCCATTATTTTAAAATTCTTGCCGAAGACGTGCTCATTTGTTGCGATGATGTCAGTTTTCCGATTGGCCAGATTAAAGTAACGATGCGTGCGGGTTCAGCGGGGCACAACGGCGCGAAAAGCGTTTTTGACGTTCTTGGACCGGGGGTTACGCGCTATCGAATTGGCGTTGGAAATCCCTCGTACGCCATTAAAAACTACGTGCTTGGGAAATTTTCGGACGACGAACAGAGGGTTTTAGGCGACCAATTATCAAATTTTTTGCAGGAAATTGAAGTCCTTGTTGACAAAGGCCCCAATGAAGGCATGAATGTAATTAATTCTAAATACAGAAAGTTATGGAAAAGCATCAGTACAGAGCCACCTTTATTCTAGACACACGGGACTACAAGGAACCTATGGCATCTCTTATCAGCACGCTGCAAGATAGCGTTGTTCGTGCAGAGGGCATGGTCCAGTCAGTCAATGACTTGGGTGTTAAGAATTTTGAGCGCGTCACGAACCAGAAGTTCTCATTCGCCCACTACATTCAAATTTTGTTTGATGGGCCGTCGTCGTCTCCTAAAAAACTCCAAGAGAAACTGCGTTTAAACAAGCACGTTTATCGTCTCTTGGTAGAAACCGTCTGATTTTTTATGTCTAGCTACAATAAAGTCATCCTGATGGGGAATTTGACGAAAACCCCAGAATTGCGCGTCACCGCCAGCGGACTTTCTGTTGGCAAGTTTACGATCGCTGTCAATCGCAGCATCAAGAGCGAAGATGGCAGCATGAAAGAGGAGGCTACGTTTATCGACGTTGACTGTTTCGGCAAGACGGCTGAAAACATCTCCAAGTTCTTCACCAAAGGCAAACCGATCTTCCTGGAGGGACGTTTGCGTCTCAACGAGTGGGAATCGAAAAATGCGACTACGGGGCAAAGCGAAAAGCGTTCCAAACTCACGGTAGTTCTTGAGAGATTCGAGTTTATTGGCAGCAAATCGCAGTCTGAGGATGGAAGTTCTCAGAGTAATCCCTACGAGGCTGTTTCCCCGCCAAAAAATGCTTTTAAGACACAAAAAACGACTTCTCTTGAAACTGCTTCAGACGAAGATATTCCCTTTTAAATACGTTACGTAAGATTATGACTATTCGAAATATTTTACTTTTAAAACAAGTCGACAACCTTGGAAAAGAGGGCGAAACCACTCAGGTAAAGGCTGGCTATGCCAACAACTTCCTTTTCCCGAGAAAATTGGCCATTCTGGTCAATGACGCCAACCGCAAGCAGATAGAGGCCCTCAAGAAAGCACGTGCTATGCGCGAGACGAAAGAGCACGAATCGGCGACGTTCATTGCTGAAAAGCTCACAGCGCTTCCAAAAATCGCCTTCTCGGTCAAAACGGGGGAAAACGGCAAGATGTTTGGATCGATTTCCGCCCACAATCTACTCGAGCGTTTGGCGGCAGATGGTCTCGTTCTTGACAAGAAAACCGTTCATTTTGAAGCGATTAAGACTTTGGGGCAACATACGGTTTCCATCAAGTTGCATCCAGAAGTTTCTCTGGAATTCACGTTTGAGGTCGTTTCAGAGAACCCACTTGCGGCCAGTTAGCCGATAGTTTTCTACTTGCAATGACGTCGGGAACTCAAGGGCAAGAATATTCTCAGCAGGCGGCCCCAACAAGTCATGAGGCGAGTCGCAAAAGAGAAGTTCCTCATAGCATTGATTTTGAGCAAGCGCTTTTGGCGTGCTGCATTCTAGAAGGCGGCCGTGAAAGCGTTTCGCAGTGCATTGAAAGCAAAATCCATCCGGAATCCTTTTATCTTCCGACGCATCAGATTATTTTCAAGTCCATTCTGGAACTCTACCAAGAGGGGCAGCCGTGTGATGAAATCATTTTGGCAGACAAGCTGGAATCGAAGAATCAGTTGAAGTTGATTGGCGGATTGGCGCACATTCACACCATTGTGAGCCGCATCGATACCCCCGCGCACATTACATATTACATCAAGCGCGTTCGGGATTTGGAACTCACGCGGCGTGTGATCAACATTTCGCTGAGGACTGTTGAGCAGGCCTACCAAGAGAACGATGACATTGATTTTTTCCTGGAAAAGGTTGAGAACGCAGTCTTTGCGATCAGCGAAGACCGTCTTCAAGAGAGCGCAAAGCACATCAAGATACCGATGGATCAGACTGCTGTTCTCGTTCAGCACATGTTCCGCGACAAGGGAGCTATCACGGGCGTTAGCTCTGGATTTGATGACTTGGACACCCTAACATTCGGCTTTCAAAAGTCCGAAATGATTGTTGTTGCCGCACGTCCATCGATGGGGAAAACGGCTCTAGCACTTAATGTCGCAGCAAACGTAATTTTTCCAAAAGGCAAGCGCAAAGCTGTCCCAACCCTCATGTTTAGCCTTGAAATGAGCGCTGAACAACTCGCCCTGCGCATTCTCTGCAGTCACGCAAGGGTCAACATGTCTAAACTTAAGGGAGGCTTTTTAGGGCCCGAGTATGCCAAAGCTCTTGCCGATGCTGCTAATGAAATTAAGCAGACTCCTTTTTGGATCGACGAATCTGCGAGCATGAACATTCTGGAAATTCGGGCAAAGGCCCGCCGAATGGATCACAAACACAAATTAGGGCTCATCATTATCGATTACCTGCAGCTCATTACTGGAATGGACCAACGTGTTCAAAGAGAACAACAAATTTCAGAAATTTCTCGCAGTATTAAGGCCATGGCAAAGGAATTGCAAGTTCCCGTCATTGTACTCAGTCAGCTCAACCGCGAATCCGAGAAGGAAAGGCGTCAACCCCGCATTTCAGACCTGAGAGAATCGGGCTCAATTGAACAAGATGCCGATTTAGTCTTGCTTTTAGCACGAAAAAAGGATTCTGATGATGAAGAGAAAGGTGGAGATGAGTGTACCGTCGTACGCGAACTTATTGTGGCCAAACAACGGAATGGCCCAACAGGCATTGTACCATTGACATTTGTAAAACATCTGACTCGTTTTGAAAACTATACTTATACTTCTTCTCGTGAAAATGAAACGTTTGAAAACTCTGAAAACTAGGATCTCATTGGGGCTGATGGCCTTTTTGCTAACCTTCTCAACTGTATCCGCTGAAAATTCGCAGGCTCTCATCCAAAATGCCGTCATTGACGACATCAGCCTCGTTTATTTAGGAACATCGAAGTCCGTTACGGATCCCTTCGTCTTCGCGCACATCGCGATCAAGAAGGGTCACAAATATTATCCGCACCTCATTGACGAATCCATTAAGTCTCTCTATGACACAGGTTTTTTCAATGACGTCCAGGTCAAAGTAGACGTCAAGCAAAAGCAAAAAAACGACGATCACGTTCTCGTCAAATTCATTCTTAACGTTCGTTGCCACATCGGAGACATCTCGTTCACTGGCAACAAGATGCTTAAAGATAAAACGCTGACGGAAGAGCTCACCATCAAAGAAGCAGACCCCTTGGATCCCAACAAGATCAAGGAAAGTTGCGTTAAAATCACTGAACTCTATCAAAAAAAGGGCTATGCGGACGTCATAGTTGACTATTCCACGACATCAAACGCTTCCACTGGAGACGCTTCTGTCGTATTTCATGTTGACGAAGGCGAAAAATACAGTGTTTCCAAAATCCAGTTTGTCGGTAATAAATCCATCAAAAGCGGTGAGTTAACCGATGTGATGCAAACCAAAACCTGGAACATTCTTTCTTGGATCACGGGTACGGGGAAATTTAATTTGCCGATTTTCAATGAAGATCTTGAACACATCAAAAAATTCTACCAAAATCGCGGCTTTTTAGACATTTTCATTCCGCAAAATGGCGTCCAATTGAACAAAAATCGGGGGAATTTGAGCATTTTGATCCCTATCCAAGAAGGCCAAACGTATCGCCTGGGAACGATCGCGATTCAGGGCAATACGTTGTTCCCAGAGAAGACGTTACATACGTTTCTCAAACTCAAGCCTGGCGACATTCTTTCCAAGGAAAAACTGGACCAATCTTGCGACGCCATTCGCGATTACTACGGAACTCGCGGCTATTTAGACAGCTACGCCATTCCGCGCTACCATTTCAACAACATCGCTCAGGCGGTCGTTGACATCACACTGCAAATCCATGAAGGGCAAAAATGCACCATCAATTCCATTAAATTGGAAGGCAACACTCTCACAAAGTCGCACGTTATTTTGCGCGAAGTTGCCCTAGCGCCCGGTGACATTTTTGACTCCGTTCGCATGCAAAATGCCCAAGCGCGTCTCAATAGTTCCCGCCTATTCTCAGAGGCCATTTTAACGCCAGAAAGCACCGCTGTTCCGAATCAAAAGGACTTGAAAATTAAGGTCAAGGAGGGCAAAACGGGTTCACTGCAATTCGGTGGTGGTATCAGCAGCGTTGACAAATTGACCACTTTCATCGAGGCCAGCCAAAACAACTTCGATTATAAAAATTCGAGCACTTGGTTCCGCGGCGCAGGCCAAAAAGCTAAAGTACGTCTTGGTCTCGGTATGAAATCTAGCCAACTCACCCTCGGGTTTGAAGAACCGTGGTTGTTTGACCGAGAACTCGCGTTCGGGTTTGAAGCCTTCCGCACAACATCTAAGTACATCAGCGACTACTACAACGAAAATCGCCTCGGTATGGAATGGTACTTGCGGAAACGCCTTTTTGAGCTCGTAGAGGGGCGTTTGGCTTACCGCTTGGAAGAAATCGACATCCGTGACATGAACATGGCTAAGGTCTCGCCTACGATCGCTAAGGAGTCTGGAAAACGCAGCGTGTCTAAGATAAAACTCCTCCTTTCGCGCGATACGACAGACAGTTTCGGATTCCCCACCGATGGATCGCGTATCGAATTCGACAACCAAGTCGCCGGCGGTCCCTTCGGAAGCCAGACCAATTACCTGCGAAGCGAGGCCGCAGCGGGCCGTTGGTTCACGGTGTTCGAAACGTGCAAGCAGGTCTTTTCGCTCGTCGGAAGAACGGGCGCCATCAAGGGCTACCAAGGCCGCGATGTCCCACTAGCCGACCGGATGTTCCTCGGCGGACCCGACAATATTCGTGGCTTCAATTACCGCGACGTCGGTCCAAAAGACACTAAGGGCCAACCCATCGGTGGTCGCACTTTTGCCTACGCGTCCACAGAATATTCGGCACTCCTCTTCGACCCCGTCCGCCTAGCCGTCTTTTACGACATCGGCTTCGTCAACCCAGAGGCACTTAACTGGAGCACAAAGGACTTCAACAGCGACTGGGGCGTGGGCCTTCGCATCTTCATCCTCGGATCCCCCCTCAGGCTCGACCTCGCCTTCCCGATGAAAACACCCGCATCCGGGAGCAAAAACTGCAAATTTCAATACTCTTTTGGAGTTGTCTTTTAGTCGCTTAACTGCAAATATAAATTATCTTTTAACCATAAATGAACCCTAAATACTCTATGAACACCCTCCATCGCACATTGATGATCCTATCTCTCGCGTCCGCTACCGCAGGCGCTGCCATTACGCTGGCACCACCACCAACTTCAACGACTTCGGTAACTCCAACGGCTGGCATCACCACTACGCGATTCGGCGTTGTCGACATGGAGGCCGTGTATAAAAACTTTTATAAGGTGAAGCAATCCGAGGCTGAGTTCGAAAACCTCGTCAAAAATGCCCAACGAGAAATGCAAAATCTCATGAAAAGTGGCGACGAAATGGTCAAAAAATTCAAGGACCTTCAAGGTAAAATGCAAAACCCGGCCCTCTCCGATACCGCGAAAAAGGCTCTGATGAGCGAAATCGAAAAACTTGCAGAAAATCTCCACAAAAAACAGATGGAGGTCGCTCAATTCAAAGACGGTACCGATCAACGCCTCCACCAACTTGAACAAACCATTGTCAACAACAATTTCAAAGAAATTCAACCCAAATGCGACCTGGTTGCTAAAAAATATAACCTCGACTTCCTCTTCAATAGCAGCGGCCCCAACATCGTTTACGTCAAAGACTCCTTCGACTACACTAAAGAAATCATCTCCGTCGTTAACGCCTCCGCCCCACAAAAAGAGAAAGTCGCCCCAACTGCAGCGGCAAAAACAGCAAAATAGGGAGGTGGAGGGGAAGAGGTTGTTTCCGGAGGGGGTATTTTTTGCAAAAAGCACCCCCTCCGGACCTCCCCCTTAAAAACTCTTAATTCGGAAGGCATTTTTTGGCACGTAGTGCCACAAAAATGCCTTCCGATATGCTTTTCTTTGAAAGGTCCGGAAAACTTTCTTTTCTTCGAAAAGAAAGTTTTCCGGAATAATCTCATAAGTTCCCAAAAAAAGTTTCCAAAAATCAAAAATATCCTTACGGTTAATCCTATGAGAGTTCGATATTCTTTGGAAAAAGTTTTGCAGCTGGTGAATCCGTGCCGCGTGGAGGGGAAGACGAGCGACGCGTTTATGACTGGTATTGCGTCACTTGAGAAGGCGCAGGAGGGGGATTTGTCGTTTTTAGGGAACGCGAAATACAAGCACGAGGTGTTTCACAGCAAAGCGAGTTTTATCCTTTTGCCTGAGGACTATGTGGGCACTCCACATCCGCACCAGGTGTACATTTACGTCGCAAATCCTTCTATCGCACTGGATTGCATCTGTAAAGAGATCGCCAAGAGGTCGGAGCATCCCATCGTACCGGGCATCCATCCATCGGCCGTCATTGACCCAACGGCAGAAGTTTCCCCAAAGGCTTTCGTGGGACCCCTGTGCGTTATCGAGGCACATGCAAAAATCCATGACGGCGTTGTCCTGAAGGCTCACGTTTACATCGGCGACCACGTTTCCATCGGCGAAAACACGCGGATCATGCCAAACGTCTCGATTTTGCACAACGCGCAGATCGGGAAGCACGTGTACATGGACTCCGGCGTTATCATTGGCTCAGAAGGATTTGGGTATGAAACCGTCAATAAGGTTCACGAAAAACTCGCGCAAATCGGCCGCGTTGTCATCGAAGACAATGTCGATATTGGCGCTAACACCACCATCGATCGCGCCCGCTTTGCCGAAACTCGCATCGGCGAGGGCACAAAAATCGATAATTTAGTCCAAATCGCCCACAACGTCATTATCGGGAAACACTGCATCATCGTCGCCCTCGTCGGCATCTCTGGCAGCACCATCCTCGAAGATTTCGTCATCGTCGGCGGCCAAGCGGGCCTCGCCGGCCACCTCCGCATCGGCAAACACAGCATCGTAGGCGGCCAGTCCGGCGTCAACCACGACATCCCAGAAGATAGCTTCATCCGCGGCTCCCCAGCCCTCCCCTACATGCAAGCCCACCGCATCGAAATCCTTAAACAACGGCTGCCGGAGGTTTTTAAACGCCTAGACGCTATTGAAAAGAGAAATAATTTTTAAACGCCGGGAAAACCATTTTTTGCAAAAATTGGTTTTCCCGGACCCTTTCCAAAAAAACTCCTATTCGGAAGGCATTTTTTGGCATTTCATGCCACAAAAATGCCTTCCGATACCGCTTTTCTTTTGAAGGTTCGGAAACTTCTTCTTTTCCCGAGAAAAGAAAAGTTTCCGAATATATCTAAACTCAACCCCTACCCCCATAACGCAATGAAAGTTTTTTCAGGAAATTCGAATCGGCCGCTTGCTGTCAGCATTTGTGGGCACATGGGGGTGCCGTTGGGGGAGGCGACGGTAGAGTGTTTTCCGGATGGGGAGACGTCTGTGCAGATTAACGAAAACATTCGCGGCACGGACGTTTTCATCATCCAGTCGACGCACGCTCCGGCGAACCAGGCGGTAATGGAGTTGTTGCTGATGATCGATGCCGCAAAACGCGCCTCGGCCTCGCGCATTACGGCGGTGATTCCCTTTTACGGGTATTCTCGGCAGGACAGGAAGGACAAGTCGCGCGTCCCGATTTCGGCAAAGTTGGTGGCCAATTTGCTTGTCTGCGCGGGCGCCTCACGGATCATTACGCTTGACCTTCATTCGCAGCAAATCGTCGGTTTTTTTGACATCCCTGTGGATCACCTCTACGCGGCTCCGATTTTTTTCGATTACCTTGAAAAATACCGCTCAGAGCCGCTTGTTGTGTGCACTCCCGACCTCGGACGGATGAAAATGGCAACAGCCTACGCCGACAATTTCCACTGCCCCCTCAGTATGGTCTTTAAGCGCAGAAGGGACGCCAAAAACGTCGAAGCGATGAACCTCATGGGTAACGTCAAGGGCCGCAGTGTCCTCATCGTCGATGACCTCATCGCCACCGGCAATACCATCTTCGCGGCCGCAGAATTCCTCAAAAGCGCCGGTGCAACAAAAGTCCGCGCGCTCGTCAGCCACTGCACCCTCCAAAATATCCCCCTCCAAAAACTCAGCCTCCTCGACGAACTCATCACCACCGACTCCACTACCATCGCCACAAATTACCCCAAACTCTCCCCCAACGTCACCATCCTCAGCGTTGCCAAACTCCTCGCAGAAACCATCAAACGCGTCCACGAAAACCGCAGTGTTAATGATCTGTTTGTTAATTTTGAGTAGGGAGGGGGAAGAAGATTTTCCGGAGGGGGTGTTTTTTGCAAAAAGCACCCCCTCCGGGCCTCCCCCTTAAAAACTCTTAAATTTGAAAGGCATTTTTGGTCGGACCTACCGGTCCGACCAAAAATGCCTTTCAATATCGCTTCTCTTTGGAGGGTGCGGGAACCTTTCTGTTCACGTGAACAGAAAGGTTCCCGAATATTTCCTAATGTTTCGCGTCGACGCTTTCCCTGAGGCGTTGGATCTTTTGGAGGAAGAACCCTTCCTGATTTGACAACGTTTTAGCCAGGTCGAGGGTTTTTTTACAAGCGGGGTAGTTAGCGCCCTTGTAGTAGGCGAGGCCGAGGAAATAAATGGCCTGGACCTTGAAGATTTCGACGATTTTTGGATTTTGGACGACCTTTTCGAGTAATTGGATGGCAATCGCGTCTTTATCGAGGCAGATAGCACAGACGGCGCGACCGATGGTAGCGCGGTAAATCCAGTCGTTGTTTTGAAGACTCTTTTCTGCTCGTTCGTAGAATTTAAGGGCGTTTTCGTAGTTTTTGGCCTCGTAAGCGCGATCCGCATTCGACAAAAAGATCAGTCCGGCAAGAGGATAAGATGGGTAAGTCTCGGCGAATTTCAGCTTTTGCTCATCGGTTTGCGCGAGGTTGTAAGCGGCCTGCATGCTTTGTACGCGCCGGTCTTTGTGGAGCAAAAATGTCTGGTAACCGATGAACACAATGATGGCGATCCACAAGGTTTTATACAACAAACCCTTATTTTTTGCGTAAAAAAGCATCCAACGTGCCTCGAAAGTCATCTTTGGCGGGGGTGTTTCTTGGGTTTTTGGGTCTCCGAACTGAACAATTTTCTTGGGATCTTCGCTTTGCATATGAAATTAAAATGATGTGTTAAAATGCTGATAAGGAATGACTTTGGCGGGCGCGGAGGGACTCGAACCCACGACCCACGGATTAGAAATCCGTTGCTCTATCCAACTGAGCTACGCACCCACTTCTCACGCCTCTAGTATGTAAAGTAAAAGGATTCGCCTTGGCGTCAATCCTTTTTATTATTCGGCTGAGCGAAAATGAGAAGGCTTTTTCGTCATTCATTGCTCATTTGCCAAAACATGACGTTGACATTTCCACGCAACGATCCAACATCAATTAAGGTTAGCTGGAGTGGCGGAATTGGCAGACGCGCACGATTCAGGGTCGTGTGTCTTTACGATGTAGGGGTTCGACTCCCCTCTCCAGCACCAAAACCCGCGAAGAGAGCGTCGATTTTGAGCGCTAGGGTTCCGTTTAGAAAAAATTTTGCCCCATCACGTACGTTAGTACGCTCAGGGGCAAAATTTTTTCTAAGCCGTCCCTATCATCTCAAAATAGAGGCTCTCTTCGCGGGTTTGTGCAGGGTGTGCAGGGATTACCTAATTTTAATCTCGTCCTCCTTCAAAAGAAAAGCATATCGGCAGGCATTTTTTTGGCACGAAGTGTCAAAAAATGCCTGCCGAATAAAAATTTTTGGGCGGAAGGGTCCGGGAAAGCCCAAATGCGCCGTTGGGGCTGTCAAGTTTTCAAAAAATCGTAGACGCCGATTGATTTTGGGATGACGAGCAGGCGCGCAAGGACAAGATGCCTGAGCGTACTGTAGTACGTGATGGCATTGAGACCGATGCGCAACGAACTCGCCGCCCAAAATCAACGGCGTCTACCGGATGCCTGATTTTTTCCAGTGCCAGAGGCCATAAATGTTCGCAAAAAAGTAGAAAACAAACAAAAATCCCTGTGCGTAGGTTTGGTGAACGAAGTTGTACGCAATCCAATATAGGTTGCCGACAGTCCAGTAATAAAATCCTGCGCGTTTACCGTGCGAATTGAAAAGAGTTCCGACAATGGACATCGCCACAGCAATCCACGCAATTGTCTCCATTACATTCATTTTTTACTATCACCTTTCCCTGCGAATTCAGTTGCACCCTACCCGCAAAAATATCGCTGGATTTAATTTTTAGCACCCGGCAAAGGGTTGGCAGAGTATTGACCATTTGTTCAAATAAAACGTGAATGCATTTTTGGTAGCCTAAGTCAGTGTTGGAACGCACTTTATCGGGCACTAATTCCATATCTGGCTCCACAAAAACGATCTGTTCGTAAAAATTCATCGAGTAAAACGCCGCATCATAAATCCCCTGCGCTTCCGGAGGAAAAACCGGCATGATGTTCTTCAAATACAGGAGCGAATCGATGCACGAACGATCGCAAACCACTGTACAACAACGTGCCGCCTGCGCGTCTAACTCCTTCATGCGGTGCGTGTGATAAATCCACAACGCCCCCTCTAAGGAAAAATTCTCATTCAACGGGAATGGACATAATCGCGCAACTTCCTGCACAATCTTGCAGTCGCACCCCATTAATTTGTACTGATGCGCCAAATACATCGAAAGCGTCGACTTCCCCGTCCCATGTGTCCCAATAATCGCGATTTTTTTCATGCTGGTAATCGTAAAACAAAAGCAAGAGGTAAGGGAATAGTCAATACCGGAAAACTTTTCTGTTCTCGAGAACAGAAAAAGTTTTCCGGACCTTTCAAAAGAAAAGCGGTATCGGAAGGCATTTTTTGTCACTTCGTGCCACAAAAATGCCTTCCGAATAAAAATTTTTAGGGGGAAGGGTCCGGGAAACCCCCTTTTTTATAAAAAAGGGGGTTTCCCAGGAATTTTTTCTTCCCTCTCCTCCCGTAAAATGTTATAATTCCCCTCCTCACATGCGATTTTTACGAGTGTTATTGGATTTTTTCACCAGAAAGGGGGTATTGAAGCCATTTCATTTGCGGATTGGTGAGGAGGGGGAGAGGCGCGCGAAGGCGTTTTTGAAGCGGAAGGGGTACGCGATCGTGACGCGGAATTGGAAGTCCGGGAACAAGGAGATCGATATCGTTGCTAGAGATGGGAAAACGCTGGTCTTCGTTGAGGTAAAAACGCGTAAAGCAGATGCATTGCAGAGGGGATTCTATGCCGTCGGCGAACAGAAGAAACGTCATCTTGAGGTCGCCTGCAAAGCCTATCTAAGAGCCTTAAAATACCCTCCAAAAACCTTCCGCTTCGATATCATTGAGGTCCAATACACCGATTCCCAACAATATTCCGTCCACCATTACGAAAATGTTTTACTCTTTCCCAAATATTTTCATTGTGAATAAAGGAATGTTTAATTTTTTTAGAAAAAAACCCTCGGAAAACTTTCTTTTCAGAAGAAAAGAAAAGTTTTCCGAACCTTTCAAAGAAAAGTCGTATTTTTTGCCCATACTGGGCAAAAAAGGAGGGCCTCAATTTCGAGATGACGGGCAGGCGACCGAGGTCGATTGGAGGGGGTATTTTACCCCACCTCCAATCCCCCAATCCCTGAGCACATTGGAAATGTGTGATGGGATTGAGATCCGATGGGCAACGAACCCGCCGCTCGAAATTGTGGCCCTCCAAAGAGTTTTTTGGGGAAGGGGTCCGGAGAACCAATTTTTTGCAAAAAAATGGTTCTCCGGGAATACCCCCTCCGGAAACCACAATTTATTTGCCCTTAATCTATTTATTCTTACCTTTATGACCATGTCTTTATCAACATTTGCGCAGCACCCTTTTTTAAGTGATTCCACGCCGATTCAGTGGCAGCAGTTGGTGACGAATCCGAAGAGCATGGTCGAGGACATCGAGCTTGGCTTGCACAAAGCGGAAGAAGCGGTCCAGACGATTACGCAGCAAAAACCGCCATTAACGCTCGAAAACACCCTACTTGCGCTGGAAAACGCCTTGGATGAGCTTAATTTCGCATGGGGCAAGGTGCATCATCTCAATCAAACCTGCCAGAATGCGGAATTGCGATTGGCGTACAACGAATTGCTGCCGAAAGTAACGGATTTCTTTTCAAAATTGCATTTGAATGACGCTTTGTGGCTTGTGGTGAAAAACTATCAGCAAACCGCTGATTCAAAAGCGCTTACGGGCATCCAAAAACGCTTTCTCGATGAAACGATTTTAGACTTCACGACTTCCGGTGCCGATCTTCCGCCCAACGATAAAGCGACTTTGCTAAAAATCCATCAAGAATTGGCGCAGCTGACGAACAAATTTGGTGAAAATGTCCTAGATGCGACCAATCAATGGGAATTATTCATCGAGGACGAGAAACTCCTCGCGGGCCTTCCGGAATCCGTGAAGAACATCGCAAAGCAAAACGCCATGAAAGCGCGTCCTGATTCCAAGGTTCCCGCTTGGAAGCTCACCCTGCACGCGCCCTGCGCAGGACCTTGCTTGCAATACCTTGATAATGAAGACCTTCGAAAACAAGTCTGGGAAGCAAGTAACGCCATCGGCCGTCAAGAACCCTACAAAAACGCAGAACTGATTATAAAAATTCTGTCTCTGAGACAACAAGAAGCGACTCTTTTGGGAAAGAAGGATTTTGCGGACCTCACATTGCAACGTCGCATGGCAAAAAACGGGCAAAAAGCGTTGCATTTTATCGAATCCTTGCACGACAAAGTGTATCCTGCGTTCCAAAAAGACATCGAACAGCTGGAACTCTTTAACGCCCAGCAACTTAACATCAAGCGCGACCAATTGCAACCCTGGGAAGTGGGTTATTGGGTGGAAAAGCAACGACAACATCTGTTCCATTTTGAAGAGGAAATGCTGAGACCTTATTTCCCACTTGAGGGCGTTATCGCTGGCATGTTCCAAATCGCAGAACGCATTTATAGCATCCGCATCGTCGAAAAACCAACGGAATTCCTCTCAGATCCCTCAAAAACTACGACAAAAGTACCCGTTTGGCACCCGGAAGTCCGTTATTACGAGATTTTTGACAACCATGGCCAATTGCTGGGCGGACTTTATACCGATTGGTACCCAAGAGAATCTAAGGAAGGAGGTGCCTGGATGGACACTCTGTTCACCGGAAACCGCGACGCCAAGGCGCCCAATCAGCCGCATCTTGCTGTCATCTGTGGGAATTTGACACCTCCCCTGCACGGACAACCAGCCCTTCTCACACACCACGAAGTCGAGACCATTTTCCACGAGTTCGGTCACGCCCTCCATCACATTTTCGGGAAAGTGCCCATTAAGTCGTTGAACGGCACCAACGTCGCTTGGGACTTTGTCGAATTGCCATCGCAAATCTTTGAAAACTGGTGCTGGGAAAAAGAAAGTTTGGATCTCTTTGCGAAGCATTACCAGACGCAAAAGCCCATCCCTCCCGATTTACTCCAAAAGTTACTCGCCACTCGCAACTACATGGAAGGCATGAGCTTTATGGGGCAATTGGCACGCGCAAAGATTGATTTGGAGCTATACATGCATTTCTATAACAAGTTGACAATCAACAACTTGGATGAAACCGTTAGGAGCATTCTCGACAATTACCTCGCGAAATGGAAAACCATCGCGCCCTTCACCATTTGCCAATTCTCGCATATCTTCAGCGGTGGTTACGCAGCTGGATATTACTCCTATAAATGGGCAGAAGTCCTTGACGCAGATGTCTTCCTGAATCAATTTAAGGCAAAGGGCATCTTTAATGCAACCGTCGGACAAGCGTTCAAGAAAGGCATCCTCGAAAAAGGTGATTCAGAACCCGCAGACAAGCTTTTCCGCGACTTCATGGGACGCGACCCCGATCCCACCGCATTGCTGAGGCGCAGTCAATTGATCTCGGAGCCCGCCAAATAATCCCACATCCCAAGCGCCTTCAGCCGCTCCTCTAAGAATTCCGTCGGCAGACCCACGACGTTCGTCAGCGAGCCTTCGTAACGACGGACAACGTTCCCCTGCTGAATCGCGTAGGATCCCGATTTATCGAGCGGATTGACAATTTGGAAGTACTCCGCAATCTGCTGATCCGTTAGCTCATTAAAGAAAACTTTTGTGCAAATTGCATGCACTTCGTTGATGTTTCCCTTCACTGACCTCAACGCAAGTCCTGTCACGACAATGTGTTCCTTACCGGAAAACTCCCGTAACATCGCAGCGGCCTCCCGTAAATCCTTCGGCTTGTGGAAGATCCGACCTCCAAGGCCCACCACCGTGTCCGCCCCCAAACAAACGTCCGCCGGATACCGCTCCGCCACCCAGCCCGCCTTCCTCTCCGCATTCATTCGCGCGACCCCTGCAACGCACCCCTCCCCATCCAGACACTCATCCACCTCCGCCGGCGTTACCTCAAACCGCCTCACCCCCATCTCCCTCAACAACTCCACCCGCCGCGGCGACCCCGATGCCAATCGTAATAACATGCAAAAAGCTAAGCACATCGGCTCGTTTTTGGGAAGAAGAAAAAGATTAACGTACCGGGAAAACCATTTTTTGCAAAAATTGGTTTTCCCGGGCCTCCTCTCCAAAAAACTCTTTGGAGGGCCTCGATTTTGAGCGGCGAGTTCGTTGCGCATCGGATCTCAATCCCATCACGTACTACAGTACGCTCAGGGATCTCGACCTCGCGCGCCTGCTCGTCATCTCAAAATCAAGGCCCTCCTTTTTTGCTCAGCATGAGCAAAAATGCCGCTTTTCTTTGGAGGGTCCGGGAACCATTTGTTTTCTGGAAAACAAAGGTTCCCGGATTTATCGCTTCCAAAAACATCTTTTATTTATAATTGCCTTTAGGGCGTGGGAGCGTTAATTGTTAGATAATTTTTTTTAGGGCAGAATATATGCATTGGATTTTTTGGTTAATTCCTGGGGCTTCGTTGGTTGCGTTAGTCATGGCGTGGGTCTTTTTTCGTCAAATGATGCGGGCGGACGAGGGGACGGAGATGATGAAAAAGGTGGCATCACACGTGAGAAAGGGCGCGATTGCGTACCTACGGCAGCAGTACAAGGTCGTGGGGCTCGTCTTTGTCGTGATGAGCGTTTTATTGGCGATTTTGTCGTACGGATTTCATTTGCAGAACAATTGGTTACCGTTTGCGTTTTTAACGGGAGGATTCTATTCTGGGCTAGCGGGTTTTTTTGGGATGAAGGCCGCCACGTATGCGTCTGCTCGGACGGCGCAGGCGGCCTCACGATCCATCAATCGCGGCCTCAAGATGGCGTTCCGGAGTGGGGCAGTCATGGGGCTCGTTGTCGTTGGGCTAGCGTTATTTGACTACGCTTTTTGGTACGCCATTTTGAACCACTTTTTAACGGCCGTTGATGCCGAGAGCAAAACGATTTTGCTGACGACGATCATGGTTACTTTTGGCCTGGGAGGCTCCTTGCAGGCCTTATTTGCGAGGGTCGGCGGCGGCATTTTCACGAAAGCGGCGGACGTTGGGGCGGATTTGGTGGGGAAGGTGGAAGCCGGAATCCCCGAAGACGATCCGCGCAATCCCGCCGTCATCGCGGATAATGTGGGTGACAACGTCGGTGACATTGCTGGCATGGGCGCGGACTTGTATGAGTCCTTCTACGGCACAATGCTGGCGGCAGCCTCCTTGGGAGCCCTCGCTTTCATGAGAACGGATTTGCAGTTGGCAGCGGCCCTCGCACCGGCGGCCATTGCCGCTATCGGCACGATGTGTTCCCTCATTGGCATGTTTTGCGTAGGCGTTCGCGGAAAAGGCAAGCACCAGCATGAACTCTTTCAGGCCCTCGATCGCGGGATTCACGTCACTTCGATCGGGATTGTGGTGGCCTCTCTCGTACTCATCAAGCTACTTCACCTTCCGCTAGGCGTTTGGGGGGCCCTTGTAAGCGGGTTGTTATCGGGCATTCTGATCGGGAAATCAACGGAGCATTACACTTCCCACGCTCATGGCCCCACAAAACGCGTGTCTGCGCACTCCCAAACGGGGGCCGCAACCGTCATCATCGGCGGCATCGGGGAGGGCCTCCTTTCAACAGCTTATCCCGTCCTCGCCATCGTGACCGGTACCGCGCTCGCTTTTTGCTTCACGACGGGATTTGATTTTTCCAAGATGAGTCTCGGCCTCTACGGAGTCGCTATCGCAGCCGTTGGGATGCTGTCGACACTAGGCATCACTCTCGCAACGGACGCTTACGGCCCCATCGCTGACAACGCCGGCGGAAATGCCCAGATGAGCGGGCTACCTCCTCTCGTGCGCAAACGGACGGACTCCCTAGATGCCGTCGGAAACACCACGGCCGCAACGGGTAAGGGATTTTCCATCGGCTCTGCCGCCCTAACGGCCCTCGCCCTCATGGCCGCCTACATCGAAGAGTTACGCGTCGGTCTCGAACGCATGGGGACGGCGGCCATTGACGTTCACGGCCACATGGTGTCCCTAAAAAGCGCCACAATCGTCGATTTGATGTACCACTTCCAGGTCCATTTGATGAATCCAAAGGTCATTCTTGGCATCTTTTTGGGCTCCATGACCACGTTCGTTTTCTGCGGATTATCCATCAAGGCTGTTGCTCGCGCCGCCGCCGAAATGGTTGAAGAAGTCCGCAGACAATTCAAGGAAATGGCCGGCATCATGACTGGCGAACAGGAACCCGACTACGAACGGTGCGTCATCATCTCCACAAGCGCCGCCCAACGCGCCATGTTCCTCCCCGCCCTGTGTGCCGTCGCTGTCCCCGTGGCAGTCGGCCTCCTCCTAGGCGTCCCAGCCGTCTTCGGCCTCCTCGCTGGCACCGTTTCCACAGGTTTCTGCCTCGCCATCTTCATGGCCAATTCCGGTGGCGCCTGGGACAACGCCAAGAAATTCATCGAAGAGGGCAACTTCGGCGGCAAGGGCTCCGATGCCCATAAAGCCGCTATCGTCGGCGATACCGTCGGGGACCCCTTCAAAGACACGGCAGGACCCTCCCTCAATATCCTCATTAAACTCATGACGTTTTCGGCCATTGTTACGGCGGGACTCGTGTTGGTATGCCATTTGTAGGGAAAGAAGCGCCGGAGCGGGTGTTTTTTGCAAAAAGCACCCCCTCCGGACCTCCCCTGAAAAAACTCTCAATTCGGAAGGCATTTTTGTGGCACGTAGTGCCACAAAAATGCCTTCCGATATCGCTTTTCTTTGGAGGGCGCGGAAACGCTAGGACGCACTACTCGACATGCTTATGCACAATATCACGTTTTTCCGTTATTGACAACGGGCGTTTCATTTCAATAGAACCTTTAACAATTAAAAACACAAAAAAGGTTTTATGATGAAAATATTCAATAACTGCAAAAAGCTGGCCACTTCGGCAATTTTTTTGCTTGCTGTTGGGGTTGCGTTCGGAATGAAAATCGAGGGCGAAAAGTCCAAAACGATGACCTATGAAGGCGTTGTGGAGGATCTGGGGAATGGAAAATGGTCCTCAGGCGAGATTAACAATGTGTTAGATTCCGACATTTCTAATCAGCTTAAGATCAAATTATTGAATGAGTTCGACACCGATGGGGACTCAGCGCTTATTTATTCCATTTGCTGGCTGGATAACAGTTTGGTAGGTAAGTTGTTAAAGCTGGGTTGTTCAGCAGATATTCCTGATAAAAAAGGCATTTTGCCGATTATATTGGCAATAGCCACTAAAGACCTCGAGATCTTTCAGATGGTATCCAAGTATTCCAAAGAGTACAATGAGAATTGGAAAGCTCACGAAAATTGGAAAAACATGAAAGATGATGGGAGGAATTTGCTCGAGTATGCCATTGATTGCGGCAGTTCACAGGAAATCGTTGAGGAGTTAGCACGAAAGTACGATTATGATTTCAGTGATTTTTCATTATATTTAATGGCTAAAAAGTGGGACTTATGGCAAGATTTTATAAAGAAATGCCAACCAATGTGCATCGAATGTCTAAGTCCTTTTAATGCACTTACCTGTCATCGGTTAGCAAATGGCTCCCTTGCGTCACAAAATCTTCCTGAATTAGAAAAACTTGATAAAGAGGTAAAGGATGCGCGTGACTTTAGAAAATTGCCATTTTTACTGGCGTCGCGGCAGTTAGAGAGCGAAAGAAGAATTGCATTCTCCCTATTGGCAGATTTCATCTCTCTAAAGCAGCGTTTAAAACTCCAAATGCCTGAAGTTTGGAATGTAGTCATTCATAAGTGTTTTTATAAACGGGCAGATTTTAATATCATTTTTACGGGAAGTGCTTTTGCGGAAACTGCACTGTTGATCGTACTGAAACACTTGAAAACTTTAAAAAAAGACAATACTGGCCTGCAAGACACCCTTACCATCGGTGACCAGATGAATGAAGAAAGTTTGAAAAACGCAAACAATACCATTCAATCGTGGTACAATGATAGCGAAAAAACGCAGGCATTGGCCATAGTCAAGCATTTCAATGTTGGCATACACCACTCCATATGCGTTGGTTTGTTTAAAAAGAACAATAAAAGATATGTTGGGATTTATAATCGCGGGAAACCGTCCTCGTTATTACCAAAGAAAGGAGGATTCTTTCAAACGGTTTACTTTAGGGAAATTAAGGACGAGGAGTTTGGTACGATGGTGAAATCTTTGTGTACCCAGCGGATACCCCTAGATCAATTCTACGCGAAACTCCTTCCAGATACAGGTAACCTTTTCATGTCCGCTTGCATTCCTCTACAGACAACAGGCAACTGTGGCTGGAAAGCCATCTGGGGAGCTCTTTTATTCAACATATTGGACAAAGAAGCTAACTTTGACGAGGATGCGCTTCAGAAGGCCTATCTTGAGTCTGAAAAAATCGCCTTAGATGTTGCTTTACAGCAGGTTAAAGAGCAAGGAGCGTTGCTGGAGGATTTAAAAGGGACGGATTACGAAAAACAGGCCGCTTATCGGTTTTTAAAGAAGCTCTATGACTACGGAAGTCACCTAGAGTACTACAAAGACCGCATCTTTCAAGCGATGCGTGTACACAGCAATCTCGTGCTCTTGAAAATCAAGGAAGATGGTGGTGCTGATAATGAAACGAGAGAAAAAATTCTCAAGGTAATTGACGATGATGTCACGGCCATCAATCAGTTTTTCTTGGAGGAAACAATTTGGTCGCAAGAAGGTTGTTATCTCATGGACTACGTTAAACCAGCTTTCGACGACGTCAAGGGTGCAATGCTGTATTTGCTTAATGGTTCCTCTTTCGGCACAAATTTTCTTACCTCATTGCTCCCCAAGGATTTAGTGAACCCGCCGCTCCTCAAAGATGTGGTGAATTTCCTTTCAAAAATAAAGGACGATAAACAAGCTGCAAACGTCGCTAACAAATTGAACGAGCTCATCAGCTATTTTTAGCCGGGAGGCCGGAAACTTTTTCTGTTCTGGAACAGAAAAGTTTTCGATCTACCACAAAAGCTTTGTCCGCAGCAACGTAAAATAGTCTAGGCCTGGGGGTTGTAGGAGGGAAAGTTTTTTTGGGGAGGGGGAGATGGAGAGGGATTTGGGGGGTGCGTTTTGGAAAGCGGGTTGGCCGTCGATGGAGATGTCGGGGAGGGAGTGGTTATCGATGATATCGACTTGAAGGGCCCCCTGGTTGTCGAGGACGAGGCTGCGGTTGCTGAGGGTGTGGGGGCAGATGGGGGTAACGACGATGACCTGGGAGGCCCAGTGGATAATGGGGCCGCCGGCAGAGAGGTTGTAGGCGGTGGATCCGGTGGGAGTGGAGACGATGATGCCGTCGCAAACGGTTTCGTTAATGAAAGTGTTTTCATAGGAGAGGCGGATGTGCATTAGGCGTGAGGAATTGCGCTGCTTGATGACAATGTCATTGAGGGCGCATTTTCCGCCGCATTGCAGGAGGCTTCGCGGGGAGATTTTGTAAGTACCCTTGATCAATTGGCTGAATTGTTCGTGAGCGGATTCTGTGGAGAGCGATGAGAGAAATCCCAATTTCCCGCAATTGACTCCGAAGACCGGCGTGGAGTGGACAAGTGCTTGAGAGACAACGCCGAGCAGGGTCCCATCTCCTCCGACGACGCAGCACACATCGCAGTCCTGCAAAGCATTGTCTGGGAGGGGGTAATGTGTGAACAAGGTTGTTTTTAGGCCCTCTGTTTTAGCGATGGCGATGAGCTTTTCCGCGATTGATGTGGCATCCGGCTTATTTTGGTTAACAACGAAAGCAATGGATTTTAGGGGGTGCATAAGTGAGAATCGTGGGGCGAAAAGTCGTTTTTGGCAACGTCAATGGGTGTTTTTTGGAGATTTTTTCCATAAAGCGCGATTTCATTTGCGTTTAGGAGAATGTTTTTGTTAGTTATATGGAACAGTTTTTCTCTAAAATAACAGTGAAAGCATCGTTTTTGACGCTACCGAATTTTTTAACCTCGCTAAGGCTCCTGTTGATCGCGCCTATTTGGGTGTTGCTCCAGAGGAACTTATTTCACTGGGCGTTTTGTTTGATCATTATCGCTTTTGCGACCGATTTTTTGGACGGATTTTGCGCAAGAAAACACAAAACGCAGTCGTTGCTCGGCGCATGGCTCGATCCTTTCGCAGACAAAATGATCGTTTTGATGCTGTTATTTTTCTTTTTTCGGAAAAAAGTTGTGCCTCCCGCCTACTTTTATCTTTCCACCGTCAGAGATGTCTCGCAAGTCATCGGCTTTCCTATGCTGATGCTCTGGAAACGCACTTACTTCAAGGTCAAACCGAAATTGCTCCCGAAACTGGCAGCCGTCTGTAAATTTCTTATTATCATTTTTTGCGTCGTTATCGTTTTGAACCCCGAAGAAAGCGTTTTGACCAAAATTCTGTTCAATTTCATGCTCGTCTCCGCCTGCCTCGAAATCTACGTGCTGGCGCTCTATATGCGGCGACTCATCCACGTCTTTCGAGGCCAATACGATTCTTTCGAATAGGAGGGGCTTCCCTTTGAGCGCTAGGGTTCGGGAAACTTTTCTTTTCTTCTGAAAAGAAAGTTTCCCGAAATGCTTAAAAGAAATTGATTTGCAATCTTCGCATTTCCGTGAGCTAATAGGTGCAAATTTTTATGACAGAGCGTGCATTAGTGTTATTATTTTCTGGGCAGGGGGCACAGGTAGTTGGCATGGGGAAGTCGTTGTGTGAGAACGACGTTAGCGCGGCTGGGCTGTTTGAGAGAGCGGAGGGAATTTTGGGGTTTCCGTTGAGGAAGATCTGTTTTGAGGGACCGGATGAGCAGTTGAAAGAGACAAAAGTTTGCCAGCCAGCGCTTTACGTCGTGGGTTACGCGATTTTTGATTTACTGCAGCGGAGCGGGCATTGTTTTCAGGCGAGTCTTGGGTTGAGTTTGGGGGAACTAACGGCGTTGGCGGCGGCGGGAGTGTTCGATTTTGAGACGGGTCTGCGGATCGTTGCCAAGCGGGGGGAGCTGATGCAGAGGGCTTGCGAGCAGACACGAGGTGGGATGCTGTGTTTGCTGGGGGGGGCGGCAGAAAACGTGCAAGTGCTTTGTGGAGAATGTGATTTGGATGTCGCGAATATCAATTGCCCGGGGCAGATTGTCGTTGCGGGAGAAATGTCTAAACTACCCTCAGCGACGGAAACCGCGAAAAAGATAGGGTTTAACGTCATTCCGCTCAACGTCGCTGGTGCCTACCACAGTCGTCTAATGCGGCCCGCATGTGCTGAATTCGAGGCATTTCTAGCGAAAATTCCCTTCAATGCCCCCCGTTGGACCGTGTTCACTAACACGACTGGCCAGGCCATCTCCGACCCGCAATCCATCAAGGACTCCCTCGTGAAACAAATTACATCGACCGTTCACTGGGAATCCTGCATCAAAAACGTCTTGCAATCCATCCCTTCCGCCCTCTTCATCGAATGCGGCCCCAAAAAGACCCTCGCCGGACTCGTCAAAAAAATCGACAAATCGGCCTCAATCACCCCCCTCTGCGAATATTCCGCATTTATAGATTTTAATGAGACAGAAAAAGGTTTAGAATGAAACAGAATATTCGGGAACCTTTCTGTTCCAGAACAGAAACGGTTCCCGAACCCTCCAAAGAAAAGCGGCATCGGAAGGCATTTTCCAGGCACGTAGTGCCGGAAAAATGCCTTCCGAATAAGAGTTTTTTCAGGGGAGGTCCGGAGGGGGTTGTTTT
>CAYWEO010000013.1:0-30040 GCA_964457855.1 uncultured Opitutales bacterium | reverse complement strand
GTTGTGAACGACAGTAGTAAGGTTGTGAACGACAGTAGTAAGGTTGTGAACGACAACAGCAAGAAGGACAGCAGTAAACACGTCAGTAATAGCAACAACGACAGCAGCAAGGTTGTCAGCAACAGCAACAACAAGAACGACAGCAGTAAGGTTGTAAACGACAACAGCAAGAATAGCAGCAACAGTAAGAGTAATAGCAACAACGACAGCAGCAATAGCAACAACGACAGCAGCGAGAACAACAGTAATAACAATAACAAGATCAATGTTTTTAAGAACATATCGCTTCACGTTAACCAATCGCAAGGTGTTCAACAGCAACTGCAAGAGTTTAAAAAAATACAGCAAGATCTGAATCAGAAACTGGATCAGCTGCAGAAGAATCAACTGCCTCCGAACCCATCGTCCATAAGCGTAAATCCAAACATCAACGTAAATCCAAACATAAATCCAAACATCAACGTTGAGAAAAATTTATCTAAATCGGATTTTAAAAAGTCATCCAAAAACGTTCAAAAGCAACTGAAACAGTTCAAGAAAATGCAGAAAAAGTTGGATCAGAAACTTGCTCAGATACAGAAAAAGTTGGAAAAGAAACCAGATCAACTGCCACAGCTAAATCAAATAGAGCAGAATGTGAATCAGAAACTCGATCAGGTGCAGAATAAATTTGATCAGAAATTTGATCAACTACTACAGCAGCAATCCTTCCTAGCAAACGTCAAGCCACAGGACAATATTTTGAAAAATTCATTTGAAGAACAGCAATCGCAAAAAATTCTTCAACTACAAATGCAGCAGTTCGAAAAAATGCAACTAGATTGGAATCAGAAACTTCTTCAGATGCAAAATAAACTCGATCAAGTGCAACAGTTCAACCAATTGCAGCAAAACGTGGACCAGAAATTAAATCAGGAACAACAGTTTAATGAGATGCAAAAGTTTAGTCAACTACAGCAGAACGTGGATCAGAAATTGAACCAGGCGCAACAGTTTAATCAACTACAGCAGTTTAACCAGATACAGCAGAATGTGGACCAGAAATTAAATCAGGCACAACAGTTTAATCAACTACAGCAGTTCAACCAGCTACAGCAAAACGTGGATCAGAAGTTCAACCAGATGCAGCAGTTTAGTCAGATGCAGAATAAACTCGATCAAATGCAGCTACAGCAAAACGTGGATCAGAAATTTGTTCAGATGCAGAATAGTCAGATACAGAATCAACTGCCTTTCGTGAACGTCAATCCACAGGACAACATTTTGAAAAATCCACCTAAAAATGAGAAGGAGCAGGAAGCCAACGTTTTGGAAAAGCAATCTGAAAACAAGAAGAAGAAAATAGTTAAGCAAATATTCAATGCGGCGGATTTGAACGATAGTTTCTTATTTCCCAATAAGAATAATCCTAAGAATAAGAAGAAATAATGAGCGAAAAAGATTTATCAAGAAATAAATTGTTGCCAATGAAAGACTTGCGAAGATTTTCGCCGTATAATCGATTTACTGGTTGAAATTCACAAAAAAATGGTGTTGGTTAGTACGATAACCCAATTGATGTTATGTTTATGCAGAAACCCCTAGATCCTCAGACGCAAGGCAAGGCGCCTTCGTTGGTAAAAAAAGTTCTCGATATCCCCTTCACTAACTGGTTGGGAGTTGTGGGTTTCGTGATGGGCGCTGTCGCCATGATCGCGTTTTTTGCGCAAAGGACTGATGTGGAGCTTCTTAAGGCGGAATTGCGCGACTTCAATGCGAAGGCTCACGTGACGCAAATGGAGGAAAATGTCAATAAGTTGGTCGACAAGGCCACCTATCAAGAAGCGCAAATCCAATCCATCGTCGAGCAGGTGCAGAAAGAGGTGGATAAGTTGAATCAGAATTTGCAAAAGACCAATCTTGCCGTTTCGAAGCAGGGACAAGTGATCAAACGGTCGTTAGGGGGAGTCTTGAAGGCGAAAAAAGCGTCTCATATTTCAAAACAAAAAGAGCCTGCTGAGAAGGTGACATCAACATCTGCGGCCGATAAGGATGACTGGACGGTCCATACCGTAAAGCACGGTGACACGTTCGCGAAGATTGCCAAACAGTATGGTGTTTCTGTCAAAACCCTTCAGTCGGCTAATCCACATCTTAACCCAAGCCATTTGAAACTCGGTAGTTCCGTTCGCATTCCTTGAGCCGTGGTCTTGGATCCGATCATTGTTGTCGGCGGTGGTGGTGCCGTTGGGCAGGAGCTCGTTTGCCTGCTTTTGCAAGAGGGGGTATCGCCCGAGTTGTTGACTATTGTAGGGGCTCGACCGGATCGGACGGTGATCTGCGCGGGGCATTCTTTTCAGGTGCAACCCCTTGCCGATGAACTCTTTAAAGACGTTTGCTATGTGGTCTTTACGGCCGGTGCAGCAGTTTCGAAGGCGTGGGTTCCTCGCATTCCAAAGCACTGTTGGGTAATTGACAACACGTCCGCTTTCCGTCGCTATCCGAATGTGCCTCTCATCATTCCTGAAATCAACGGCGATGCATTGAATCCGCAAAAGCATCATCTCATCGCAAGTCCCAACTGCTCAACGACAATCGCGTTAATGGCGTTATTTCCGTTGCATAAAGCCTTTGGCCTCAAGCGCTTTTTCGCGTCGACGTACCAGGCTGTTTCCGGTTCTGGGCAAAAGGGGATTCAGGAGCTGCGGGATCAAATTTGTAACCCCTTGTCGCCCAATTGCGTTTATCCTCATCCGATTGCGTTTAACGTCATTCCCTGTGTGGATCAAATGGAGGCGTCTTTTTACACAAAGGAGGAGGAAAAAATGCTCTTCGAAAGTCAGAAGATCCTCCAATTGCCTGACTTACGCGTCTCTTGCACGTGTGTCCGGGTGCCCGTTTACCGCTCGCATTCCGTAGCTATTCACGCTGAATTCGAGGCACCCGTGGATCTTGAGAAAGCCAAAAAAGCCCTCCGTTCAGCTCATGGACTCACTTTTTTTGAGGACCCCCTTTATCCAATGCCGATAAATTGTTCCGAAAGAAGATGTTGCGGCGTCGGCCGTTTGCGTAGGGACAGTGCATTTGACAATGGACTTGCGCTTTGGGCTGTCGGGGATCAACTTTGGAAGGGAGCCGCTCTCAATGTGATGCAGATTCTGCAATTGATTGCAAGCCAATAACTTAAAGCGCATTTCGGTCGGTTGCCGCTGTAAAGCATTGCTTTCAGGCGCGTTCCCTATAAGCTTTTCCTTGATGAAGACGCTTTCCACGACCCCATCGGCGCTTTTTCGCAAATCCCGCGCATCATCCCTGTTCGAGGTCATCATTAGCCTCGGCATTGCTGGCCTCCTTTTGGCCACTTACGTGGGATATTGCCTCCTCATTCCCGCCAAATTGCAGATAGTAACCGCTAGCCACGATCTCCCCCATCTCGTCCATTGCACCAACGCCTTCCTCGAAACGCTCACTAAGGAAGACTTCCTCAACACCATCCAAGGCTCCTTCCATAAACATCGCGACACTGGAGAACTCCTTCTCGCTGAACCCCTTACGCCACAAACCTCCCTTCAAACCCCCTACCGCTACAAAATCACCATCACCCAACAATTCCCCGACTCAATCGACCTCGCCATCCAATTCTTCTTCAAGGATGCTCCCTTCTTCGAGTACCCCTACCATAAAATCTTTCATTAGTAAGATATTCGGAAACTTTTCTTTTCAGAAGAAAAGAAGAAGTTTCCGAACCTTCAAAAGAAAAGTCGTATCGGAAGGCATTTTAGTTTGGCGCTGCAGCGCCAAACTAAAATGCCTTCCGAATTAAGAGTTTTTTCAGGGGAGGTCCGGAGGGGGTTGTTTTTGCAAAAAATACCCCCTCCGGGATCTTACAAGAAATAATTTTTTTGTTTTTCTGAGATGGGACGGCCGATAAATTGGAGGACTTGGAGCATCGCTTCCCAGACATTTCTTTTAGCGGCCTTGGTGTTGTTACGGAGGAGGTAGGAGGGGTGGAAGGTGACCATGAGGGGGACGTTTTCGAACTGGAACCATTGGTTGCAAACGTCGCGCATGCGTCTGGAAGAGTCGTGGCCGAGGAGGCCGCTGACGGCGGTGGCTCCGAGAGCGATAATGACCTTTGGGTGAACGATTTCCAGTTGTGCCTTTAAATAGGGGAGGCAGAAAGCCATTTCTTCAGAGGATGGGGGGCGATTGCCGACGATGGTGGGCATTTCTGGGCGCCAGTTCATGATATTTCCGATGTAGACCTCGTGGCGTGCGAAACCCATGACTTCGATGATTTTTTGCAGTAACTGTCCGGCCTTTCCGACGAAAACTTCCCCCTGTTCTTCTTCGTCTTTTCCGGGTGCTTCGCCGCAAAAAAACAGCTCAGTGTCGAGATTTCCGCTGCCAAAAACGATTTTTTTACCTGGTCGTACGTGCTGTAGGCAAACGGGGCATCCCAAAACGCGCTTTCGGAGCCATTCCCATTGGGCTTGCTTGCTGCCGGCGGGGAGTTTGATGATGGGAGGGGTTTCCGGAATGAGGTGAATGAGAGAGGGTTCATCCTCTTGTTGGGACTCTGCGGGAGGTTCTTGAGGCGCCGCGAGGACTTCTTCATGAACGCTAACGCTTACAGGTGAACGTTTTGCAGGGGTCTTGCGAGAGGCTTCCGTTTTTTCCGAACTTAGCGGATGATTTTCAGCGCAAGGCATATCGCGATCGTCAGCGCAGGAGTGTAAAATCTCTAGGGAAGCGTCCGATAACTCCACATTGTCAACGCCTTCCCGACGCAACTGATGCAATTCCTTTAAAATCAACTGAAAACTCTCGCGATTCACCTTTTCAAGAAGACCGCCGGAAGCGTTTTTTGTCAAATCTTAAATCTTTTTGATCGGGGGTATCGGAGGCGCATTCAGCGTCTTTCCCAGTAATTAGGCGCTCAATTTGAATGGTATCGCGGACAAAAACGCGAATGCCTTCTGACAGTTTTTCCGTCGCCATGGCGTCTTCGTTGAGGAGAAAACGGAAGCGTTTTTCATCCAAGGAAATTTTTTCGAGCATGGCAACTTGGGCCTTTTCCGGGGACAGTTTGCATTCAAGGGGTTGGTTTGAAGCCTCCAGCTCGTTGAGCAATTGCGGACTGATCGTCAACAAATCGCATCCGGCGAGTGCCTGAATTTCCCCGATATTGCGGAAACTGGCTCCCATAATTTCGGTGCGGCAGTTGAACTTTTTGTAGTATGTGTAAATGGATTGCACGAATTGGACGCCCGGATCGTCTGCCGCGGTCAGGACTTTTTTATCCGTGTGCGTTGAATACCAATCCAAAATGCGTCCGACGAAGGGTGAAATGAGCGTAACGCCGGCGTCTGTGCAAGCGGCTGCTTGGGCCAAGGAAAACAGCAACGTTAGATTGCAATGAATCCCCTTTTTTTCTAAGCATGTGGCCGCGCGAATACCTTCCCACGTAGCTGCAATTTTAATCAAAATGCGTTCTCTATTGATTCCCGCCCCCTCGTAAAGAGCGATGAGTCGTTGGGCGCGTTCGACGGTGCCCTCTGCGTCAAACGATAAGCGGGCGTCAACTTCCGTTGATACGCGACCAGGAATCACTTCCAAAATCTTTTTCCCGAATAGAACGAGCAAAAAATCCAACACAAAAGCACGTTTTTTTTCTACAGATAAAGAGCGCTTACGGCCTTCCGCAAACGCTTCGTCAAGGAGTGGTGCGTAAACAGGATTTTCAAGGGCCTTTAGGATGAGGGTAGGGTTCGTTGTTGCGTCCCGAAGCGAAAATTTTCTGATATCTTCGAAATTGCCTGTATCGGCAACGACGGTCGTGTATTGCTTAAGCTGTTCTAGTTGATTTGGAATATGATGAGAACGGGACATAACTGCTTCATATAAACGCAAAAACTGTTGCTTTTCAAGATAAAAATGAAATGTTTCTCATTGCATTTTAAAAGGAGGTATGGTATTCTACAAATTCTATGAAAACGGCAAATCCTATTTTAACGAGAAGCGAGTGTTATTCAGCTGCAGCGAGCGGCGAGGCGACCATGACCTGTGCGGGGACGGTTCATAAGACAGCTCTGCTGAGTTTAATGGTTCTCGCGACATCGATCATTACGTGGAATCTGACGTCAAATCAGAATCCGGCGGTTGGCGGTCTGATTGCGTTGGGCGCGATTGGAGGTTTCATTGTAGCACTCATTACCGTGTTTAAGCAGGAATGGGCGTCGACGACGGCTCCCATTTACGCCCTACTCGAAGGTCTCCTTTTGGGAAGTGTTTCGGCAGCTGCGGAGAAAGTGTATCCGGGAATCGTAATCCAGGCCGTTCTGGCGACATTTGGGGTTTTCTTCGGTTTTTTGGCGATCTATTACTTCAATATTATTACGGTGACGGACAAATTACGCCTCGGCATCGTTGCTGTAACGCTCGGCATTGGAATCACTTACCTCATGACGTTCATCGGCTCGCTGTTTGGCTTCCACTTCCCAATGATTAACGGAAGCGGTTGGCTATCCATCGGTTTCAGCTTGTTCGTCATTATAATCGCTGCATTTAACCTGATGTTGGACTTCGATTTCATTGAGGCCAGCGTCAAGCGTGGTGCACCAAAACATATGGAGTGGTACGCTGCGTTCGGCCTTCTTGTGACGATTATCTGGCTGTACTTCGAAATTTTACGTCTTCTCTACAAGCTGAAGGGGCGCGACTAAATCGCTTAATCCCAAAGACTTACTTTTTATGTACGCGAATTTTTCAAATCTCACCCTCATCGGGTGTTGCGTTGTCGGTTTTGTCATTTTGCTGGCCGGTGGTCACGCTCTCGTCAAGGGGGCCCAATCGCTGTCCATCAGCATGAAAATCTCTCCGCTCATCATTGGGCTGACGATCGTTGCAACGGGAACCTCTCTGCCAGAAATCTTTACGGCGATTTACAGCTCCATCATCAACAAGCCAGACTTCATCATGGGGGATGTTTTGGGGAGCAACATCGTGAATATTTGCTTGGGTCTCGGCTTGCCTGCGTTGTTGCGCCCGATTAAGGTGCATGCGCAGTTTATCCGTCGGGATATGCCGTTTTTGTTGATCACAACCCTCCTTTATTCTGCTTTTGCTTACACGGGGATGTTTACGCTTTGGCATGGCGTGACTCTCGTTTTAGGGGCGGTCGTGTTTCTTTGGTTTTTGCAACATTCTCCTGCAATTGATGATACTATCGATGATCCTCATAAGGCGCATCATTTGATCAAGAGTTGGGCGGCGGGTATCTTCGTGGTTGCGGGGCTTGCGCTTCTTTGGTTGGGTGCGAAAGGTGTTGTGGATTCGGCGGTTGAAATTGCTAAACGCTTCAATATTAGCGAAAGTTTCATCGGTTTTGTCCTTATCGGCGGCGGAACGAGTTTGCCAGAGATTGTCACCTCCGGTATCGCTAGCTATCGGAAGCAATTTGGTTTGTGCGTTGGTAACATCGTTGGCTCGAACATCGTGAATATACTGATTGCGGGTGGTTCGGCGGCGTGTATTTCTCCGGTTGTCGTGAGTCACCATTATTGGTTCTGGGAGATTCCGATCAACCTGATTTTAACGCTGATTTTATGGCGCATATTGTTCACAGGTCGCCTGATTTCGCGCAAAGAAGGGGCCTTTTTGCTAGGCCTTTACGGTGTCATTATTGCGCTGATTGCGAGGTAGCGCAACAAAGAGAAAAGGGAATGTTTGAGCATTCCCCTTGTTATTGAGAGTATTTTACGGTTAAGACTTATTTGATCGACGTTTCGTTAGAGTTCGTGGAGTCGTTTTTAATAAATGACGAAACTTGAATTTTTGTGTAGTTGTGTAGCGTTACCTTTAGCTTAGCATCCCCTTTATTGACAACCTGTGCACAGATAAGGCTGTTTGACGACGATTGATTTAGGGGGCGCGTTAAGCATGCGCAGTTTGTCGACGGAACTTTAATGGAGAACCGATTGGTGGATCCATTTTCGTCGACGATCCTCAACAGGAAGTCTGGCAAGTTATTGCCAACGAATGTCAATGTGACGCTATTTTGCAGGTTCCGGATGTATTTGTTCTGTTCGCCATCGATTGT
Organism: uncultured Opitutales bacterium; assembly: GCA_964457855.1. Classification (GTDB taxonomy): domain Bacteria; phylum Verrucomicrobiota; class Verrucomicrobiia; order Opitutales; family CAYWEO01; genus CAYWEO01. The sequence goes on along the minus strand of CAYWEO010000013.1, from coordinate 21,960 downwards.
TTCGATCTCAATACTGTAGGTGTGTTGTGGCACTAGTTGTGAGACATCAATTTTGACGGTTATTTTCGGCATCATGCTGTTCAAGAACGCCAAGCTGTCATTTTTTACTCCCTTTTTTGGAGCCCATGGAGCGTTAAGTGTGGAGTTGTCGATGATTTGATCTGTTGGCGTGGACGGGGTTTCCGTTTCGCCCATTTCGAAGTCATCATTTTCCAGCTCATTGTTAGTCGTTCCGAAATCCAGACATTTGCATGCAGATGGATCAATGATGCCAGAGTACGGCACTGTTTCCTTCCTTGGGGTTTGTGGGAAACCATCACGATCGAAGGTCACCGCAGAGGCGATTTGAATGCTGCTACTGACAGCAGCGATTAAGAATATCATTTTTGTGAGTTGTGTTTTCATAGATTGTGTTTTTTGAGTTAAAGTTAGTGATAAAATTGAGAATTTAGATCAAAAGTCAAGCATGTAAAAAATCTTTTTATTTTTTATTTTAAAAATTGAAAGTTTCACATTGTTGCCGTTACCACTATCGGTTATTTTTAAGAAATGTATGTTTTTTGCGTAAAATAAGCGATTTTTAAACAAAATCTGCGTTTACTTAGTGGGGGATTTAAGCTTAATTAATATTATTTGGAAAATAAGCAATGAAAATAAATATAAAATATAAATTTACTGTCGTGTTGAAGCGAATTTACTTTTGTCTCCTGGATGTATCCTTTGCGGATTGACTCCGCGCGAACATACTTGACTTTTCTGCGTAATTGCTGTGTACCATTTCTATGGACAAATTAGAGACGATTTTCACTTTGCAGAAAGAACTTACCGAGCGCATTGGCGTGCGTACGGAAAACTTAGATGATGCCGAAAAAGTGCACTGGGTGCTTAATTACACCCGCGCTATGCAGCAGGAACTCGCGGAACTCGTTGACTCGATGCCCTGGAAATGGTGGGCTAAGTACCAAACGTTCGATATTCAAAACGCGCGTATCGAAGTCATTGACTTGCTCCACTTTATAGTCGCTATTGCCCAAACCCTCGGCATGTCCGCAGATGACGTCTTCAAAACCTTTAAGGAAAAAAACCTCATCAACCACAAACGCCAAGACGCCGGCTACCAGGTTAAAAAAGAAGACGATTGCCGCCATATCTAGGGACCGCGGAGCGTGGTGTCTATTGCGAGCGGCGGGTTCGTTGCGGGAACCTTTCTGTTCGCGAGAACAGAAAGGTTCCCGCGCCCTCCAAAGAAAAGCGGTATTTTTTGCTCATCCATCGCAAAAAATGGGATAGTAAAAAGGGCTTGATTTTGAGCGGCGAGTGCGTTGCGCTCAAATTTCAACCCCATCACGTACGTTAGTACGCTCAGGGGTTAAAATTATCGCGCACCTGCTCGTCATCTCAAAATCAAGCCCTTTTTTGCTTGTTATTTTTTGGGTTTGCGGTACAAATGATAAGATGCCCGGGTGGTGGAATTGGCAGACACGCTAGACTTAGGATCTAGTGCTTAGCGGCTTGAGGGTTCGAGTCCCTTCTCGGGCACCATTGTTTTGTTAGATACACACGTTTTTTTGTTAGATACGTACGTTTTTGTCTTAAGCGGAATTTATCTTGGAGCTCGTTTGGAAAAATTGGCACAAAAAAAGCCGCAGAAACTGCGGCTAGTGATGGTTAAATTTGAGACAGAATTACTTTTGGTTTTCGAAAGACTTTTCTATTTTCTCTTCTTTGTTGTCGTTTACCTTATTAAGCTTCTCGTTTGCTTTTTCTAGATCTCTGCGAACGTAATACTCGTTCGAGTTGAATTGAACATCGTATCGAGTAATTTTTCCGTATTTTGCATCGTAGACAATGGAGACTGTTAGTTCTGGAGTACTCTTTGATGTGTATTCGATTACGTTCGATGTTGGATCGTTACTTAATTTTTGTTGCGTCCAGGATGTTTCTTCAACGAATTCCACCTTATTATTCTCTATCTTATTAATGCGAGGAAGGATTATGACTGGCGGGCTTTCAGTGGCCTGGAATAGTTGGTGGTTGATCGCAAAGTCTAAGTTTGCGGGTGAGATGATCTTACTTAAAGGTATTTTAATTTCTTCGCTTGTGGAATTCAAGTTATAATTAACGTGTATCAAGCAGAGTCCTTGACATCCAATCTCTGCAGTACGTTGTATTGGTAATGGGGATGCGTATCCAATTTCGATAACACTCAACTTCAAGGGAATATCCTAGTCGTATTGGTTTTTATCGTAACCGTCCTCTTGAGGTGCGGCTAGTCCGGCGTTGCATAATCCAATAGATAATGCCAACGAAAGAAGTGATATATGGCTTATTTTCATAATTATAAATGATTAATGGGTTATTTAAGTGTGTATGCGATGATATTTCGAGATATGAGTCAATGCAATATCTTCTTGAATCCCTAACGAATCAACGTACCTTTAAAAAGTTTAACTTCTTTTGGAAATTGTGTAAACTTTTATTTTTTGAAGTTTTTTCCTGAAAGTCATGTGAGGTCTGTGGTTTTCCTTAAGATGCATGCCCTTTAAGGCTCACTTATTGGAGATCGTGTCGCCCTTAGAGCTCTTTTTCCCGAAGATATTTTCAAAGATATTTTTGAGAGCATTTTGCGGATTGGAAATATTGTTTTGGCTGTAGGCGACCTGAGCCCAAAAGGCATCCTCGTCAAAGACGATGCAATACAGATAGGCGCCCGCTTGCGTGTCATCTGCGAAGATAAACACTTCCAGGCCGCATATTTCTGTGGATTTCAGGATAGCGAGCAACGTTTCTGTTTTATGGACCCGGTGGATATCAGGGAGATAAGGGGATTCGAAGAGTTCAATGAGGCGGTTCTTCTGATTTGGGTTTTTGTTGGCAGACTTGACAGTGACTTTGCACAACTTCCAGAGATGCTTGGACTGAGCGCCGTTTTTTTTGATTTTAATGCTTATGTCCATGCCGGTTGATTCAATATTGATTTTTGGGAGCTTGACGATCATAGGATCGATATCCTTCTGTAAAAAGCTGGATGTTCCTTGACGGATATCCAGATAGAGTAACTTTGGTTTCTTCCTGAATATCGGTAGCTTGCCGGCTGTTATCGTTGCAATGGGAGGCTTACAGCGGGGATCCTTGGGTGAGTTGAGATTTGGGTTAATTTTTATCAGAGCAACGCTGCTTCCTTGTTGATGACGCTTGTAGACGACTTGAAGGTTTAATTTTGTTGGGTTATTATTGTGCAAGATATGGAAGAATTCCATTTTTGCGGTACTGGCCATCAGAGTGGGATAATAAACTGTTACTGCAACCGCGAGTGATAGGATTCGTTTTTTAAGCATGCTCTGTTTCGGAATGAGTCGAATAGATTGTGCCAATTATACCCTTATATTTGCGACGGATTGTCAAGCTGAATGCTGTTTTGCGGTGTGCGTTAGGCAATCGCAAGCGCCATAAGTACTCAACAAAAAAGCCGCAGAAACTGCGGCTGGTGTGGGTTAAATTGGAGATAAAATCCATCTAAGGAATGATGTTAAGTTTTATTCAAAATTATTGGCGCCATTGCCTGTACCTTTTACGTCATTGCTGTTGTCGAAAGGCTTTTGATTCTTATTCTCGAAATTCTTTTCTATTTTTTCTTCTTTTTTCTCATCTTTCTTGTTTTTTTGCTCTAGCTCCTTGCGAGCGTAGAATCCGTCTGAGTCGAACATAACGTAGTACGTTTCAATATGGCCATTTGCTTTAGTTCTCTCGATGAAGACAACGAGTTCTGGGATGTCTTTGGCGATTGCGGCAAATATGACATTGCGACGACCATTTATATATTCGCTAAGACGTTTTACTGATGGAGATTCGTATTTCTTTACCCAGTCCTTTTTCCACTCTTTGTGGTTAAGGTCGAGTGTGTAGCCGCCCTCATTATTGAAATCAATGCGCGGGAGGTTTATGATCAATGATTTCTTTCCTATGGCGCCAGATGTGAGGTTAGGCTCTTTAAGGTCGATCACAGAGTTACTGATTTCAAGAAATAGGCTATCCGTGTTTTTGCAGAATGCGTGCAAAGGATAATAGGTTTCTACAAAAGCACCTTGCCTCTTTTCGCTCACGTCTCCAGAATAAGCGAGTTGCTTACCAGAGGTTTGGGTGTCTGCCGTTAAGAGTGGGACCGTGCCAAGTTCATCATGGGAGTCGCACATAACGCTTACCGAGCGATCGCTTTGTTTGGGCTTGGCGCCAATTATGGGGGCAACCATGTTCTCGTCGAGAACAATCATGTTTAAGTTCACATCGTAATCCGGGATTTTGACAGAAAATCCGATTGTGTATAGCGTTGAGGACAACGCCAGCGCGAGAATGATTTTGTTGGTTGCGTTCATAGAATTACCTGTGGTTAAACGTTATCATTGCTGTGTATTTTCCTAATCAAGTCAAAACAATTCATTCTGAAGAATTTCCATCAGATTGTGCTGATTTAGATATTGAGATCGCTTGGTTGGCTTTTCTTCGTAGGGATATTGTTTTGGTTAAGGTTTTTGTTTTGCAAAACATTTTGCGTATCAATCTTTTTGTTTTTCTTGTAAGCGTTCTGTACTACAAAGACATTTTCGTCAAAAAACACACAGTACTGGAATTGGGATTTATCGATGTGACTTTGCATGATGAAAACGGTTAGGCCCGGCACGAGACAGGATTGAAGCATATGAGTCATGCAAGTTGTTTGGTTATTTTTGTAAATGTAGGGAAGATATGCAGATTCTTTGACGGGCTTCCATAGGGAGGCTTCCGTGGAAACTGTACACTTCTGTTTTTTGGTTGTGCCAATAATTTTGATAGTAGGGAGCGCTGTTTCTACGACAAATGCGTTCTCGTTCTCTTTGTCGCTTTCGGGACATAATGAAGAAATGTCAAGAAACGTTGGAAATCCAGGGGTTAATCGTTTGCTGTGTAATTCGAGGGCGATGGGGGTCATCGCTTTTTTCCCGCGAATAGTGATATCTTGATCTGCGATATTATTTTGTGTATCTGCGACAAGCGCGGAGTTTCTATTTCCGAATTCTTGCCAGCACATCATCCTGAAAGCAGATTTTACCTTGAGGGATGCAATAATAATTTCAAAGTCAACTGCCGCGTGAGTTTGTTGGAAGCTGCAAAACGTTGCTGCAACCGCAAATGATAGGATTAATTTTGTTTTCATAAGATGATTTTTTGAGCGCTTAATTAAGTATCGGCGCGTTTAATTTGGGCAACATTCGCTACAGGAATGCCCTACGGAGGACCTACCTTTCAGAACCACGTACCCTGCTTCATTAGATCAATTTTTGGAAGACATTGCAAGTTTTTAAGGCGTGAATGTCTGGGGGAGGCGATGCTGCTTGTAGAACCGACGACAGACCCTCTTTGCGGGAAAAATGCTTAAAAATGAAAAAGGAATCTTGACGATTTTACTCCCCAAGATCCCTTTCTGCGAAGTTGAGCCTCGATTATTTCTTTAATTTCTTTGATTTCTCGATGTACATGCTACTGTTACCTGTTGACCCATTATCATCTTTTTTGAAATAAATTTTTTCACCGTTTTCCGTCAAAACCGTTATGTTTTCAGCTTGGACAATGATATAGTATCGATAACAAAATTGTCCATTGTTCCCTCCTTTGACCGCGAATGAAACAAACAATCCTGGAATTTTCTTTGATTTAAACGACACCAAGAAAATGGCATCCGAAATGAGATCGTTTCTTAAAATATCTTCCACTGGAGCGACAAAGCCTTTCAATTCACGCCATTTTGATGCATTGTATGAGAGGCTCATATCGGTGCCGATTTCGGGAAGTTTTTGTTTTAAAATGGTCTTGTTGTTATCCGCTAGAGTTTCGAAGTATGCGGTAGACGGGAGCGGGGATTGTGTTCTTTGCACGGAACTGCATAGTTGAATTTGATTGTTTTGTAAGAAGTTTGAAGAGCTTACCGATGTGGAGGCTTGATTTAAAAGATCTTGCATTTTCCGACCTACTTGGAGGAAAGGGATGTTTCCATTGTTACTTTTTGAATAAACGCGGTATCGCTGGCCAAACGTAGTTTTGTCTAAGTAAAGGGCTATTTCGCCGTGTGTGAGTTGAGCATTTTGTTGATGATTAGAAAACGAAGACGATGAGCTTGAGTTTGTGGTGATTGTATCCTTTTTTTCGTCTTTATTTTTGTCATTTACGGCTAAGCTGAAGTTGCAGGCGATTGCTGCAGCTACGAGAGATAGGATAAGTGTTTTGTTCATAAGATTGTAACGAATGTTAATGCTTGAAACTGTGCAGGTTCTCAATTTTTTTGCATTTGTCAATATCCAATGATAAAAATTTAATTTTTTGATGAATATTGTTTTGATGCCGAGAAAAATGACCCACGTGGCACGATTGTTTTTCCGTCATTAAATTTTATGCCAAGGGCGAAAACGAGCTTGATTTTATTTTCCGCTCAGTTAACGTTGTTCATTGGAGGCCTGGCTAGCTCAATGGTAGAGCAGTTGACTCTTAATCAATTGGTTCGGGGTTCGATCCCCCGGCCAGGTACCAAGTTTGCCGGCTTAGCTCAGTTGGTAGAGCACTCGATTTGTAATCGAACGGTCGCCAGTTCGAATCTGGCAGTCGGCTCCAGTGGCTCTCTCCGGGCGGGATTTTTTATGTGCAGAATTGCAGAAGCCTGGAACGAAGGAGAACATTTTTTTGAGCAGCATGGTATCGCTAATGCCCGCTCAGAGGTTCGTTGGATGCTGGAATTTATCCTAGGCGGTCAAAAATTACCGTTAGACCAAAAACTCCTCTCTCTCAAGCTCAACGAGAGTCTTCCCATCAACGACGCCCAGCTCGAACGCTTCCGTAACTTGTTGAAACGTCGTGTTATCAATCGCGAACCCCTTCAGTACCTCCTGGAAACGATGCCGTTCTGCGACCTTACGTTAAAAGTCGACCCGCGTGCCCTCATCCCCCGCCCCGAAACGGAGGAACTCGTCGCATGGGTGATTGCCGAAATCGCAGGGTGCGACCCCAAACGCATCCTCGATCTCGGAACCGGTACCGGAGCGATCGCCCTCAGTCTCGCAAAAGCTTTCCCGCGTGCCACTGTCATTGCCGTCGATTGCGACGTCGCAGCCCTCTCGCTCGCCCAAGAAAATGCCCACTTGAATCAGCTCACGAACGTCGAATTTTTGCTTTCCAATTGGTTCCAAGCCGTCTCGGGAACCTTTGACTGCATTGTCTCCAACCCCCCCTACCTCTCTGAACAAGAATGGCTCGACGCCCAACCTGATGTCCGAGATCACGAACCAAAAATTGCCCTCGTCAGCCACGATAACGGCCTCTCCGACCTCAAAAAAATCCTCTCTGACGCAAAACACTACCTCAACGATCACGCCAATCTCTTCCTCGAAACCGGACCCGCCCACCACCCCTCCCTCGCCACGCACGCGCAAATCTTGGGATTCAAAAAAACGCTTTCCAGGCAAGATTTTTCCGGCCGCGATCGCTTCTTTATGGTGGAGTAAGGTTCCGGAGGGGGCTTTTTTTGCAAAAAGCGCCCCCTCCGGACCTCCCCCCTAAAAATTTTTATTCGGAAGGCATTTTTGGTCGGACCGGTAGGTCCGACCAAAAATGCCTTCCGATACCGCTTTTCTTTGGAAGGGTCCGGGAAACCTTTCTGTTCTGGAACAGAAAGGTTTCCCGGAAACATCTCTCCCCTACCTAAACATCAGCCATAGAACGATCTGCACGAGCAAAAAGAGGGTGAGGGTGGCGTAGGAAAGGGTGGTTAGGGGGTCCTTTGAGAGGGCGCGTTGGTAGGGTGAGGGAGGGCGTTGGGATTTTTTTTGGCGTTGTTGGTGAAATTGGGGGGAAGGGGGCGCGGTTGGGCGGAGTTTTGTTGGGGCGTAGACGAGGACATCAGTGAGGTCTTTGGGGAGGGTCATAGGGGAGGATAAATTTTGGTGGCAGAGACTGTGCATTTGAATGATATTCTTTTGACAAATCGGAAAAGTCGAGACAAAATGGGTACGGATGCGTTTCACCTATAGGAATCATTTGGATGAGCTTTCGAAGTTGGCGAAGGATATTGCTGCATTCGGCAAGCAGAGCGCGTTGGACGCAGATTTTTTATTTTCGTTAAATTTGTGCTTAGACGAGATTTTAACGAACGTGATTTCTTACGCTTTTGATGATGCGGGGTCTCATGAAATTGTCATGGACATTGAGAGAGCGGATTGGGATGTCATTGTGGTTGTATCGGATGGGGGGAAGCCCTTTGATCCGTTGAGTGCGAAGAGGCCAGATTTCGAGGCGTCTATCGAAACACGAAAAATTGGTGGTCTCGGGATGCATTTCGTGCGTACGATGACGAACCGCGTGGAATATTCCAGAGAAAACGGGCAGAATCGGTTAAAAATCGTGAAATCAATTCCCAAAATTGACCCAACGACGTTCAAAATTTCATAAAAAACAATTTATTCCCGGATTTTACTTGCTTTTTCCCCAATGTGGTACTACAAGGTAGTGGATACATGCCCTATTTTTCCCTACATAAGCTTAACGGCTTGGCTAAGAAGAGTTTTGATGCATCGAGGGTTCGGTTTTGGGAATTGAGCCTTTACGGGATGTTTCAGTTCACACTTCCCTACATCTTGTGGGGGAATTTTGAGCACAATGCTATCATGATGACGCTGCGTGTTGTCGGCGTCTTGCTTTGCTTATTGCTGCTCTTTAAAGACGATTTGCCAAAGCAATTGACGACCTACGCGCACCTGTACGGGGCTTTTGCTCTTGGGTATTGCCTTTGCTTTGCCACTATTTATACCCTGTTGGCAAGCCATTTGTCGGCCGTTTGGGTCGTTAACGCCGCCCTTGGAACGGTTTTGCTCATGGGATTGCTCAACCGCAAGGGATTCTTTTCCGTCTTTGTGCTTTTTGGAACTTGCGGAGTCTTGTTCTACCTCAGCATTTACGGGCTCCATGGGATGAAATTGCGGGAAGTCGTCTTCTTTTTGTACGCACTTTCCATGGCGTTGTTGATTGGCAGAGTGGTTTCGAAGGAAAAGAGTGCGCCGGAAGTATCGCAATCCGCGCAAACTGTTTGCGATCACATGGCCCATGCGGTACGAACCCCCTTGGCGACGCTCACCCTAAGTCTCCAATCGATCGAGCGCCTAACGCCTTCATTTCTAGAGGGTTACTTGTTAGCGAAGAAGGCCAACCTCCCTGTGCATCCCATTAGCGACCACGAAATGGCGCACTTTAGGGAAGTTTTTGGCAGGATGCATCTAGTTTTGCGTCGCGCGTTTGTCCTCATCGATCGCATTGTGATGAATCTAAAAACGCATTTTGGGCACTTTTCTCACGAACGGTTATCCATCAAAGAATGTGTGCAAATGGCGCTCGAAGACTATCCCATGAACGATCAAGAAAGGGACCTCGTTGTCTATGATGACGTGAAGGATTTCTTTTTTGTGGGAAACAAGACGTTGATGACAAATATTTTATTCAACTTGTTCAAAAATTCATTTTTTCAGATCAAAAGCGTCAATAAGGGTAAAATTTTTATCTGGGTAACCGGGCATGGGAATTGGAATGAGTTGCACGTCAAGGATACCGCGAGTGGGATTAGCGACAACGTTAAGCCCTTCCTCTTCGATCGACACCACATAAAAGATAAAAGTGGACTAGGATTAGGCTTGAGTTTTTGCCAAAAAGCGATGACGGTTATGAAAGGCAGCATTCGTTGCGAATCCGTTCAAGGCGATTTTGCTGAGTTTATCCTGCATTTTCCTCAAGAAAAGCAGGTTAATGATACTAAACAACCGAATAAAAGGAGTGTACCATCATGAGAGACCTCATACCCTGTTGCTATTATCCGACGAACATTGTGATGATCGATGACGATGTTGATTACGTCGATGTGCTGTCGGGACAGTTGAAACAGGCCACCCAAGAGGGTCGTCTAAAGGCGAAACTGGGCCGTGCGTTCACGAATCCCAGCGAAACGCTGCATTATCTCAACGAAGAAGTGGAGCCGCGCCCATTCATTCATCGATGCATGCAACTTCCTGGAAGCGCTGACTTGTCTCACCATGCGATTAACGTGAATTTGAGTGAAATTTACAGAGAAGTCTATAATACGAAGCGTTTTGACGAAATTTCCACGCTCATTGTTGACTACAGTATGGCCGGGATGGATGGTCTCGAGCTGTGCAGCCACTTGCAAGACGACAATATCCAAAAGATTCTGTTAACCGGCGCTGCCGATGAAGCTTTAGCTGTGCGGGCATTTAATGATGGTATTATCAATAGCTACTTGTGCAAGCAGGCCCCAAAGGCGTTCGAATCCCTGCTCAATTTAATTCATGAAGCGCAATGGCGCTATTTCTCCAGATTGACCCGCCTCCTGATCGGAACGATGATGAAACGGCCTAAATTCCCCATCGCCTGGCAAGATCCCACGTTCGTCCAATTTTTCAAAAATCTCCTTAAAGAACGTGATTGTTGCGAATTTTACCTGTTCGAAACCGTCGGGAGTTACTTCATTTTAGACAGCAATGCGAAGGTTAGCGCCCTGTTTACCCAAAACCTCGACCAGCAAACGGCCTATTTCTGGGAGGTGCAAGACGCCCCAGAATTCTTTGGCCCAAACCTCATCGAGGAAGTCAAAAACCACAACAAAATCTTTTGCTTCTCCGTCGATAAAGAAAAATCCGAAGAAAATATCAATAAATGGAAAAGCTTCCTCCGCCCAGCAACCGAAATCAGGGGCCTCAATACTTTCCACTACGCTATCGTCGATAACTTTTCAGGACTTAAAGAGAAGGTTACAAACTTCAAGCAGTACCTCAAGCATCCGTAGCGATTTGTAATCGCTAGGGTTCGTTAAGACAGGGCCGATTTCAAGTGCCAGGTGCGTTGCGCATCGGATCGTGGCTTGCTCGCTTACCATTTAGTAAGTTCCGCGACCTGGCCCGCCGCCTGCCCGGCATCTTAAACCCGGTTAGTGCGCGCCTGCCCGGCATCTCAAAATCGAGGCTGTCCATTGTTATCCATTTCGAGTAAAAAATAAACTCCTCGCTACCAAACACTTTCTTTATTTTTGGGATTTTTGTTTCATTTTTTTCAAAAAATCGATTGACAAAGCCGAAGTATTGTCTATCTATCATTTCCATAATTAACACAAAAAAGGAAATGAGTATGAAAAGCGTTCAAAAAAATACAAGCCTACTTGAAAGACAAATTTCTTGTGCAAATTCACTTTCTGAAAAAAATCAAAAAATAAGTATTGACTCAAGTAGTCAATTAGAAGAAAAACATGTCATCTTTTATAAAAATATAGAAGATGAAAATCAAAAAAGGAATCCTATTATGAAAACAACTATTAAAATAACACGGATGATCGCTATTGCTGCCTTAATCGGTAGCACTGCAACGATCGCCCAAGCGGAAAGCAATTTCCACTGGTTTGGCAAAAAAGTCAAAGCCGCCGCTACGAAGATCTACAAAAATGCTTCGTGCGAAAAGGTCCAGAACTTGTTAGATAAAGCCGGTAAACTTAGCGGTGAAGGGATCCTTGGTTCCATCATCGATGCAACGAAAACAGGCATACAGTACGTACAAGACAACAAATACGTTATCGATACAGCGAAACAGCTAGTTAAAGGTAACTTTGTCGGAGCATTTACTACGGTAGGTCAAGAAGTCTACAATAGGTACAGCGAAGGAACAGTTACCAATGAAGACCTCAATAATGCCAAGAAAACTTTGGCGAAATATGGCAATGGAATTGATGCTACAACAGGAAAGATGCTTAAGAATACGCCAGAGAAGATAGAAGCATCGCGCGAAATTGTGGAGCTGTACAACAAGCAAAACAATAGAAAGGCCGTTAGGAAAGTTGTTAGCAACGTTCTTGGTTATGTAGCTGGCAAGCCAGCAGCATTCGAGAATGAGCAGGCGCCATTCGCAAACGCCAAGTAATTAAAACAAAGGTTTCATTAGAAAACTTTTCACAGAAAACATTCTGTTGAATTAAACACAACAAACAAACATATTGTGCCCGCTCGTAAAGAGCGGGCATTCTATTGGAGCTTGCGCTCCGATGACAAATTGTTTGCAATGTGGAAAAGGGGTCATGTATTGATGGGTCGAGAGACCTAGGTACACGATAACACTCATTCTAAGAACAACGTATACAACAACACATTTAAAAACACTAAAATATCACTACACATATGAAAACACTACTATCAAAATCATTATTAGTCCTACTCGGTCTCACTTCGGCCTGTGGGATCATTCCAAACTCTTTCGCAATGATAAAGATCGAAAAGGATGAGAATTTAAAACAAGAACTCTCTAAAGAAGAGATCAGCGATAAAATCAATGAGGCCACAAAGAAAGTGACGGAAGCAAAACAAAAGGCCGATAGTGAAATAAAAAAGTTATCTCAAGAGATTGAGAAAATACTTAAAACTTATGATGAACTCTTTTCCAAGGTGCGTAACAATAACAATCAAGATTACATAGAAAGTTTAAAGCAAAAGCTTACTTTTACGAAAAACGGTTTTGAGCTCGTGAATGCAGGTATCGACCTGCTTAAAGATGATGAAAAAAAAGATCAAAAGGAGCGCACGTGGCTTAATAAGACAGAAGATTTCACCGAGAAAGGGCTCATGATTACCCAGGGTGCCAACAAGTTTGGTGAAAAGATTGGTGACAATGAAGTCGTGAAGGGGTACGGCAATAGCTTCTTAGGTGGGATGCTGAAGGCCTACTACTGGGTCAAAGATACTTGGTACAGAACTAGCACTGGCCACTTCTCTTACCACGGTCCATTCTATTTTGCAAAAACATGCGATAATAAGCTCCTCGCTGGTGTTTACTATACAAAGCAAAATATCAATGCACGTCACATTATTTCTCAAACACACGGGTATCTAGCATTCCTTACCGATAAAGCGGAGAAAGACTATGCAAAATTCGATTTTAATACTTTTGAGAATGTGCAACAATTCAATAGTGAATTCTGCTTTCCGATCCTTAAGTTCCTTCGTCATGATGCACTTAAGGCTCTCGTTGATGGTCAATTATCCAAAAAAGAGCTTTTCGGCATTATTGATTTCCTCAAAAGTCTTGGGACAGTTGATCTCAAACTAGACGATAAATGTAACCAGGAATCACAAGACTATCGCCTTAATGACATTAGCTTTCCTGACGATCAAACCAAACTCTTGGAATTGCTGAAGTTATTGACGGTTAGAATCGATGCTTGGATGGAGTATTCTACGAAAATCTCTAATGAAGTGAACAAAAAGGTAAATGAAGGCATGAAAGATTTGATTGTAAACAAGAAAGACTCGAAAGACTCGAAAGACTTGAATAAACAAATAGAGGAACTGAACAAAATCATCAGTCTAGATAACATCAAGGAAGCATTGGAGCCGAAAAACAAGGAAATCGAAAACGAAAACATTGAAAACATAGAAGAGGAAGTTACTCCTTTAGTCGTTCAAACAACCACTTTGGGAGAGATCACTAAGGACATCAGCGATGCAGAAGAGTACTACAAGCAACAAAGAAAATTAAGAGATGAAAAGGAGGTCAAAAAAGAAGAAAACATCAACAAAAATCTCTTAAACAATAACAACAACCAACAGGTTTTTGAGAATCAGGTAGTCGAAAACAAAGAAAAAATCATCAACAAAGAAAAAGAAATAGAAATCATCAAGGATGTAAAGCAAGACGAAAAGATTGAAGAAAATAAGAAAATTAAAGAAGTCAAAAAAGTCGACGAATTGAAAAAGTAAGCAATTATCAAAACTTAACTGACCGCTTTACAGCAAAGAATGCGACAAAAATCCCTTTAGGCAACTGAAGGGATTTTTTTATAACCTGGATTCTTGTCCTACCTATTTAACAGCTATAGTTAGCCGTATTCAGGGCAGCATACTGATCTTTCAATGGGCTTTACGGCAAAGGCACTTCTTGGTACTGCGGAACAAGGTTTTGGATGATGGCTTTTACGTACTTTTCCTGCTCCTTCTGTTGTTGTACAGAGAGGAGTTGGTTCTTTGCCGCTTCCATCACCGCAAATGAGTGGCAGTGAGAGGCGTCCTCAATGATCCTGAAAATTGCTGGATTATCCGTCGTTTGCTTCTTTTCAAATTCATAGCAAATCTCTTCGTAAAGCTTCTCTCCCGGGCGGAGTTCAGTGAAGACAATCGGAATGTCTAAATCGGGATTCAAGCCGTTGAGTTCAATTAATTTTTTCGCCACATCGACGATTTTAAGCGGAACTCCCATGTTGAGCACGAAAATTTCACCGCCGATGCTTTTTGTAGAACTTTCCAGAACCAGCCCAACAGCCTCTGGAATACTCATGAAATAGCGCTCAATTTGCGGATGCGTCACGGTGATCGGCCCCCCTTCTTTGATTTGTTGGTTGAAAATGGGAATGGCGCTCCCTGAAGACCCAATCACGTTCCCAAAGCGAACGGCGCTAAAGATGGTTGTGTGGTGGTCAGCATTTTGAAAACTTTTAATGGCAAGCTCGCAAAGCCGTTTGGATCCACCCATCACATTTGTCGGATTAACGGCCTTGTCGGTTGAAATCAAAGTGAACCTTTTCGCCTGATATTTTCGAGCCGCTTCAGCAACAGCCCATGTGCCCAAAAAGTTATTCTGGACGCCCACAATGGGTTGCCGTTCGACGATGGGAACGTGTTTGTAGGCAGCGGCGTGAAAAATAATTTTCGGATGATATTTTTGGAATACAGAATCCAAAAGATTGGTATCCTTTACATCGCCCAAAATGGTGCTTAGGGAAGATTTGTAGCCCTTTTTTATCAGAAGCTGTTCGACTTGGAACAGAGAGACTTCCGAAATGTCCATTGCGAGCAAAAGTGCTGGACGGCATCGCAAAATCTGCACGCAGAGTTCCGAGCCAATACTGCCTCCCGCGCCCGTCACTAAAACGACTTCATTTTTAATGGAAGCTTCGATGACGTCATAATTGAGCACGGGGGGATCGCGATCCAGAATGTCGTTCAAATTCGGCTCGCGTGTTTCATTGACGTTGATGAATTTGGCATCGAATTCGCTCATGTAGGGCAAGATCGATATCACGAGTCCAGCGGATTCGCAAATTTTGACAAGCTTCCTGATTTTCATCCGTGAGGCAAACGGAATTGCGATGATGACCTTTTCGATTTCGTAAATCGCTTTGTATTTTTCAATGTCTTCTGGATGCCCAACAATCGGAATGTCGTGGATTTTTCGGCCACGTTTTTTAGCGTTGTCGTCTAAAAAGATAACAGGTAGCATTTTTAGGCCTTTTTTGGTGATCAAATCCGCTGCAATGGCTGCCCCTGCTTCCCCGGCACCCATGATGGCCACTTTTTGCATTTTATGATGTCCCTTAAAAATTTGGGAAAAATAGCCTAACTGGATTTGTCTCAGCAAGAGGCGAAAACCCGCCAATAGCGAAGCAAAAATAAAGAAATCGCACAAAATAACGCCAATAGGCACAGGAATTAAGGCGTCCGGAAGGTAATCGCGAAAGAAGATTTTCCAAATGAACAGAATTGCCGTTGGGATAAAAGACGCCAGTAACAATTTGTTTAAATCTGGAATCTTAAAATAAGCTAAAAACGGAGTAAATTGGTCAAAAAGGACCAAAAAGATAATTTTGATGGGGAAAAGATAGAGCAAACTTCTCAGAAACGTTGCTTGTTCACTTTCGGGGATGATCAGGTCGTAATAAAATTGGAACGAGAAAAATAAA
The DNA here is from genome assembly GCA_964457855.1 of uncultured Opitutales bacterium. Taxonomy (GTDB): domain Bacteria; phylum Verrucomicrobiota; class Verrucomicrobiia; order Opitutales; family CAYWEO01; genus CAYWEO01. The sequence continues at coordinate 6,167 of CAYWEO010000013.1, read as the reverse complement.
CTTAAGAAAATTAAAAACGAATACAGACAGAATATGTACAATCTTTTCCACATAGAATCAATAGGACCTCTCAGTTAATGGGGCGCTCATACATGGGATCACAATACCCGTGGAATGTAAAGCAATTTTTGGCGCAAGGGAGCCTTTAGTGTTGATTGCAGTGTATTCTAAAGCAAATTGCCTCTATTGTTGCCAACGGTTGCAAGAAAGTTGCGAGAGCCTACTTGAATGTGAGAAATCGATTGTCTTGACTAAAGCCTTTATAAATTTTACAATGTAGTGAGTTTGTTCTATTGCTGTACATAAAAATCAGTTTTATATGTTGACAATAATCAAAGTTTAAACATAAACAAATAAATTATTTTTATATAAAATACATGAAATGTGCACATCACTACTTACTCTCATTCGTCATTGGCAGTAGTTCGCTAAGCCAATTATTCACCCTGAGTGCTGTAGCTATGAAGCAGAATCTGTTCAAGAATGAAAATAAGATGCAGGTTCAAAAAATCACCAAGGAGCTTCTTGTAGCCGCCATTACTAAGGTCTGTAGCGAGGGCGGTTTACCCCAGAATCTGTTCAATAATAACGTTCATCCATACTTGCTTGCATTGGCGCTTGGCGGTCATGTCAAGTTCTCCTACCGCGAAATTGTTGATGCCCTTCAAGGCGGTTTGCTAGGGGAGGTTAGGAAGGAATTCCAGACGCGGGGTGGTATCTCGAATGATTTCCAAATAAAGAAGAATAAGGAAAATATCATTGAGAATATACCCCAAAGCCCTCCTAACCTTTTTAATCAAATAGAGAGCAAGGGGTTTAACATGACCAAAGATTACAGTATTAAAAAAGACGAACAGGAAAATATACTCAACCAAAACCAGGCTAATTCTGCTCCTTTCGCTAATGATAATCTCATTGAGATGGGTCTGACGAAGAAATCGATCATTGAATGCGTTCCCGGACCCGTAAAAATCTTTACTTGCAATGATAAAGCGCTACAGGATTCAGTTATTCACGTTGAGTACATCAGTAAAGCGTACCATAACATGGATATCTGGGTGAATGGCAAATTTGAGCGAGTCAAGGAATCAATTAAGGATACGTCTTACGTTCCCGATCTTTTCGTGAATGTTAATAACAAAAATAGCGAAATTTTTGAAAAAGGTGATATCAGTTTTTCCACAAGAAGGTTCCCAGAGGCTGTTTATGCGCACCCTTATAATCCCGACAACATTAATCTGCCATCCTTTGTCCTTAATTTAAAATTCCCAAAGGATGTCAATCGGTGGGAGACGTACGTCCCTCAATTCATTCGGGAGTATTTGAAGAACCACAAGCTCACGCTCGATAATCTAGACATATTCGGTATCGTGCAGTCCATCGATAGTGGCACACAAGCTCTTAAGCCTCACGGATGGGCTTTTGCGGGAAAAACATTTGATCAGTACAAGACGCCCTATAGTGAAACGCTTTCTATAGATGCCGTTACGTTTGACTCCCTGCATCCAATCACAAGCGATTTTATTGGCAATGCTGCGGTAAATCTAATGAATGCTAAACCCAAGGCACGTTCGGAAATGGCTTGTGGTGCGAAGAATACTGTTGAAAGTCTCGAGGACAACACGATTACCTTTAGCATTATAGTTCACGACAGTACGTGCTCCCCTGATAACATGCAAACGACAAAACTATCGCCTGCGTGTGATCACGCATTCTACTCCCTGTGCATTTTGCCCGATAAGAAGAAAGCTGCCCTTACGTTGCATGTCATTCCAAAGAATGCTGAATTCCAAATTATAAAGGATGCTCTTTACGAACAGTACGAACAGGCCGAAATAAAATCTTCTGTCAGTTTTAAGCAGATTCATAAAACAATTTGTGGCGCTTTATTAAAGTTAAAGACAGAGGATGCGAAGCTCATCGTTAACAATTACCTACGCTCTTGGATATTTAAAATGCTCCTTGGGGACGAAATATAACTGTTAAATTTTTAACACAAACAATAAAAGGCTGCAGCTTAACCCTGCGGTTTTTTTTTAATGTGTGGAAATAAATCCATGTGCGTTTGTGCGAAAACGACAATGAGTCAGAAGTGTTTGCCTACATTCCTCTTCAACGATCACAAGAAATCGCAGAACAAATATTGCTAACTTATTTTACAACAAGTTGACAATTCTAGCAACTATCTACCATTTCCCGAAAAAAAACTTGCCAAATTCGCGCAAGTCAAAAAATGTACTTGTAGACTTGTAAAATATAACTCACGCACATTTACAAAGCATTTCCTTATTTTTTCGCTCATGAAACTCAGCTCTTTCCAATGCGGCCCACTCGAAAATAACGCCTTCTTGCTCGAAGACGACGCTGGCCCAGAAGCCGTTCTCATTGACGCCCCACCGGATTCCTTTAAACGAATTCCCATTGCTGACTACCGCCACCTCCACGTCATCATCACGCACGGCCACTGGGATCACATCGTTGATGCCCACAAATTCCAACTCCTGGGCGCCAAAATCTATGCCCATCGGGGAGATGCCACACTCATCGAACACCCCCAACAGATGGCCTTTTTCCTGCCCGATGGCATCATAATCTCCCCCACGAGAATCGATAGTTTCCTCGAGCACGGCAACATCCTCCACCTCGTCCACACAGACTTTCACATCAAACACGTCCCCGGCCACTCCCCCGGCGGCATTGCCTGCTTCCTCCCCCAATACAACTGCGTCTTCGTCGGCGATACCCTCTTCGCCAACGGCGTCGGCAGGACGGACCTCCCCGGCGGCAGTTGGCCCCAACTCCAAACATCGCTTACGAACCAGTTATTTACCCTCCCCGACTCCGTTATCGTCCTTTGCGGCCACGGGCCGCAAACGACGATAGGAGAGGAGAGGTAGGCGGGGGAAGACTGAAATTCCGGAGGGGGTGTTTTTTGCAAAAAGCACCCCCTCCGGACCTCCCCCTTAAAAACTCTTATTCGGCAGGCATTTTTGGGGCACTACGTGCCCCAAAAATGCCTGCCGATATCGCTTTTCTTTGGAGGGTTCGGGAACCGTTTCTGTTCTCGTGAACAGAAAGGTTCCCGATCCTTCCGAAAAGAAAGTTTTCCGATCTTGCCATATCTTTCGATAATCCTTACACATTATTTCCATGCAGAGTCTTTCAGATCCATTTATTAAGAAGCCGGTGATGACGACGCTTTTGACGATTTCCGTTATCGCGTGCGGCGTTTACAGTTATTTGCACCTTCCGATCAGCAATTTGCCGAAGGTAGACTATCCCGTCATTAGTGTCGACGTTTCCTATAGTGGAGCCAACCCTACGACGATGGCGAGTGCCGTCGCGAGTCCTTTGGAGAAGGAATTCATGAAAATTGAGGGCCTGAAAACGGTGACGTCCGACAACACTCTTGGGCAAACAGAATTGACGCTCGTTTTCAACCTGGACAAAGACATTAACGCCGCTTCCACAGACGTTCAAGCGGCCATTTCACGAGCGCAAGAAAACCTTCCTCCGGATCTCACCAGCCAGCCATCCTACTCGAAAACAAACCCTAACGCGTCTCCTATTTTTTACATCGGTGTTGCCTCAAACGCTTATACGCAGGGCCAATTATATGAATATGTCGATACGAGTATTACCCAAAGAATCGCCATTCTCCCGGGCGTTTCGCAAGTTAAAATTCACTCCGCGCCAAAGGCCATTCGCGTTGAAGTCGATTTCAAAAAGCTGTATGCGCGCAATCTGACCGTTGAAGACGTTGCTACAGCGTTACGCGATAATTCTGCTCTCCTAAGCACTGGCATCCTCAAGGGTGGCTCTAAAACCATGACTCTCCTTGTCGATGGGCAACTCATGAAGGCTAAGCAGTATGCGGATAGCATCATCGCCGTGCGTAACAACGCCCCCATTTACCTCCGAGATGTTGCCACGTGCATCGATGGAGTGGCCTCTACAGACGTCAAAATCAACTACTGGAGTGCGTACCATCAGGATTTCAGCGCCTTTCTCGTTCTTGCAGTTTTCAGAACCAGCGACGCCAACACAACCGACGTCGCCAAAGCTATTCAAGGCCTTCTGCCCCAACTCCAAATTGAACTCCCGAAGGCGGTCACCATCATTCCCGTTTACGACGAATCTGAAAGCATTTTGGCATCAATCAAAGACGTTAAAGAAACCATTCTCATCGCCTTCATTTTGGTTGTCATGGTTGTCTTCCTTTTTCTTGGACGCGTCAAAGAAACCATCATCCCCGCACTCGCCATTCCGTTGTCGCTGTTCATCACATTTATAGCCATGCACCAGCTTGGTTACATTCTCGACAATCTTTCGTTGATGGCCCTTACACTCGCCGTCGGATTTCTTGTGGACGATGCGATCGTGTTCCTAGAAAATATGGTTCGGCACATGGAGCGAGGGAGTTCTCCCCTACAAGCGGCCTTCGCGAGCGCCAGACAAATCAGCTTTACGATCCTTTCCATGACGCTTTCTCTTTGCGCAACCTTCATCCCGCTCGTCTTCATGGGCGAGCAAGTTGGCCGCGTGTTTAGGGAATTTTCCGTTACAATCCTGATTTCCATTCTCGCCTCGGGAATCGTTTCCCTGACGCTCACACCCATGATGTGCGCAAATCTTCTCACGGCACACACAGAGGAAAAAACCTTTTTTGAGCGCTTTTCATCAAATTTTGAATCGCTTTTCCTTAAATTTTACGACCGCACGCTGGATTGGTTTTTGTCCAATAAATGGCTATCATTAGCCACTTGGGTCCTCTGTCTCGTGGGAACCGCGACGCTGTTCGTCGTGATCCCGAAAACCTTTCTCCCAGTCGGCGATAGCGGGTTTATCAAAGCCCTTCTTTTAGCCAAAGAGGGTACCTCGCCCGAAACCATGCACCGATTGCAGTCAAAAGCCGACGCCATTATCCACTCACACCCTGCCGTCAATCACATGGTGACCGTCTCTTGCGTTGGAAACCTCAATCAATGTTTTGCCTTCATTGTCCTAAAGCCAAAGAAAGAGCGCACTTCCATCGTTACGGGAAAGAAAAACACTTCTATTGAAGACGTTACGGGGGAAATCACGCGCAGCTTATACAGCATTCCGGGCTTTTTACCCCTTCTTGCCCCCATGCCGACGTTAGAAATTTCGACCGGAACTGTTGGTACAAGTCGCGGCAAGTACGCGTATTCCATTTCCGGCATCGATCAGGACGTCATTGCCAAAACATCTGCTGTTTTGGTGGAACGACTGAGAGGTGTTAAAGGCATCAATTCGATGTCTGTGAATTCCAATCTGGAACTGAGAAACCCACAGCTAAATTTAAAGATTTTCGAGGATAAAGCCGGCCTAATGAACATAAATAATTACACCATAGAGTCCACGTTTGCATATTCATTTGCCAATACGCGTGTGTACACTGTAAAGGCCCCCTCAAACCAATATGACGTCATTTTAAAAGGGGTTCCCGGTCAGTGCCAAGACTCCAGTAACGTCGATTTGCTGTACTTAAGAGATTTCACGAGCGACGGCCTCATTCCAATGTCTTCTATGACCGCTCAAAAAACATCGCTCGGTCCCATTACCGTCAATCACATCAACAACTTGGCATCGGCCACCATTTTCTTTAACATCTTCCCGGGCGTTCCGATTGGCAACGTTACAGAACAGGTCGATAAAATCGCTGAAGAATGCGTTCCTGAAGGCCTCTTACACTACTTCGAGGGGGAGGCTGCCAACTTCCAACGCACCACCCGCGACCTCACAATTCTCATCATCATCGCCATTTTCGTGATGTACGTGATTCTCGGGATCCTGTACGAGAACTTCATCCACCCACTCACGGTCCTTTCTACGCTACCGGTTGCCCTTGTGGGAGGCTTGATGACACTCTACATCTTCAACATGGAATTCTCCCTCTACGCCTTCATCGGTCTCTTCATGCTCATGGGCATCATTAAGAAAAATGGGATCATGCTCATCGATTTTGCCATCGAAAAGGTGAATGGGGGCATGGTCGCCCAAGAGGCCATCCATGCGGCTTGCCTGGAACGCTTTAGGCCCATCATGATGACAACGTTAAGTACGCTGGCGGGCGCCGTTCCCATTGCGTGCGGCTGGGGAGCTGACGGCGTCTCTCGCATGCCCCTCGGACTCACCATCATCGG
>CAYWEO010000012.1:0-30234 GCA_964457855.1 uncultured Opitutales bacterium | reverse complement strand
TCAGCGCACAGCTGCATCAAGCGACTACCGCGGATCAAAAAACAAAACACCTCCCTTCGAGCAATGCCTACGTACATAAACAAAAAGAGGGCGCTTTTAAGCGCCCTCTTTGCCGATGAAGATTGGATCTTCAATAAGCTTTTACTTCTTGGGTTTTTACTTGTTTAATTTCTGATTGTTGATAATCATTGACTTTTTCGTTATTCTGAAGGGGTTGCATCTTTTTTGTTTCTTGCTTCAGAGGTTTCGAACTCTCGTATTTGGTAGGTGTTGCAGTGCTTGCAGGTATCGTGGCACTGATATCTTCCAATGCGTAGTGTTCTTGTCCCCACTTCAAACAATCTTCAAAGCTTGTTTGCTTGAAAATTCTATTGAGAAGCTCAGGATAGAAAAACTCGCCACCATGATCGCGTGGATCGTCACTATTGTAACAGAGGACTCCGAAGTGGCACACCGCGATCTCCTGCTTCACTCCTGCTCCTAGCGAGCCACCACTAGCAACACCCATGGTGCTGATAATTTCACCGAGGATCTTGTATTGCTCTGTCGCATTCCCCGAAAGTACATTCTTTAAAGACTGCACTGTATCCTTGGAAACGCCTACACCCCACTTCTTCCAAGACTTAAAGCTCGTCCAAGATTGTGTCTTTTTCTGACGTTTTTCCCATGCTTGGAACACCTTCTTACTCTCTATATCCAATTGATACAACTTCCCATAAAGATCCGCCAATTTGGGTGCTTCTTCTAGGAGCTTGGTGTACTTTTGGACGTTCGCTTCAGCAGCCTTAAGTGCTTCCTGTATAATGGCCAATTGTTTCACGTCTTTGCATTTTTTTGCCTGCTTGGTCAGCAATTTGACCCTTTCTGAGGCTTTTCCAGCGCTCAACTGAAATGAAGTTTTCAAAAGTATTTCAGTGTTCACAAACATGTAGTGGCCAAATGAAAGATATCCTGTGCTAAATCCCAGTCTTGGAAGCGCAAGCTTCGCCATCAGATTGTTCTCAGCATACTTTCCTGGCGCTACGTTAGTCACCACATCGAACGGAGAACAAATATTGACGACATTATCCTTACCATCCATGGCTGCATAGGCATTATCAATCGTTTGTTGTCCCTGAAAGGTGCGTGGCGATGAAAAGCCTATCGCATGAATCCGATTTTTGCCGGGAATAATGCCCTTGAAAATCGAGGCAAGGTACGGGGCTAGGTAGTTATCAACCCCTTCTCCTTGACTATGCCCGCTAGCATTTATGACTACGTACTTCCAATAATAGGAGGGAATTAAGTAGAGCATCTGGATGACGTCTTCCGTCACTCCTGGCTGTATACTTGCAAACAGCGAAGCAAAACCCGCATGACCAAAGCCATCAATGCCAAAGAAAGCCTTCTTTAGTGGGATAGCAACCGCGTACTCGTTACTTTGCCAGCTTGGTCCAAACAGATCCTTATAACCTGCAAGATACAAGGCCCACCTTTGGGTTATAGGCAAAAATCCAGACCAAGGGTTCCATAAATTTCCTGCTTCTGGATTGAATTGACCGACTAAAAAGTTTTCTGACTGAGAACCTCTTACGCAAACAAAAATGTGGAAGCATTTCTCCTGATTGTCTTTAACCAATGCCACAAACGCGCCAGGGGCCTTCTCTTGCATTGCCGTCCCTTGCGTACAATAGACAGAACTCTTTATGGCAATCACTTCAAACCGTTCACTACCATAGTTAATGGTTGATCCCGTGAGCGCAGTCTCTTGTTGGACGCCAAAAACACTTTTTTGCATGTCAGGGTTACAGAACTCAATCTTTCCATCAAAGTTCGTCCGTTTGGATATCAGGTAAGTTCTTCTTATAAACCCACAGAGCAGCTCCATGAAGTCCTTATCGTAGATAGGATTTAAGCTCAACTTTCCACCTCGACCATGGATCACAAGGGGTTCGTCTAGATTGGGGTTGAATTTCCAGTCCTGCACCCCTGCCTTGATGCTGTTCTCCGCGTTCTGCACTATTTTAAGATCTTTCGCATCGACTACTTCGCTGACAACGATGTTTGGCTGTTTTTGTTGAAGCATTTCTTGGTGCTTTTTAAAGGCATTCTTGTCAATTTTTTCAAAAGTGCCTTGGTTTTCAGGAGTATCTTGATGCTCCTTTATAGTAGCCCCAACAGTCGCCCAATTGACAACCGTCAAGAGTACTGCAAGTGCTACGTTAGTGTATTTTTTGTGTATTTTCATATATATTTATGGTTAATTGATAGAAATAAAGTCATGTATCCGAATATAAGTCAAGGTAATATTTTTACATATTTTTTCGACATGACATTTTTTTGTGTCTCAGAAATCTGTCCTTCCTGCTCCTTTTTCGATCTGATCATGCTCATACGCGCGTTTGAGGCAGGCGTTTGTGTCAGGATCGGGAATCCGCCAAAGAAAGTGATCGCCAATCTTTTTGCCGCCATCGTAGTTCGTCTCCGCGCCATAATGGTTAAGCGCCATGAATGCCTGCAATGCACCAGCATACCCAAACGCCTTCACGAGATAGGCCCAATAACGACGAAAGTATAGCAACTGATTGTCTTTAAACCAGTTATACTGAACCCACCGCTTCCAAGAGGCCGGATTGACCCAGCTCTTTGCATTGTACATCGAGTCATCAAGGTAGTGCTTGCCCGTTCCATAACTCAGACGTTTCAATTTCAATTGATAATCGTAGACTTTCTGCAACTCACGCGTCATGGGATCGATGTTATCCAGTAAGTAACGGAAGGCTTTCTGCAGTTTCTGATCTCCTACACGAACTGCCGCTTCATAACTGATCTCGAAAGACCTTTTATGCAACTGTTTGATGTCGTCCATGGCTGGATACCCAACGGACACAAAACCTCCTTCCGTTGAAAGGACGTATTTCACCAACGAGCTGAGGATTTTGTATTCTTGAAACTTAACGCCAAGTGCCACAATCGTCACCAAATCAAAAGTGCCGAATTGCCGCACCCAATTATTCTCCCCGACGGATTGGCAGATATTTGCAGCTGTCTTTTGGTCAACCGCACGCGCAGGGGAAAAAAGGTATACCCAACCCACATTGAGATCGGGATTTTTCGCACCAGGGCCATAAACGGTCTCCACAAAGTGCTTGATAATCATCGGCGCCGCCAACGTTGCCCGGCCACTGCCCTGACTGTGCCCCGTTACAATAATGATGGTTTTTTTGAGTGCGTCGGGCCCGAGTATTGCAATGTCTTGCATGGCGGAATCGATAGCCCCAATCAAAGAATCTTTCAGACTCATCACAACTTCTTTATACCCTTGATGCGCAATGCCTTCGAAGCCGAGTTCATTTTCATGCACGGGAACTTTCATGCTCTTGAAATTCGTTTGCCAGCTGTCGTTGATGCCGAACATCTGAAACAACGCCCACCAAATCCATGGGGTGTCTTTATTCACATGGCTTTCTTTTGGAGTGGTCAAACATTGCGACCCTTTAAAAGAAACGACTATCACGTTTGGCTTTTGCGGAGAGTGGCTGATGCAATAAGCCACGAGGCCAGCTGGCTTTTCGGGACTGGTCGTATACCATCCGTGAATGCCGGAAAACTCCCCACAAATCCACTTGTTATTGAACTCTATGGGATGAAGGCTGTGGGGAAACGCCACGAATTTACCCTCAAACGAATACATTTTTTTGAGTTCCTCTAAGGCATTTGGCCGATAAGAGGCGTCAACAAACCCACACACATCTGATTTCAATTCCCCATCCAGCATTGGGTTGCTCCTCGGACCAGAAGCATCACACTGGTAAAGGGGGTCATGAAACCCCGGAATGGCGTCATCTGCCTGCGCATGGTTGGCGACGACGGCATTCAGCGCAAGCAGACTCAAGAAGGTCATTAAACTCAGGGATCGTTTCTTCATAGGGTATTTCGAATAGCACTACTTCTCATTCTAGAACTATCCCATCAGGGTACGCAAGCATAAAAATCTCTGCTGTTCATTTAAACCTTGCCAATCCACATACAAACAAGCTTGATGGAGACGATCACATCCCTTATGGCTGAACAAATTAGGCAAGCATTGATTGACGGATATAGAAGGTTTTATGCGCGTTATTTCCTTCAAGAAAAGGGACTCTTTGGCCGACTATCCAAACAGGGACAAAAGCCAAAAACATTGATGGTTGCCTGCAGCGATTCCAGGGTAGATCCCGCCATTTTGCTGGATGCCGATCCGGGGGATTTGTTTGTGATTCGTAACGTCGCCAATCTCGTTCCGCCTTACGAACCCACCGGTGACAGTCGGCATGGAACAAGCGCGGCCCTCGAATTCGGAGTGCAGCATTTGGGAGTCAAACACATCATCGTTCTAGGGCACAGCCAATGCGCCGGTATTCGAGCATTGCTAGAACCAAACTTGGGCGGAAACCCAAGCCAGTTCAGTTTTATTGCCGACTGGGTCAACATCGCTGCCGACGCCCGGAAAGCCGCAGAAGCGCTTACAGGACTGACCCCCGATGAGAAAAGTCAATTTTGCGAAAAAGAATCCATTAAATTGTCGTTGAACAACTTAATGAGTTTCCCATGGATTTCTGAAAAAGTCGACGCTGGGCAATTAACGCTACACGGCTGGTATTTTTCGTTAAAAGACGGAAGCTTATCGGTTTGGGACGCGAGCACTCAGTGTTTCAAGGCAGTCTCCATTCATAAAACAACCCAAAGTAGAGATAATTCCTAAATTCTCAAAGAATTTGCTTGCAGGTAGTGACGCAAATACGTCATTCTTGTCTACTAAAGCGTTTTTCGGCTCTCAGGAGGACTGAAGGCTATTTGAAGTGTTTAATGAAAACCCTGAACCCTTTTTGCAAAAAAGGTTATTATTTATGCGTTCCGAACAGGAAAATTCACCCAAGCAAGGCTCCGTATCCATTATGGAATCGTTGCTGGCAAACGGCCCAAAATTGGACCTATTAAAAGAACAGTCGATCGTTAACGGCACCGTCACCGAAATCCGCCCAGACCGGGAAGTGATTGTCGATATTGGCGGGAAAGCTGAAGGCCACATTCCGATCGCAGAGTTTTCGGACGTCATCGACGAAATCCACGTTGGCGAAACGATTGAAGTTTTCATCGAGAGGCTCGACGACGGATCTGGCATCCCCGTTCTCTCCTACGACAAGGCTCAGCAAACGAAAAACTGGGAAAACATCCTGAAAGTTTGCGAGGAAGGCTGCATCGCCTCTGGCAAAATCCAATCCAAGGTCAAAGGCGGACTGATCGTTAAAGTCCTTGGCGTCCAAGCATTTTTGCCATCGTCGCAAATTGACGTGGTCGCTCCAAAAAACCTGGATCAATACATTGGCCAAACGTACGATTTTAAGGTCATCAAAATTAATAAAGAGCGCCAAAATATCGTTCTTTCCCGTCGCGAACTCATTGAATCCCAACGGACTGACAAGCGTCAACAAATTCTGTCCAGCATCAAGCCAGGCGACATTTGCAAGGGCGTGATCAAAAACCTCACGGATTACGGCGCTTTTGTCGACCTCAATGGACTTGACGGCCTTCTCTATATCACGGACATGACGTGGGGACGCATTTCCCACCCAAGCGAAATCCTGAAAGTCGGTGAAGAAATTGACGTCATGATCATCGAGATCGATCGCGAAAAAGAACGCGTTTCTCTCGGACTCAAGCAGTTGCACAAAAACCCATGGGAAAACATCGAATCCCGTTACCCTCAGGGAGCCACAGTGCGCGGAAAAGTCGTCAATCTCGTTCCTTACGGCGCTTTCGTTCAACTCGAAGACGGCGTAGAGGGGCTCGTGCACATCACCGAATTCTCTTGGACCAAACGCATTAATAAACCAGGCGACGTCGTCAAAATCGGCCAGGAACTCGAGGCTGTCGTTTGCGAAGTGAATCCCGTTGAGCAAAAAATCTCGTTGAGCATCCGACACTTAGAGAGCAACCCATGGGAAATGGTCAAACACAACTACCCAGTCGGCGCTCACGTTCGCGGAAAGGTGCAAAATTTAACAAATTATGGCGCTTTTGTGGAACTCGAGGAGGGCATTGATGGCCTCGTTCACGTTTCAGACATGAGCTGGACTCGCAAAATCAACCACCCGAGCGAAATTCTCAAGAAAGGGGATGAAATCGACGCCATTGTGCTCGACGTAGACTCCGATCAGCAAAAAATCTCCCTCGGCATCAAGCAGTTGCAACAAAACCCATGGGATCGCATTGAACAAATCTTCAAGATCGGTGACATCGTGACCGGAAAAGTCGCTAAAATCACCTCTTATGGCGCCTTCATCGGCCTCAACGAAGACATTGACGGACTCGTTCATATCAGCCAAATCAATGAGGATCGTATCGAAAAAATCAAGGACTTCCTCAAGGTCGGCCAAGAAGTTTCCGCCCGCGTCATCAAAATCGACCGCGATGCCCACCGTATCGGTTTGTCCATCAAGGCCGCAAACTACGACGAAACCCAGTTGCAAAAAGAGATTAGCTCCTTCAATCAGCTAACCTCCGGCCAGGATTTCTCCAACCTCGGTGATATCCTCGACCAGGCAACCCAAAAGGTCACTCCTCGTTAATTTTTCATCCGCAGGGGGCTAACACACCCCCCTGGGGATTTCTTTCTTTTTGTCGGAGAGGGCGTCTATTTTGAGCGCTAGGGTTCCGTTACAAAAAAATTTAATCCCATCACGTACTACAGTACGCTCAGGAATTAAAAATTTTTGTAGCCGTCCCTATCATCTCAAACTAGAGACCCTCTCTGACAAAAAGCCCTTGGTTTTATTCCGGGAAACTTTCTTTTCGAAGAAAAGAAAGTTTCCCGGGCCCTTCAAAAGAAAAGCATATCGGAAGGCATTTTTGGTCGGACCTACTGGTCCGACCAAAAATGCCTTCCGAATTAAGAGTTTTTTTGGAAAGGGTCCGGGAAAACCAATTTTTGCAAAAAATGGTTTTCCCGGTACCCCCCCCTCCCTATAACGTCCCTAAGAAAAACAACTCCACGGGGTTATGCACAACCCCCTCGAGGCTCTTGCGGAAGATGGTGATGAGGGCGCATTGGAGGTCGAGGAGAGATTTTAGGGAGAAGTTGTTGGCGGCGAGGGCGATACGGCTGAGGTAGAAGGGATGCTGGGAGAAGACGCAGAAGCTGCTTTTTGTGGTGGAATCGCCGAAGAGGGTGCAGTATTTAACAGAAAGGGCCTTTAGGGTATTGGCATTGATGTAAACGCCTGACGAGGAAGACTTTAGGTCGCCTGCTTCGATGAGGATTTTGAGTTGGATGAGGAGTCGGTTACGGTTTTGGAAGGCGGTGAGGACGGGACGGATTTCTTTTGTTGCAGAAAAGAATTTTTTTAGAATTTTGAGGAAATTCCTTGGATTTCCTGCATAAAACGCCTCGACGACCTCGAAAAACTCATCCGATTGGGCGTCCGCGATAACATTTCGCACGAGGGTTTCGTCGACGATACCAGGCTTTCCGAGGTAGCAATAGAGCGTTTCAACGGCTTGTAGAACGAGCCGCGGATTGCGGTTTAGCTTTTGATAAAGGATGTCGCGCGCGCCGGGCTCGAAAACAAGTCCGATCGTACTGCAACTGTCATCAACCAAGAGATCCAGCTGGACACCCTTGGGATCGTTTTCCAGAAAGGCAAATCTGGCGTTCTCCTGCAACCACTTAACTGCACGCGTGCGTCGATCGATAGGACTCGCACTCACGATAAGGATGCAATCCTCGAAAGTCTGCTGCTTCAAAAACGCGATCCACTCCTCCACCTGCCGCTTCGTCTCCTCAGAACGCCCAACGATGCTGTCAGCCAAGAAGTTAACGCTCTTAAACCACACGACTTTTCTCCCCCCAAACAACGGTATCGTTTGCAACGCAGAACAACAGTCCTGCACCCGCTTCGAGACGTCCCCCACCGTCTGCGCATACCCACTCACCACCTCCACACAAAACTCCTCACACCCCTCAGATACCCCCAAAAAGGCCCCACGCGCCGCATGATCCGCTAAAAAATCATCCGGACTCGCAAAAAATTGTATGTTATTCATATAAGTTTAGGATAGGACGTTCCGGGAAAACCATTTTTTACAAAAATTGGTTTTCCCGGGCCCTTTCCAAAAAAATCTTTGTTCGGAAGGCATTTTTGCGCCTGTAAGGCGCAAAAATGCCTTCCGATACCGCTTTTCTTTGGAGGGTTCGGGAACCTTTCTGTTCATGGAACAGAAAGGTTCCCGAATATAGAATCATAAATTTTCATCCCCTAAAAATCGATTGGGGAGCAAGTAGTTTTTGACGTAGTCGTGGACGGCCTGGCGGATTGGGGTGGGCGAGGGGGAGCCGGAGGAGCGCAGCTTTTGGGTGTTGGCGCAAGTGAAGTACTGGTATTTTTCGCGCAGGGTCTCGGGCATATCGATGAATTCGATTTGGACTGGGCGGTCGAGGGCCTCGAAAATGGGGGTAACGAGATCGATCCAGGTGGTGGCGACGCCGGAACCGACGTTAACAAGGCCCGTAACGCGTTGATTTGCGCAGTGCACGGTGGCTTTGACAGCGTCCTTGACGTAAAGGAAGTCGCGCTTTTGTTGACCGTGCGCGAAATCCTTGTGATAGCTCTTAAATAGACGTACCTTACCGTTCGTCTGGATTTGGAAAAAGGCCTTTCTGACAACGCTTTGCATCTCGCCCTTGTGGTCTTCATTGGGGCCAAAGACGTTAAAGTACTTGAGCCCGCAGATGCGATCCAGAATTCCCGCGCGATGAGCGTATTGGTCGAACAAGTGTTTCGAGTAGGCGTAAGCGTTGAGGGGGCGCAAGCGGTCCAGAACATCCGCGGAATCCTCCATTCCTTGAGAGCCGTCTCCGTAAGTCGCTGCAGAGGAAGCATAAACGAATGGAATATCATACCTTAGCGCCCACGTAGCCAACTGCTTCGTGTACTCGAAATTGTTCGCGATCAGGTAACCCATGTCACGCTCCATCGTGTTCGCGCACGCCCCAAGATGATACACGGCATGAACCTCATCGGCCAATTGTGCAGGATGATTTTGGACCCACGAAAGCAACTTGTCGGCCTCAATATAATCCTCAAAACGTAACGGAATCAAATGCTTAAACGTC
This sequence comes from uncultured Opitutales bacterium, assembly GCA_964457855.1. Lineage (GTDB taxonomy): Bacteria > Verrucomicrobiota > Verrucomicrobiia > Opitutales > CAYWEO01 > CAYWEO01. The sequence goes on along the minus strand of CAYWEO010000012.1, from coordinate 21,101 downwards.
TCCCCAGCCCCCAAAAAATCGGCTACAAGAATGTTCGCTCGCCCCTCGCAATTCAACTCGTTCACCAACGCACTCCCAATAAACCCCGCACCCCCAGTCACAAGAATTCTCTTCCGCTTGCTTGCCATATGCCCAAAAGATTGACAGGATAGATTCGTTAGGGCAAGAGAAAAGCAAAAGGATGCTTTTCCCGGGAAACCCCCTTTTTTATAAAAAAGGCGGTTTCCCGGACCCTTCCGCCAAAAAATTTTTATTCGGAAGGCATTTTTTGCCACTTCGTGCCAGAAAAATGCCTTCCGTGGAATTTTTTTTGAACGAAATGCTAGCAAGAGACGTCTCTTATATTAGAAACGAAGATTTAGGTTTCAATTTAAGTTATCTTTAGGTTAAAGGGAGGGTCTCATGAGTGAGGCTCTCTTTTTTGTTGCGGTAAGGCCTCGATTCTGAGCGGCGAGTTCGTTGCGCATCGGATCTCAATCTCATCACGTATCACAATACGCTCAAGGATCTCGACCTCGCGCGCCTGCTTGTCATCTCAAAATCATAAGTTAAAGGGCAACAACATCGGAAGGCATTTTTCTGGCACAAAGTGCCAAAAAATGCCTTCCGAATAAGAGTTTTTTTTGGAGAGGCCCGGAGAACCAATTTTTTGCAAAAAAATGGTTCTCCGGAATACCCCCCCTCCAGAAAACGCATTTTACCCTCGACACGGCGCGTTTTTTTTCGGACGTTGTTTATTGGTTTATGGATTTCGTGCATGCGAGCAGTCTGGTTGGGGGTGCGGCGGAGGTTGGAGAGGGGGTATCGGTGGGCGCCTATGCGATCGTTGAGGATGGCGCTGTTATTGGGCATCATTGTGCAATTGGCAGCCATACGATTATTCGTAGCGGAACGATTTTGGGTGAGGGCGTGAAGGTGGACAGCTTTGCGGTGATTGGCGGGAATCCACAGGATTTGCGGTTTGAGGTCACGATGCCGAGCGGAGTGAAGATCGGGAAAAACACGGTCATTCGGGAGGGAGTTACAATCCACCGTGCAACGCAGAGGGACCATTTTACGATCGTTGGCGAAAATTGTTATCTCATGGCGCAATCGCACGTCGCGCATGATTGCGTGGTGGGGAACAACGTCATTCTCGTAAATGGTGCCCTGTTGGCGGGATTTGTGGAGGTGGGAGACTACGCGTTTTTCGGAGGGGGTGCGGCCGTTCACCAATTCGTCGTTATTGGGGAAAGCGTTATGGTTGCTGGGCATGCCTCGATTACGAAGCACACTCCGCATTTTTTGATGGTTGCTGAGCGTGACAGCGTTTCGGGGTTGAATTTAATCGGACTTAGGCGGAGGGGCCTGAATTCCGAGGAAATTCGGGACATCAAGAGCTGTTATCAGGCCGTTTATTTGGCGAACGAAAACAACCTGAACGTTGTCCAGAAGGCAGCGGATGCGAGCACCCTTGCGCAAACGGGAAAAGGGAGGCAATTTTTAGCTTTTTTTGCACAAAATCCGCACAATCGCAATTTTGTTCAGCCAAGTCGACATTTTGGGCTTGATTAAAGATTAATTTTAACGTGTATTTTCTCCAATGGGGATCTTCTTCACCTTTCTTGCCAACTACCTAATCGGCTCGATCTCTTTTGCAGTGATCATCAGTCGACTTTACGGTGTGGACATTTTGAGCGTCGGGAGTGGGAATCCGGGGGCTACGAACGTCAAGAGAACCGTTGGGAAAACGGCGGGAAGGATTGTGTTTACACTCGATTTTTTAAAAGGCTTCCTCGGAACGCTTTGGCCGCTGGTCCTGTTTTATGGGGATTTTATGGCCGTTGTTGGGGCTGTTGGTATCATTGTGGGGCATAATTACTCCATTTTTTTGCGTTTTAGGGGAGGGAAGGGCGTTTCGGCGGCGATGGGTAGCGTATTGGCGCTCATGCCTGGGATTCTGCTGATTGGCGCCATTATCTGGTGGTTAACGTGGAAACTAACGCGTTATGTATCGGTCGCTTCCATGGCGTTTGGGATTACATTGCCCATCTGCTGTTTTATTTTCCGTAAGGGATGGGATGTCTTTTTCTTTGCCTGCTTTGTGGCAACCATGCTGATCATGCGACACCGCCCGAACATCAAACGCCTCCTGGAGGGAAGTGAGCACAAATCATGAGTTTAATGGTTCAAAAGTATGGAGGGACATCCGTTTCAAACGCAAAAAAAATTTCAGCCATCGCCCAACGTATTCAAAAACTACGGATAAATGGGCATGACGTTGTAACTATCGTTTCCGCAAAGGGGGGCATGACGGACCATTTACTTGAACAGGCAAAGGAGTTTTCCGACCGTCCGGATGCACGTTCGCTGGATTTGCTACTCGGCGTCGGCGAACAGGAAAACAGTGCCCTTTTGTCGATTGCGCTAAATGCTTTGGGCGTCAAAACCATCGCTTTTACGGCGCACCAGGCCAAAATTTTTACGGATAACGTCCATCGTCACGCAGAAATCACACGGATCGATCCCGCTCCTATCCGGCAAGCGATCGAACAGGGTTATGTTGTTATCGTTGCAGGATTTCAGGGGATTTCGGAAGAAAGCGGCGATTTAACGACTTTGGGCAGAGGCGGGTCTGATTTGACGGCCATCGCGCTCACCCATTTCCTTCAAGCGGATTGCTGTCAAATTTTCACGGATGTCGATGGCGTTTTTAACACAGATCCGCACAATGTCCCGGAAGCGGAACTCATTCCCGAAGTTTCCTTAAAAGATCTCTGCATTTTCGCGGCGATGGGAGCAAAAGTCATGCAACATCAGGCACTTGAGTTCGCCCAAAAGCATCACGTTGCGTTCGAGGTGGGTTCCTACATCACGGGCAACATGGGGACGTTTGTAAAAATGCACAGTCTTTACAGCTTGCAGGGAATTGCGATCAAAAAGCACCAATATGTCTGCTCGCTTTCATCCGAATCCGATATCGCGCGTGAAATGTTCCTTCAAGGTATTGCCCAACAGCACATTCCTATCGATATTTTAAGCGGAGAAAAGCCTCTCATATTCTCGTTCAGCAGCGAGGATCACGGGTTTATCGTGGATCTTGTTCACAAAACCCCAAAACTCAGCTGGCAAATCGCTCGGGATCAGGTGACTAAAGTCTCCATCGTCGGCGAAAATTTGATGTTTGAGAAGGGATTTGAAGCCAAACTGGATCATCAAGAAACCATTTTTAAGTTCCCACACCGCTTGACATGGATTGTCGAGCCTTGCAGGGCAAATGCTCTCGTCAAAGAATTGTACGAAAAGCTTTCTAAACAGGAAATCGTCTGTGAACACACCACCAAAAAACTTTGTCCAGCAGCCATTTAGCTACCACGAAGAAGTCACGCTACGTATCGAAACCCTGACAAATCTTGGGGTCGGCCTTGGGCGTGTCGATAATTGGGTCGTCATGGTGCCCTTTTCCCTCCCAGGAGAGCTGATCACAGCACGCATTTACCGGAACCATAAGACGTATTCCGAGGGTGATCTTGCCGCAGTCCTAGAGCCCTCAGAATGGCGCTCAAAGCCCTTCTGCAGCTACTTTGGCACCTGCGGTGGCTGCCAGTACCAGCATCTTGATTATGCCCAGCAGCTGAAGTGGAAGGCCCAGCACGTGCGCGACAGTTTTGAACGCATCGGAGGTTTCCCTTTCACAGAAATTCTGCCCACCATCGGATCGCCAAAAACGGACCATTACCGTTCCAAAATCACGCCTCATTTCCAAAAACCGAGGGGCGATGGCTTCCCCATTGGGTTCTTGAGAAGCGGCACGCGGCAGGCCCTCGTGGACGTTGCAGAGTGTGCGATTGCGATTGAAGGCCTGAATCGAGCGCTTTGTGAGACGCGTTCACGTCTTTGGGAAAAACCGCCGAAGCGAGGAGCCACCATCCTCATCCGCAAGTCCAATGAAGGAGTGGTGACGGATCCCAATGCGATTGTCTCCGAAACCGTTGGTCCCTGGCATTTTTGGTTCTACGCAGGCGGATTTTTCCAAAACAACCCCTTCGTTCTCAATCACTTAGTGGAGTATGTCGCCAAGGGAGTCGCTGGGGAGGGCCTGGAAACGCTTCTGGATATCTATTGCGGCATCGGCATTTTCGGTATTGCGAGCCACAAAGGGTTTCAAAAAGTCATTGGCGTGGAAATTGATCCGGAGGCCATCAGTTTGGCTACGCACAATGCCAGCATCAACGGCGCCAAAAACTGCACGTTTGTACCGGGTCAGGCCGAAAGCATTCTGGCCAACTTTTTGGAAAATCCTCTACAAACGGCCGTCATTTTGGATCCCCCACGAAAGGGTTGTGACAAAAAGCTCCTGGAGCAACTGATCACCCTCGCGCCTCAACGGATCGTATACATTTCCTGCAGTCCCGATACCCAAGCGCGCGACCTGAAAGTACTGCTGACAGACTACCCCGGCCGTTTCCGCATCGAAAAGATCCAGCCCTTCGACCTCTTCCCCCAAACCCGCCACATCGAAAACGTCGTAACGGTCGAGAGGGTGGGGTGAGGGAAATTCTCTTCACATCCTAGTTAGCATAATAGATGCCAGTCACCTTATCCTTACCGCTGATTCGGCAGTTCTCTTTTTTGATTAAGTAATTCTCCCGCAGTTTCTTTTTATTTTTGTTCATACCGATATATTCATCGACCACTTCCTCACCAAGGAGAAGTTCTTCTAGGCACGGGAAAGATTTCAACAATTCATAAAATTGATTGTTATCTTTTACATGAATATTTTGGATGTGGAGCACGCTCAGTTCTTTGCATTCTGTCAGCGGTAGAAAGAAAGCAGCATGCACTGACCACTTGACTGGACAGCCCATAAATAGTTTGATTTCTCGTAGATTTTTTAAATTTTTTAGCCATGTAAGGTTTGTTAGACATCCAGATTCAAAGTACAAATGAATGACTTCAAGACTTGAGCAATCCTTAAAACAAGAGAAATCCATGTATTGTTTTTTAGTCTTGTGATTCATGTGCAACGCCAACTTTAAAGTTTTGAGAGAGCTCAGTTGGGATGTTTTTAGCATGTCCGTTCCAAACGGTACTCCCGAAAAATGTAAATCGAGCACTTCAAGATTGGGACATTTGTTTAAATCGAATTCAAGGGAATCCAATTGACTCGAGCCTTCGTCCTCTGCCTTAATAAACAATTGTAAGCTTTTCAGGTGTTGTAATGGCTGAAGCTTAAAATTTACCTGCTTGATTTCCCCCACGGTTTTTAGGTTCTTACTTTCGTGCTTCCAATAAAAACCGAGAGCCAACTTTGTCAGTTTTAGGGCACTCAAATAATGAAATAAGTTTTCTTGATCCGCTTCTTTCAGAAAGAGCCACCAGGCGTATTGACAGTCACTGCAATGGCTTAAAGTCTTCATGGGATCATCATCTATACGTTCAGATTGAGGAATTTCTTCCTCAAAAAAACGGACTTGGCTGAAAATAAGAGAGAGGTCTGGCTTAGTTTGGTGCCACGCATTAAGTTCTTGAAGATGCCAACATTTTTTCAAAAGACTGACCAGTGATTTGGCACGGATTGCAGGCTTTTGACTACCGAAAAAATCCCAAACACAACAACTACGACTATTAGACCCCTCATCACTGACCAAATGAAGAGGCAAATGGCTAATCCATTTCAATGATTTAGTGAAATCATCCATCTGATACTCGGGAATCAGCAAAACGCCATTTTTCATTGCCGAATTCTTTAAAATGTCCGCTACCTTCCGATTGCTGTCTGCAATCAATTGTTTGGAAAAGCGCAATTCGGACAAGAGCCATTGGATCAGCTGCTGTTTGTATTCTGGAGTGACTTTAAAGATCGTTTTGCGCCCCTTCTGCTGCGAATGCTTACCTTCGCTCTCAAATTTCATGATACTCTTAAACTCAATCCACACATCGCAAAGGCACTTCTCCTTGCACTTTTGATTATTTTTCCCTCTAACTCCCGTTAAATCAACGAGTTGGGAATTTTCCTTCCACTCGATAACATTGGAAGCTCCTTCCAGCGCAATGGTTTGGGAACTTTCGCCACCCTGCTCCTTCTGACTCTTCTGATTGTTCTGATCTTTCTGATCTTTCTGAAGTTTGTCTTCGATGACGATAGCGACACTGCAAAAGCGTTTATCGCCTTCCGGCCGCACTCTCATCGCAGACGCCGATGAAATGCCGATCAGCGTGCATAAACATACACCGATAGCGGCCTTTTTTGATAAATAAACGATATTCATATAAAAACTCCTTATATCGTTAGTTCACCATAATCATGAAACTGTCAATTAAATGCGTAAATATAAAAAAAGTCTCACGAAAATCCGCCAATCCTCGCGAGACAACCCTCAAAAAGCCCGCCACGCGAGGCCCATCCCAAAAAAACCCGCCACATCGAGAACGTTGTGACGGTTGAGAGAGTGAGCGGAACCCTTACTTTATAAGCTCGTTTTTGTTTTCTTTCTCTTCAATGTTTACTCTTCTCCTACAAAAGAGTTTTTACCTTCATTTTTAAACGTGTTCTTTATTATACAGTCCTCAGGAATGTAAATCTCGCGCAATATGCTTTCATTTGTCTCGCTTGTGATATCTCGATCCAAGACTTGGTTAGTCAATAAAAGTTTTTTCAGAGAGATACCTTTTTCCTTCATATTCTCCAACAAATTGTAGAAATCTTCCGGCTTTTTAAAGCAGATATTACCCAATGTCAATTTCTTGAGGTTTTTCAGTCCTTTTAGAAAATTAAAACGCTCAATGTTAATACTTCGACCTTTGGAGCAATGGCTATCCATGCATATAACGAGCTTCTCGAGTTTTGGATTTGTGAGACCTTTAAACTTCAGTTGCCAAACGTCATATTTATAAAGCCACAGACGAAGCACTTTGAGATTTTTGAACCTTGCTAACCAGCTGAAATCTGTTTCGTCCTTGACTGTAAAATGCAACTCAAGCTCTTCAAGGGAGTTATTTGGTATGGTTGCCAAAATCTCTTCAGTAAAGCGCGCGTCGGGAGCGTAAATGGTTAGTTTTTTAAGGAAAAGACATTGACTGAAATCGAGCTCTAGGTGTTTTTTGTAACTTTCGGTTTTAAGTTTGTTTCCATCATTGAAAGTATAATCGCCCACAAAAAGATCGCCCACAAAAAGTGTTGGCGCCCAATACAATGACATTTCGAAAACTAATTCAACGTCTTCGAGTTCCCTCCAGAACTTAAGCGGATAGACGTTTGGCGGACTCTTGTATTTCTTAATGTCACTCCAAACCGATCGATACATACGAAAACAAAGCCCCAGCTTTTTAATTTGCATAAATTGCAACTGTTTTAACAACCCTGAATTTAGAAACTCGAAAGGCCTTAAATACCAACAATCATCGTTAAAGATGTTGTGCGAAAGCAAATTGAATTCTTTGCACTTAGGACACTTCTTTAGCACATCCATCAACCATTCAATATCCGGAATCCGCTTCATTGTAACTTCAATCGCACCAAAGGAAAATCGAGTAACGCGACTCATCCACTCTCCTTTGAGGTGTTCCGGACGGATCGGCATTCCGCTGTCATAAGAAAGTTGGCACAAAAACAAGCCACGCGTGAGTTGGTCATTAATTTTAGCAATCTCTTTCTTCCATTGCTTAAAATGAAATAATTCTGATTCATCCCAGAGCCATTTCTTGAAGTCTCCTTTGCATTCCTCAGAGATTGTAAACACAATGGCCTTCTGCCCAGAATTATTCTCAAATTTCGTAATAGACTTAAACTCAATGAGCACATCACAAAGGGAACGCTTACATTTGTCGCGATTTTTCTTCTCAGAACCCGTCAACGAAACAACAGCGTTGGGATTTTCGCCGAGATTTAGATCCAACTTATTATTAGATGTATTTTTGTTATCCTCAACAACTTTTGTGTTCTCAAAACGAATGTTCAAATCGTGAAGGTAATGGTGGCACTTTTGGTTATTTTTCTCTTTTTGAGTTTCCGTCAAAGCAAGAACTGGGAAAATCGTCTCCGACTCGATGGTATTATTTAGACAGCTTCCATTTCCCTGATCTTGACTAGCTCCTGCCTCACTAATCATCGACATCATAAACCGATCACCAAATAGTTGTATACTAATCTCCTCAATCGTCATATTGCCAAAAATCTCTTTTAAGGGCTTTTTGTAATCACGCACCTCGATATCCTTTGGAGCATCTTCCGTTAAGAATCTATGAAAAAACTCCCATAGTTGCGTCTCCTTCATCGCAGATGCCGATGAAATGCCCAATAGCGTGCACAAACACACGCACGCGCCGATAGCGGTTTTTTTTAATAAATAAACGATAGTCATATAAAAACTCCTATATTGTTAAATTTTAACTATTGCAATCTACTCTATAAACTTGTTTTTGGCCGCGTGCTTAAATTTGCTCTTAATTTTGCAACTCTTATTGGCCAAGTAATTTATTCGCAATGTGTTTTGATTTTCCGCAAGAGACATATTTTTACCGAAAACAGCGTCATTCACTAAGAGTTTTTCGAGATTTGGAAACTTCTCTAAGAAAGAGTAGAAGCTATCTTCATCCGATATTTTAAAATTGCAGAGTCTTAGCTTCTTCAGATTTTTCAATTCATTAATAGGACTTAAAAATTCCGTTTTAATCTTATCCAAAGCCTCTTCACTCAAGAAAACTCCAAGCTCTTCCAAATTTTCCATCGTTCCGATTCCTTTAAATTTATAAATTTCCGACTTAGGGCCATACAACCACAAATTAAGCTTCTTGAGATTTTTGAGATTTTTAAATTTCTGAAAGGAACGAAAATCAATGGCACTGTTCCAAAAATGCAATTCCAACACTTCAATAGATTCCGGAATGGTCTCCAAAATTGTCTCGTTGAATTTTATTCCATGTGCATAGATTTTTAACTCTTTTAGTTTTTTACATTGGCTAAAATCGAGCTTTAACCAAGATCTGACTTTACTATATCCACTTCCACTTATGGACCCGAACGTAATAAGCTGATAAGGGTCAAAGATTTTTCGACCGTTTTTACAACCCTTCAGAACTAACGTCACCTGTTCAAGTTGGCCAAAAAACTTCCAGGGAACGCTAGGAACGTTATTGTCGCGAGCTAATAAGGACTTCCTCAAAAACGAATCCAAAAGATCTTCACGTAGGTAACAGCAAAGTGTCAGTTTTTTCAGCTCCATAGATTTAAGGACATGCCATAGTCCCTCATTGAGAACTTCCGAGAGCTCAAACCACCAACCGTCCCCGCCCTGATCAAATACGTTTCCAGAAAGGCAAACCTCCTTGCAATGGATACATTGCTTCAATATCGCATTCTTAAACCATTCCATATCCGGCATGACTAACCCAAGTATCTGCTTCTCTGCAGTATTGCCTAAAGAAAAATTGCGAATGCCCTTGAGGCACTTATCCAATGACGTCTGCTTTAACGGCTCGCTCAACACTTCGTATCTAGACTTCTCATGCTTCGATTCGCTCGACAATTTAATCCATTCTTTATCGTTCTTAGCATACCATTGCGAAGCGGTAAAAAATTCCGACGTACCAGCACTCGTTTCGAGCCAAGTACCGTTGTTGAGCCATTTGCGGAATTGATCGCCATGTTCTTTTGTCATCGTATAGGTTATCTTAAATCTCTTCTTCTGGAACTTGTCAAATCTCCTCCTCTGGGACTTATTCTTCGAGAACGTATTTTTCGAGAGCGAATTCTCGTTAAAAAAAATCCAAACATCGCCCAAGACATTCACCATACATTTCTTACTATTTTCTTCTTTAGCCTCTTCCGAATTCACGATTTTGGCATTTTCCTTCCATTCGATTTTCTTCATCGCAGATGCCGATGACATGCCGATAATCGTGCATAAACACGCACACGCACCGATAACGACTTTTTTTAGTAAATGGGCTCTATTCATATCAAAACTCCTGTATTGTTAAATTTTATACGATTATGCGTTTAGTATAATTACCAACTTGTCAAGCGAAAATACAAAAATGCCTGCCGAATAAGAGTTTTCTTTGAAGAGTCCAGAGGGTCCACGAGAACCCATTGTTTGCAAAAATAGGGTTCTCCGGAATTTCCCGCCTTTACCGAGACAAAGGAATATTCAAACGCATGTAGGTGGGGACGTCCATATCCACCTCTCTCAGAAGGCCTTCTTGCCAACTTGCCACGTCCTGTTTGCCAGAGACAAGCAGCTCCCAGCCGACCGTATCCTCGGAATATAGGCAATACCGCCCGCCCATGCGGAACTGCTCTTTAGCGATGCCAATGATATACACATCAAGCACTTGCTGCGCATGTTCATCAATTTCCAAGCAAAAGATTCTTTGCTCGCCGATGCCGAACAGGTCAGTAATTTTCTTAGCGCATTCCATCGCACGCACTTGCGTAAAATCTTTCCCACTCCTTAACACAATGACCGCATGGGCAATTTTCCAGTCATTGCGCAAAACAAAAAAGGGACACTGCCGAAGCTGTTCCAGTGCAACGCGTTCGCAATCTTTTCCTGCTCCAGAACCAACGCCAAAGACGCACTGTTCGTTTTTCGCAGCATCTAGAAAGTTCAAGAGCGCTCGTTGATCTCCCAGCAAAAGTCCCTCTCCGCGAGCGACTTGAATAATCCCTCTGATGCCGTTCCAAATCCACTTGTGCGCGCACTCAAATGCTTCCAAGACAAGGGTATCCTGCGGCACATTATGCCCGCGTCCGTTCAACAGAAAGTCGTTCTGCAGGCAAATCACGACGTCGCAAACGGATTCCAGCTCCTTCAAGGCATGATTGGCGACTTCAAAGCGCTTTTTCCCCTCAAACTCGAACGGCAAAAGAGCGTAAGCAAAGACGTAAACCCCACGCAAAACCGCCAATTTCGCGATCAGAGGCCCCAAACTCGATCCCGTGCCGCCCCCCAAGCCAACGACAAGAAAGAGGAGTTTCGCATCGCCGATGACAGCCTCGATCGCCTCTCTCTCAGCCTCTCCAACGGCATTCCCCAACGTCACATCACCGCCCGTACCCAAACCGTGCAGCAACGAACGTCCCAAGAGGACTTTTTTGACATTTTTCGGCAACGCCAACGCAACCTGCTCCAGCGCACGCACGTCCGTATGCAACACGCTCGCACAAACATCTTCTCTGTCAATACTTTGCAGGACACGCAACCCGACGTTTCCGACACCCATCACTTTAATCGATTCTCCTATAAATTCTGACATAACATCATACCTTTTTGATAAAAATTTCCCGAATTCCTGCCCATAACAACTTCCGTTTGCCTGGCGCTTGTAATAAGTACAACGACAGACCATACACGACAGATCCGCAAGCAATGACACTCATTAACGATCTCACCAGCAACCACTTAGACGGTGCCTCCTCAACCTGCATGATCGCCAAAATTCCCTGGCAAACCACCCCCATCAGAATCGCCGCAAGGATCATCCGTCCGATCGGCCGCCACAAACCCGTAAAATGAAACGCCTCGTTCCTCCGCGAAATCGCCCGTTGCAAACAGATCCCGTGAAAGATGGTTGAAAAAACGTTGGCGAGGCTTAATCCAACGACACCTAAGCGATACATTGCAAGCGATAGAAAAATATTGAGCGCAAACACTTTAAAGGCGATTTTGACGGGCGTTACCGTATCCTTCATCGCATGGAATCCCCTCGTCACAAACGTCGTTTGTGCGTAAAATGGCAAGGCCCACGCAAAGATTAAAAACAGTGGGCTGCAAGCGTTTACGTCCTGAGCCCCGAACTTCCCCCACTCGAAGAAGAGACTGATGATCGGGTTACGCAAAACCGCCATCCCAACACCCGCGGGAATTGTCATGCCTAGGACCAACAATAATCCCCGTCTATAGTGATCCGCAACGGCCCCCCAGCTGCATTTCGCGATCGCAACTGCCAAAGTGGGGAAAACCACCGTTGTGATTGCGAAAACGAAGAGGCCAAGCGGTAATTCCATAAAGCGATTCACCAAATACAGCACAGACGTCGCTGTAGCATCCATCGAAAATGCAATCAGGCGCCCGCACAGGAGATTGATTTGAAAGACAGCTGCACCAAGAACCCCCGGCAAAAACAGGCGCACGACGTGGCTCATTTCCTCGCAACGACCGCCGTCAAAATGCCATTTCCAGCCGCGTTTCCAGAGCTGATGGGCGGGAATCCATAACTGCAGGACGCCTCCCACCAGCACCCCCACGCACAAACATTCCACTTGCCGCTTGGGATCGTGCTGAAACCATTTCCCTCCAACGTACAAGCTCGCGATCATGCTCACGTTGAGCCAAACCGCCGACAAACCGAGCGATCCAAAATGATCCAAAATATTCAACAACGCGCTCACTACTGCCGCCAAACAGATCATTCCCATGTACGGCATAAGAATTTCCGCCAATTCCGCCCCCAAATACCAACGCTCGGGAAGGCCAGGAATGTATTTCACGGCCAACAAAGCAACCACCACGATGCCCGTTACCACACAAATAATTCCCAAAAACCGCGCAATCACCTTATTTAGGACGCTAAAAGCAGCCTCTTTACCGTTTGCGACAAACACCCCTGAAAACACAGGAATTAGCGCCGACGTCAGAGCCCCCTCGCCGAGTAAACGTCGGAAGAGGTTCGGCAAAGTAAACGCCAACACGAAGGCTGAACTCCATTCAGAAACGCCTAAATACGTGAATATCAAGGCATCGCGAGCAAGTCCAAAGATCCGTGAAGCGAGAACTCCCCAGAATAACGTTAACATTTTTCTTAAGTGCACAATAGGAGGATTTTTTTATTAAAGTTTTTTTGACTATTGCGAAAAATGCAATAGAATTAATGAGAATACTCTATATTTTTTATGGCAATACAATCAGTACAATCACAACCAGCTTATATAAATAACACCGATCCCAATCCAGTTCAAAAAAAGGCTTCAGAGACAGAGCTTAAGAAATTTGAAAGCGATTGCGACAGCTTATACGAGAAACGTATCAGGGAAAGCAAGCCGGAATTTGATAAGGTTGTCTCGATTTTAAAGGAGAAATTGCAGAGCGAAAAGCCCATCTCTCTAGAAGCAGCTACGGACGTCATGAACAAACTTGCGAGCAATGGAAGCGTTAAGATCGACAAGGAAACCTATACTGTGAGTCTCAAACCACACATTGAGTCACACGCGTGTGAAGATACGTCGCGGGCGGCCGAAATCAGTACGGTTGATCTCTTAAATGCCCACGCAGAAGCTGAGTTAGCGGCACTCAAAGCCAAGCGAGAGGGCCATGAAGAGGTTCTCGATTTCATGGCAGATCTCGCAAAACACTCAGCCAAGGAAGCGCTCGATCAAGAAGTGGTAGACACAGCAAAGAAAATAGCTGCGCTTCTAAATCAGCCGAAAAATACAATCTAGCGCCCGATCCAGCGAAAGCAAAGAATCACAATGATCGTTGGCGGAACGGCGCCCAGAAATAACCATAAAGGCAAAACCCCCCCCTTAAAGTAGCGTGCTAGCAACGACTGTCCAGCGGGATTCGGCGCGTTGGCGATGACCGTCAATCCGCCTCCTGTCACCGCGCCGGCAACGACGGCCGTTTGCAGATTCAGTTGTCCCGCGAATGATGGCACCAAGGACGCCAAGTATGTGATCGCAGCGTTATCGTTGAAGGACGTCAAAAACGTTGCTCCGTAGAACAACATTGCCTCACTTGCGCGTCCGATGAGGGGTTCTATCCACCATGTTTGGAGACCTCCGTGAATCACCAAGCCGGCCAAGAAGAATCCCACCAGAATCGATTCCCTCAATTTTAAACGCTCCTGATAAGCGGGCGTCGATTGCACAAAGGCGAGGAAAAAGAGGAATCCTCCCATAAATAACGGGACATATTGGACATTAAAAACAGTCCATAACAGGAAAATCACGTGCGCGCCAATCACCCACAGGGGCATGGCAGGCTCAGCAAGAACAGAATCCCCTTCCTCACGCCTTCTCTTGCAGGCGTTTAACCGCCCGAGCTCTTTTCGGAACAAGATCCCATAAAACGTTGTCGATAAGAATATTGCCAGCACTACCAACCAACCGAAGTGCTTGAGCATGAAGAGGGTATTCCAATTCCACGTCCGCGCAACCATTAGGACGGGTGGAGCAGCGAAATGCGTCAAAGTGCCCCCAATGGAAACGTTTACGAAGAGCAATCCCAACGTCGCGTAACGGAAAGCCCGCGAAGACGCTGTTGTGCCGTCCGCATCATCGACATCAAAGCACTTTTTCGCCAACAACGAGGCCGCAATCGTCATAGCACCTGGTTCAGTAATGAGAGATCCCAACAGCGGCGCCAAAACCAAAATCGCCATCCACCAGGCGCTCACCGTCTGATTCCCCAACGTTGCCACGTGCTTTAAGCAAAATTCCGCCGCCTTCAAGATGGGTTTGGACGACGCAATACACATGATCACGATGACAAACAGAGGCTCCCCGTAATGCCGCGATCCGATATAGTTTGCGGCCGACTCCCAACTCTTGAAAAACGTTAGAACAACCAACAACGGTAAAACCCACAGGCCAAATACGACCTCAACTTCGCCTAAAAAGTGCGCGATTTTGAGCCCAAATGGTTGCGCATCAACGGGATATTTTTTCGAAAAATGCTCCACGTAATGCTGAATCTTTACCGTCAGAAACGTGTGCAGAATCGCTCCCATAAATAAAGCCGTTGCGAGGTAGTTAGCCCACGGAATGGCATTGACCGCGAGGGGATCTGCGTTGATTCCGTTACCAAAAACACTGGCCCCGCTTACAAAATATCCGATCAGGGCTCCAAAAAAAGCTTTTTTCATTGCGTTCTAAAGAAGATTATCACAATGCTCTTCTCTAAGAAAGTCAATCATGCAGAGTTGGGAAAAAACAGTTGTTCATTTCATCGATTTCGAGGGCAGCAAGACCTCAGGAGTCGTGGAATATGGAATCGTAGCATTGAGAAACAGGCAGATTGACAACGTCTTAACGCGTTTATGCGCACCGACCCACCCAATTCCGCCCATCGAATACGGCATTCATGGCATTAAAACCCAAATTGCGCAGAACTTTCCCCCATTTTCTGACGATTTTATCGTCTTCAAACGCTTGCGCAAAATCGGTCCGTTTGCCGCCCACAACGCCGCGTCGGAGAATTCTCTTATCAAAGAGGCATGGCCGTACGTCGGGAAAGTCCCCTCATTTTTCAGCCCAAACACGTCCCAAATCGACTGGGGGCCGTGGATCGACACGCTGTTTATCTACCAAAATTTGTTCCCTAATTTGAAAGACTACAAACTCATGGGGCTCATCCGCCATTTCGAGCTAAAGGACACATTAACCCAACTCTCTCAGCGCCTTTGTCCAAAGAATCGCCAAAAGGCGCACTGTGCCCTTTACGACGCCCTCGCATCTGCACTTTTGTTCCAGAAAATCCTCCAGACGCCCAGCTGCAACCACTTGCTCCCCAAACACTTTTTCTTCTTGAGCTTCCCCAACTCCCGCCTACGCTGGCACGACTTCTCTCAAGAACGACTCCCGACGCTTTAGGGCGTACAAACCGAACAACACCTAAAAGGGAGCCCTTGCCGCTTATCATTTTGGGTTTGTGCAAAAATTTTCGTATTGACAAAGTGTTTCTTTTGTAATAGAATGAGTGCCTTGCCTTTCTATTCAACCGGTCGCACCACACTAGCCGACTCAGAGAGGTTACCAACCACATTATTAACACAAACCACCATTGTATGAGCATAATACCATCAAAACCTAAAAAGAAATCAAAAGCAAAAAAAATAAAGAACATCAAGAGAGTTTCCATCGTCAAACAGAATAACGTAAAACAAGAACTCGCTAAAGAAGTTGTTACAAATCTACTAAACAGCGATTCACCAGGACACCCTCTTTACCTCGACCTCAAAACCATCTCCAAGTTAGATGAACACGCCTTACAGCACGTCCTGAAAGCCGACAAAAATGCGAAGCATAAAATAAAACAAATGTTAGAGAAAACCCTTCAGGAAAACGTCATTAATTTCCCCAAAGGCACAGGAGACAAAGAGATTCTTGGACTTTTCAAAATCTTCCTCCCCTGTTTTTTTGATTCAAAGGAACGCGCCAAATTGCCACTAAGTGTCGCGATTGGGGGAGAAAAAGACACCAAGGGCTCCTCAATAACGGACGCCAGCATGTGTTACATTGCCACAACCTATAAAAATTTAGAAAACATATTTTTGTATGACTGCGGCAACGTCACCAATAAATTCATGCACAATTTGTCCGCCCACTGCCACAATTTGCTGAGCGCCGTGCTCCACAATTCTTGTTGCGATTTGGTCCATATGGGCAAGCATGCCATGCAAGATGCAGATGTCATCCAACTAGCACGCCATTGCAAGCGTTTAGTGAGAATTGATCTCAGCCAAAAAGCCTCTAAGTTAACAGATGCTGCCGTTATCAATGGAATCAGCCTACTAAAAGATGTGCGGGCTGTTTGCTTGAACGGCGCCAATATCAGCGACTATTCCCTTGAGTCATTGCTCAGCCACAATAAGGAAATCAGGCAACTTAGCATAGAAGAGTGTAAGGATGAGCTGCTGACAGTCGACATGATTGCGAAATTCGTCCTGGGATGCCCCACGCTGAACTTCTTTGGACTCACCAACAGTTCTTGCAATTGTATGTGGTCTTTGTCTCAGAGGTTACTCAAACTAGGCATTAATAATGTCTACCGTTTTCACTACGACGATGATGCGGAACGCGCGACGGGAAGAAAGATCAAAGTGACCACGAACTGCGACTACCCATTCAACCAAGGCTACGAGTGGCTCGTACTATAGCATTATAGCGTAATAGCGTAAAACAAAACAATCAAAAATCCTCCATACCCCCCCCTCCGCCAGCCCATTACGAGCATTAGCGGCCCCCAGTCCGGCGAAAAAACGCCAGGCTGGGGTTTTTTGTGGCGTCGTTTTTGAGTTACAAAAAAGTTGCAAAAAAAGTCACCCGCAAATCCTTGACAAGGTGTTTTTTCGCGCAGACAGTGTTCGTAGTTGCGTATCGGTTTCCTTTTCAAGGGGGCAGGTTGCAATTGTATATCAATCACATTCAACAAAAATGGAGTTCATATGAAAAATTATCTAAAAAATCTATTAATCGGGTCAGTGATCGTCGGATCGCTCACCACTGGCGGGTTTGGGATGCAGTCGTTTAATCAGATCAAGAATGCTTTGACTGTCATCACTCAGGACATCGCTAGAACTAATAAGATAGCCGAGATGGTGGACGCCCTGCTACCTGGAGGCGTGATTACTTGTGACAGTTTTGTGGATTTCTTCAAACCGGACAAATTTGAAGCTTTGAACAATCTTCCTAGTTCAGACAGTACTACTGTTTTCAATAAGTTGAAGGATAAATTGCGAAATATCATAATGGAAACTGACGCCTTCATACTTTTCTCGAAAGACACTACTGAGAAAGAAGTTAAGTGGTTTTTCGATTCCCTGTCTTTATTCTTTGATAGCCAAGAATTGGCCACTCTGCCATTAAAGCTATCTTTCAATGCAGGTGCGGCTCCCAACGAACAGTCGAGCCTTACCGAATTTGCCCTCATCACCATAGTCAAAAAATTTAAGGGTATTAAAAAAATCGTACTACATTCCTGCGAAAAGGCTGTTACGGATAATTTTATTGTCGAACTTGCAAGCAATTGTCCTAATTTTGTTTTAGAAGTTCTTGATTTGTGCAACAGTTGCAGCAAGCTGACACCAGAGAGTCATTTGGAGAATTTGGTACAAGAAGGCAACAAACTTAAACAAATCGTACTACATTCCTGCCCGAGCGCTGTTACGGATAAGTTTATCAAGGCACTGCAAAAAAATTGCAGTAAGTTGCAGATTCTTAATCTGAACTTTAGCTGTGACAATCTTTCAAGTCATCCGGAGTTGTTTGAGAAGTTATCAAACTGTAAGGACCTGCAAGCATTGTACTTGTGTGGATGGAAAAAGCTTGCCGGTAAATCCATACAGAACCTTAAAAGTAAGACGTTGAAATTTATCAGTCTAATGGGGGGCAAGATTGATTCGGAATCCATTAAAAAACTGTGCACAAATTGTCCTTCCTTGGTCAATGTTTTATTGGACGGTCTAGGACCTAATGTTCTAAACGATGAGGTAATTGCTTACATGTCTCCATCCCTTCAAAAGCTAGTTTATCTTAACTTAAGCAATAATAACAGCTTCTCGGTGAAGGCAATTGCCAGCGTCATTACGAATTGCAGTCGATTACGCACTGTGTACTTAAAAGACACGAAGTTAGGTAATTTGCAGTTTATGGATAATGACCTATCCAATTTGCTAACATGGTTCTGGGTGCCTATAGAGAAGCAAAGTAATGCCAAAAAGCGCAAGATTACGTTCATAGGAAATGATAATAGCACGAAAGAGAAAACATTCTACCGCGGTGACTTCTGATTAAATCGTGGCTGTTGCGATCTTACAGATGCTTCGATGAGGGGCTGTCAAAGTGTAAAATGGTCAGTTTGTGTTTGGATAAAGGACACAAACTGATCGGTGGGTCCATACGATATGGATAAATCACCCGGAATCATAAAAAACTTCAAGATAGTACTTAAATAAGAGAAATATAATCCACACACATCCTGCCTGGCCGAAACGCCGGGCTGGTTTTTTGTGGCGTCGTTTGTGAGTTGCCAAAAAAGTTAAAAAAAGTACTCGTAGTTGCGCGTGTTGTTGTTGTTATTTATTTGCGAAGAGCAGCAAAAGGTTTGACAAGCTCTGCGTTAAGAGGAAAAAGTGTTGTTGTTATCTAAAACACAACATTTTATGAACAATACTCTAAAAAATCTCATTATCGGGTCAGTGATCGCAGGATCGCTCACCACTGGCGGTTTCGCCATGAAAAAGAACGAGAAAGAGGAACTGAATGGCTCTTTCTTTAGTCCGCAGAATCAGAATTCATTCTTTGCGAATACCAATCCGCAGAGTTCGACTTTCAATCTGTCGAACTCGCAGATGTTTTTGCAGTCGAATCTGTCGAGTTTGAACAGTAAGGACTTGGAAATGTTGGAACGTTTAGCAACGCTAGAGGAATGTTACCCGTCTGTTAAGGCGCTTTGCACGATGCGTCATAACGCCAAAAAGATGGTTGTGAATCCTTTGCAATGGGCTTCCTTTCTGAACTCCGTGAAAGACATTTCTGGTGGCGACGAAGAGCAGGTCCAAGACGCGAAAAAAGACGCGATAGAATGCATGCGCTATTTCCGCTCAAAGGGGTATACCATTGCTGGCAATAAAAGCGCACTCAACGCCATTATTGGCGCGCCTGAAGGATCTGACGTGCAGTCTAGCCAAACCCCCTCAGGTATTAGTCTTAACAACAACAACAATATTCTGAATTCATCAAATCTGAATTTAGAGTTTAAAGCACCTCAAAACCTCAGTTACGGCCTCCAAGATCAAGGAATATCGATCGAACAATCTGCTTACAGTGGCGGTTCGAGCTCGAACAATAACGCATTCGCAAACCAGTCGCTGAATGGAAATGACGCGAAAGTGCAGCTCGTGAGAAAGGTGATTAAGGACATTTTGTCTGCGTACAACGAGGAATCCGGAAAGGTTGTCATTAACTACAAAGATGTCGCAAAATTGGATAAAAAGACATTTGAGGGAGTTCTAAAGAATGACGAAAATACATATAATAAAATAAAGGACATGCTGGAAAAGGACATTGAAAAAAACTCCTTTATCTTCCCAGCGACTACTACCGATGAAAAAATTCAAGGGTTCTTCCAAATCTTCCTTCCATCATTCTTTAACGAAAGCGAATGCGCCCAGTTGCCATTAAAGATAGCAATTCAACAAGGTGAAAAAAATTGCATCGTTACAGACGCCAGTATTTGTCCTATTTTTGAAAAGTATAAAAATACGCAAAGTGTTGCGTTTAATAATTGCCTTCGCTTAACACGGGAAGTCGTCAATACATTGGCAGACAATTGCCATAATGTACTTAAGGTAGACCTGAGCAATTCTTGTCGTGACGTAAACAATAACGGCAAAGATAAACTCCAAGATGAGGATGTTATCCATTTAACTAAGCAATGCAAGAATTTAGATTGGATTGATTTTTCTCAAGTGGGTTCCGCGCTGACGCATAAAGCTGTGACAGAGGGAATGGCGAACCTCGATGTCATAGTCGTTAACCTAGCCTATTCCTCTATCGCTGACGGTTCGCTCAACGCATTATCCAAATACAATAGTCTGGAATCGATAGGCGTAGAATATTGCACTGGAGCCACCCTCACGCCTAGCGGAATGGCGAACTTAATCAAGCAGAATCCAAAGCTTGCGTTTGTTGGCATAACCAAGAGTAGTTGCGACAATATACCGTATTTGCGCAGTGCTTTATCCAACGTAGGATTTGAGGTATCCGAGTTATTAACTGCAGACGAAGTAAAAAATAAGAGTGGCAGAAAACTGGAAATCGCGACATTCAACAACACCACGAATCAAACAGAGCGCAAGTGGATCGTGCTTAGTAATAGTAAATAAACCAAGCCACCTAAATAGACATCAGGAATAGAACCGAAAAAATAGAAATTAGGGGCAAGGTTATCAAAAAACAACCCCCTCCGCTAGCCCATTACGAGCGCTAGCGGAAACCCCTACCCCCCAGCTCGGCCAAGCAAAACCGCCGGGCTGGTTTTTTTGTGAAAAATAAATTTTTTGAGAAAACTGAGAAGTAGCCCTCGCCCCCAACGTTATAGATGCGTCTCCACAAGCTTTTTTTGACACATTTGATGCGTTGCCAATCCGGAAAGTCGTCAACAGCAACCCTTCGGCGCAGGAAATCAAGTGTAGGCGAAAATCCCTGCAAAGAGGCCCATCGATCCGGCATCTTCAGCAACCGGGTTGTCTTTGAAAACAAATTACAGGATCAGTTCGTGAGTCGGTAGATGCAGGCACAGAAAGTGGTCGAAACTACCCAGTTTGCTTAGGCGCAGAGAGTAGCTTTTATTTCCCTAAAAAAACCCGCATTTTTTTCTTGCCAAGGGGTTTAGGAGTGA
>CAYWEO010000011.1:0-30455 GCA_964457855.1 uncultured Opitutales bacterium | reverse complement strand
TTTTTCAGGGGAGGTCCGGAGGGGGTTGTTTTTGCAAAAAATACCCCCTCCGGATGCGCTCAATTAAGCCTGTCGTACTATAGCCCTGCAGAAAGGGCAAAAAGCGGATTTGAGCGTTGGTGGATTCGAGGGCTTTGCGTTCTGTTGGGTCGAGTTTTTCTGGGGAGTAGTCACCTGCTTTGACGTAAACATCGGGTTTTAGAGCGAGGATTTCGCGATCGAGCCTTGGGGTATCGAACAGCACAATGGCGTCGACGAAGTACAAGCAGGAGAGGGCGTAGGCACGTTCTGCATCTCCCTGGATGGGGCGTGAGGGACCCTTGAGGACGTGGATGCTTTTGGCGCTGTTGAGAGCAACGAACAAACAATCGCCTTCTTCGGCAGCTTTTTGGAGGAAAAACAGATGCCCCGTGTGGAGCAAATCGAAGCAACCGTTTGTGAGCACGACGCGTTTTCCTGACACGCGTAAGCGTTCACGGAATGTGACCGCATCGTCTAAAGAATATAATTTTGAGTTTTCCAGTTCCATAAGCGCCCTTTTACAATCTACAAAAGAGGAAAAAAAGCGATTGAAAAGCTTTTTTATTGCATAAAATAAAAGTTTTTTTCAAATGGATAGCTGTCACTCAATGGAAATTTCTCACAGCAAATGGCAAATGTGGATGCACCAATGGCTGGAAGACATCAAGCTAGCTATTTTTTTGGTGGCCTTACTCGCGGGTTTTCGACTGCTTCTACTGGCTCTTTTTAGAAACTGCAGTGAGCAAGCCATCGATCCGTACGGCTTGTTGCTAGCCTTTACACAGGGTGTTAGATTCGATCTACGGGCCGCTTGCTACCTGATTTTCCCGTTGTGGGTTGCCGCACCTCTGTTTGCCTTAACGCAACCGACACATCGATTTTTGATGGCATTCCGTCGGCTTTGGGGACGGCTGTGGATTATTCTCACGATCCTGACGTGCACTCTCAATACCCTATTTTTTGCGGAATTTCATAAACAGTTCAATTTACGCATCTACGGGATCATTTTTGACGACCGGGCAGCCATTTTCTCCACCGCTTGGCAGACGTATCCGTTGATCAAAATACTCTTGGGAGCTGGGTTGCTGATAGCGATTTGCCTCAAACTTTATTCAAGCTGGAAAAAACCGTTATGGCCGTCCTTAGTTTATTCTGAGAGGAGTGCCTCGTTTCCTGCAAAAATGCTGCTGATCCTGGCATTTGTGTCCTTATTCGTTACCGGAATACGGGGAACTCTTTGGGGCCAACTCCTTAAAGAGCGCGAGGTTCAGGTCACTAACAACACCTTTCTAACCGAGATCACGCTCAATCCTTACATTGCCCTCTGGTTCACACATCAAAGTTACCAAGTAGCTCTCAGCGCAGGTGGGATGAAACGATTTCTCCCGAGCGAAAATATCATGGAAGCTCTCAAAACTTTTAACCCGAATGCACCCACGAAATCCAATCTCATTTCCGATTGGTTGCAGGTGGAAGTTCCACAAGGCCCCCTGTTCGGCAAAATTAAGCACGTTTTTATCATCATTATGGAGAGCCAAGAGGCATGGCCACTCTTGCCACGTTACCACAAGTTGAATCTGTGCCCGAACCTCCTTGAACTGACCAAAAAAGGCCGTTGGGTGAAGGCCGTTGCGTCCAGCACGGGCACAATGCACGCCATTATCGCGCTGACGGCAGGCTTACCTGAAGTAGGCGTTTACCCAAACCACAATCGGTCTTCGTTAACCCCCTATCCAACAGCGGTCGCTCCCATCGCGGAAAAGCTCGGGTTTGAAACACACTTTTTTTATGGCGGGTCCGCAACTTGGGAGAATATAGGGAATTTCGCGAAAAATCAGGGGTTTGATTACGTGAATACGGGCGTTGAATTAAACAAGCCTGGAAATCATTGGGGCGTTGATGATGAATATCTTTTTGATTACATTTTAGACACGTTGCCTCGCGATCAACCGACATTCAATGTCATCATGACAACGTCGAATCACCCCCCACATTCGGTGGACGTTTATGGAAAGGGGTTCCCGCTCAAAGAAATTCCGCCTGAATATCATTACGATGGAAGCACTTCCATGACAAAAATGGGCCATTATTGGTACTGCGACAAGGCGCTGGGCGATTTCATTCGCAAGGCGGAGAAACAATTTCCTGACTCGCTGTTCGTTATCACGGCCGACCACACTTCCGGGCACTTTCTGACCGCCTCTCCGCCGCTCGTAGAACGCTTCTTGATTCCCCTGATTTTTTACACCCCAAATGCTTCTCTCCCAAAGATCCCCGCATCTTCTGTTGGATCCCATAACGACATTCTTCCTACGGTTATTAATCTCATTGCACCCAATCACTTTTCCTACGCAACTTTCGGCAGAGACATCTTGAATCCCAACATCTCTCACTTCGGCATCCACTGCGAAACATTTTTCATCACCCACCAAGGCATCTACCATAAGGCATCCCTTGTGCATCCTTTCATGGAAAACGCGCCAAAAACCAATCCGCACGATCACGAAATCGCCAACGCCATCAGAGCTATCGCTTGGTATATCGTGATGAAGGGAAATACTATCGATAAAAACCCATGAAACGCATTTTGCAACGCCTCTGGAACGCCCTAACAAATTCTCTCAACGGAATTAAGTCTTGTTTCCGTACTGAAGTCTCTTTCCGCCAAGAACTTTTATTAGGGATCGTCGTTGCAACTATCGCGCTCTTCCTCTCCCTATCACTCTTCGAAACCCTCTTGCTTCTCGTTACTTACGGCAACATCCTCATCGCAGAACTCTTCAACTCCGCCATCGAAAAAGCCGTCGACTATATTTCCCTCGACAAACACCCCCTCGCAAAAATCATTAAAGACACAGCCAGCGCAGCCGTTTTTGTCGCGATTTTGGTGTTTGCTATTGTTTGTATAGGCCTCGTGTTTAAAGTGAGTTAGCATCGGAAACTTTTCTTATCTGCGGGAAAAGAAATGGGATTGCGAACTTTCAAAAAGAAAGCGGTATTTTTTTACTCATCCATCGAAAAGAAATGGGATGGTTTCGATTTTGAGACGGTCGTATGTTACTGTTATTAAATATTTTTTCTTGACAATATTCTACATCTTCTTCAATTCTGTTCTCCATATGAAACATTCAATGAAAAACTTATCTATCGTCTGTCTTTTTTGCCTATCGGCAATTATAAACACTCAGGTTGTCCATGCAGTCACTAACAAAGCAAGCATCATCGACCCAGCAGATTCCAACAAAGCGCTTTCTGTGGATGTCGGAAGAGCTACTGCAATTTTAATCGATGCCGACAAAGGAGTCTTTTATGTTGGAGAAGATCGGAGCAATGAGGATTTCTGCATCCAAAAGAACATTAAAGTATGCTCGGCAACGGGCAATGGCTTTGGCCAGCCGTTTAATTTCTGGAATTTTCCAGGTGGCACGACTGAACAAAATGAAACCGATTTACAAACAGTACTCAGAGAACTCATCGAGGAAACAGGAGGCCAAAAGTACAGCCCCTTGAGCAGTTTGACCACAAGTGAGCTTGCTAAAGCATCTCACTTTGTTTGCCCTCAATTCATCAATATTCCCTCTAACCCAAATGCAAAAGCGAAGGCTCAATTCGGGAATCACTTTTTTTTCCATTTTATTGATGGCAACAAGGTGAATGAGGTCAGTCTAAGCAAGGCGTGCGAAAGTGCTTTTAAAGACAAGAATTCAAAGCCAGAAGAAAAAGAGATGATACAATTTAAAGCTGTTCCATTTGATGAAATCATAAGAATAAGTAAAATCATTAATGGGTATGCTGTTAAAGACAAAGACTATACATTTGCATATAAATCAAGCCCTGGCGATAATGGGTATTGGGTCAAAACTACAGAGGGTAAATGCGTTCGCCTAGAAATTTCTTACGCTATAGCGTGTTCCATTTTGGAAACATACTATAAAACATTTACTCAAATGCACGACCTTCTCATAATGGAGTCTTTGAAGGAAAAAAATCCGTCCACCATTCTCACTAATGTTGTTCAAAACTCCCCATTTAATAATCAAAGTTTAAATAATACACAAACCACCAATCAACTCACAAATAAATTTGTTAAA
The DNA here is from genome assembly GCA_964457855.1 of uncultured Opitutales bacterium. Lineage (GTDB taxonomy): Bacteria > Verrucomicrobiota > Verrucomicrobiia > Opitutales > CAYWEO01 > CAYWEO01. The sequence continues at coordinate 26,343 of CAYWEO010000011.1, read as the reverse complement.
AAGTGAGGTTTCTTTTCCAGAGAAAATTTTGGCGGAAGGGTTACAACCAAAACGCAGGACGCCGTAGTCAGTGCGAGATGATAGGGACGGCGCACTGAAGTTTTGTTTTGCATCAACCGAGAGACGCCGCCGATTTTGAGATGACGAGCAGGCGCGCGATAACTTTAACCCCTGAGCGTATTGTAATACGTGATGGGGTTGAAATTTGAGCGCAACGAACTCGCCGTTCAAAAGCGGCCACGTTTCCTATACTTTCAACAACTCGTCTTCCTTTGTCTTCAGATGGCTGTCGATGTCTTTATTGGCACTATCGGTGAGTTTTTGGACATCTTTTTCGTAGCGCTTGAGGTCGTCTTCGGAAAGAATGCCGTCCTTTTCCATCTTTTTCAGTGCATCCATGGCATCTCTGCGGTGGTTTCTGACAACAACGCGCCCCTCTTCGGCCATTCCGGACACGCGTTTGACGAGTTCCTGACGGCGTTCACGGCTGAGTTCCGGGATGTGGCAGCGCAGCAGATTGCCGTCCACAACGGGATTCAGGCCCAAATTCGCCGCACGGATGGCCTTGTCAATGGCCTTTAAAATCCCCTTGTCCCACGGCTGGATACTGATCATCCTCGCGTCCGGAGTCGTGATCGCCGCCACATCGCGCAGGCGGACGGTCGACTCGTAGGCCTCCACCATCACGCCTTCCACCATCGATGGATCCGCTTTCCCGGTGTGCTGCAAACTGAAGTTGTGAAGCGCGTGATCCACAGCCTTCTGCATTTTCGATTTCAAGTCATCTAAAACGACTTTTGGGTCTCTTGCCATAATTACCATAGATATCCTTTGTGAATGAGCTCTTTAATTGCAAATTTCGCTACCGATAGAGTCACCCTTTAAGACTCTACAGATACTATTCTCCTCGGCAAGGTCAAAAATAATGATCGGAATCCCACTTCCGTTGCACAACGAAAACGCCGTCATGTCCATGATCTCCAATCGCTTACTGAGCGCCTCCGCAAACGTCACTTTCGCAATCCGTTTCGCATCCGGGAATTTTTTCGGATCCTTGTCGTAAACGCCGTTGACCTTCGTAGCCTTTAAAATCACCCCCGCACCAATTTCTCTCGCTCGCAAAACGGCAGCGGTATCCGTTGAGAAAAAGGGATTCCCCGTTCCTCCGACGAAAATCACGATCGTCTTCTCCGCCAAGTGCTTACACGCAGATTCCGCATTAAAACGCTCACAGACCCCATCAACCGCCAAAGCACTCTGAATGACGGCCTTCAGCCCCTTCTTGCTCAAAAACTCCTTCAACGCCAATCCGTTAATCACCGTAGCCAGCATCCCCATCTGGTCCCCAGCGATCCGATTCCATCCGCAACTGTCCCCAATCGCCCCTCTAAAAATATTGCCTCCACCCACGACAATCCCAACCTCCACTCCCAATGCACACGCATCGGCAACCTTGCCGCAAATCGCCCCTAACGCCCCTTCATCAAACACTTCCCTCCCCTGCCCCCGCAACATCTCCCCACTCAACTTCAACAAAATCCGCTGATACTTCATAGGTCCCATTCTCCAGGTTTTTTCTGGAAAAACAATAAAAATGATGGGGGAATTTTCCCGGAGGGGGTGTTTTTTGCAAAAAGCACCCCCTCCGGACCTCCCCCCTAAAAACTCTTAATTCGAAATGCATTTTTCTGGCACTACGTGCCAGAAAAATGCATTTCGATATCGCTTTTCTTTGAAAGGTTCGGAAAACTCTTCTGTTCATGGAACAGAAAGTTTTCCGAGTTTCCTCTTTCCCCCTCGGGCGCGGCGTACGGCTGTTAGAGGAAGGTGCTGACGGTGGGTTACTCGCGTTTGAGAAGCCAGCGGACGTGTTGTCGCATCCGAATGATGATAGGCCGTGCAAGAACGCGCTACTGCAACTTCCGTACGATTTTGAACAAGAGGCGTATCGGTTTGAGGGAAAACTGATCTATCTCCTTCATCGGCTGGATGCTCCGACGTCTGGTGTGATTTTGGCGTCAACGGATCTCGCTCTTGCCCAACACGTTAAGCAGCTCTTTAAGCAACATCTCATCAAAAAAACCTATTTGGCGATCGTCAAAGGCTTCCCTCCAGCAAAAGCCCTTTGGCGGGATCCCATCGATATCCGCAATCGACAACAAACTGTTCGCGCAAAAGAAGGTTCGGTTTCAGGATCTGGCTCACAAAAAATCGCACAGACGGAAATCGTTACGCTGCAAAGGCTTTCATCAACTTCTCAACCCTTCTTCCTCGTCGAACTCCACCCTCTAACCGGCTTTTCCCACCAACTCCGCTTCCAATGCGCCAAACACCACCTCCCCATCCTCGGCGACCAAACCTACGGCGACTTCAAACTCAACCGATGGCTCAAAAAGCAATTCTCCCTCAACAACCTCTGCCTCCACGCCCATCAAATCCAACTCCCCCTCCCCTTCTCCGCAACATCCCCATTGCCAGAATATTTTGGGTTGTTTGGGGACCTTTTCCGGAGGGAGTATTTTTTGCAAAAACAACCCCCTCCGGACCTCCCCTGAAAAAACTCTCATTCGGAAGGCATTTTTTGGCACTACGTGCCAAAAAATGCCTTCCGATGCCGCTTTTCTTTGGAGGGTTCGGGAACCTTTTCTGTTCTCGTGAACAGAAAGGTTCCCGAAATATCACCCTCCTACCCTACCAACTCCTTCCCCAGCCAATCGGCAGGGGTTGTCGCGTTTTTCGATAGAACATTCTTCACTTCATGGGCAACGGATTGGGTGTGGGTAAGGCGTTGTGGGGAGGAGAGGGCGTCGTGGAGTTGGGCGCAAAGGGTTGCGGGGGAGGCGTTTTGTTGGATGAATTCTGGGAAGGCTGGCTTTTTGAGGAGGATGTTGGCAATACCGAGAAAGGGGATTTTGACGAGGAAGCGGCCGAGGAGGTAGGAAAGCGGGTGGGCCTTGTAAGCGATGGCGTGAGGAATGCCGGCGAGGGCGCATTTGAGGGACATGGTGCCGGAGGATGTGAGAGCGGCGGAAGCGCGGATTGTCGTGGAACTTGGCTGTAAAGTGACGTTAAGCTGATGGAATTTCGCCAAAATAGCCTCCAGAGTTGCTTTTACGCTGTCATCTGGATAAATCGTGATTGCAGGACGAGCGAAGTCTGGATATTGTTTGGAAAACAACCGAAAGGCCTCTAAAAGAACGGGATAAATGCGTTGAATTGCCTGCGTTCGGCTGCCAGGAAGGAGGAGGATGGGACCATCTTTGTCGTAAAAAAGCGTTTGCGCGTGTTGCGAAGAAACGAGGGGATGTCCGAGGAAAGTCGTTGGAAGCTCAGTATCTGCGAAACAGGCCTTCTCGAAGGGGAAAATGACGCCCAGTTGATCGAGATATTTCGCCATTTTGAAACGCCTGTTCGCTTTCCAGGCCCAAATTTGCGGGGAGATGTAATAGTATAGCTTGACGTTCCCGCCGCCCTTGCAACTGATCTTCTTGTCAAACAAGACTTTAGCAAGCCGAAGATTAAACCCAGGATAATCAACAAAGCAAACGATTTTCGGCGAATGAGTCTGAATCCATTCCAACGTGTTCCGGAACAAGCTCTTAAAGTAGCCGTAGTGTTTCAAAACTTCGATGACGCCCACAACCGAAGATGTTGTTGTATCCGTAAGCAATTGCGCCCCAGCCTCTTGCAGCTTCTGGCCGCCGAGTGCACAGATCGTTAGCTCAGGATGCCGCGCCAGAAGCTCTCGCGTAACCGCCCCCGCATGCTCGTCGCCGGAATGCTCCCCCGCGATCCATAGAATATCCGGACGACCCCTCGGCTCCGGCAGATGAATGATGTGTGGCATAGGAATGGTAAAAATATTTTCGGAAAACTTTCTTTTCAGAAGAAAAGAAGAGTTTTCCGAACCTTTCAAAGAAAAGTCGTATCGAAATGCATTTTTGCTTACAGCAAAAATACATTTCGAATGAGAGTTTTTTTTGGAGAGGTCCGGAGAACCTATTTTTTGCAAAAAAATGGTTCTCCGGTGCCCTTCTTAATTGCTTCCGTGATGCGGATGGCAATTTCGAGGGCTTGTTTGCCGAGATGGATGTTGACCTTTGGGGCGGAAGCGTTTTTGACGCAGTCGATGAAGGAGCGCAATTCGATTTTGAGGGGTTCGCCGCTTTGGATGGGGATGTCTTCTCTTACAATTTCTTGACCGATTTTTTTCATGAGGTGCCCCTTTTGGTTCATGAAATCGAGGGACATGTATAAATTGGGCTGGAAGACACGGATTTCGCGCAGCTTTTTGAGACTGACGCGACTGGTGTTAATGTTTGCGATGCAGCCATTTTCGAACGTGATCCGTGCGTTCGCGATGTCTTCGGTGGCGGAGAGGATGTTAACGCCAATGGAGTCAATGGATTTGACGGGAGAGCGCACGAGATGCAAAATGATACCGATATCGTGGATCATAAGGTCCAGAACGACACCGACTTCCGTTCCGCGCGGATTGAAGGGCGCCAGGCGGTCCGCGACGATGAATTTGGGGTTATCGACAACCGTTTCGAGGAAGGACATGACGGGGTTGTAGTGCTCGATGTGACCGACTTGGAGGATGCGGTTGTGCTGCTTTGCAAGCGCGAGGAGGCCCTCCGCTTCTTGAAGGGATTGGCAGAGGGGTTTTTCGATCAGCAGGTGGCAGTTTTGCGCGATCAGCTGTTGGGCGACAACGAAATGCTGATCGGTTGGGACGGCAATACTCACGGCATCGCAAGCGTGCCCTAAGGCCTCTACCGACGGAAAAATTTTGCACCCGTACTTTTCTGCAATTTCCTTTGCGCGTTCGGGATTGCTGTCGCAGATACCGACGAGTTCGCAATCGTCAAATTCACGATAAATTCTGGCGTGGTGTTGGCCTAAATAGCCGGTTCCGATGACGCCGCATTTGATTTTTGACATGATAGGAGAACTCCTTTTGTTAAGAAAAATTGTTGCTGGGTCTGCGATGCAAACGTGTGGTTGTGTGTGACGAGAATGAGGGCCGTTTTGCGTTGCCTGCAGAGGTCAAGAAGCGTGTCGATGATGCGCTGACCGGTAGTTTCGTCGAGATTTCCGGTGGGTTCGTCAGCAACGATCAGCTTTGGCGCATTGGCGAGCGCACGGGCAATGGCGATCCGTTGACGTTCCCCTCCGGAGAGTTGACTTGGTAAGTGCTTGATTCTGTGAGACATCCCGACGTTTTCGAGCAAATTTTGGACGATTGTGTGGTCCTCGCGTTGAATCGGATGCAGCAAGTGCCTCGCCATCAAGACATTTTCGTAGGCGTTGAGTTCTGGAATCAGCGTATGCGACTGGAAAATGAAGCCCATGAAGCGCTTTCTGAAGTCTGCAATGGCGTTTTGCGACCAGGCGAGCGGATTTTGATCCTCCCACAAAAGGGTTCCGCTGTCGGGCGTCAATAACATCGACAAAACGTGCAGCAAAGTGCTTTTCCCGCAACCCGATTCGCCACGAATGCTGATGCTCTCTCCTTGCCGAATTTTCAGAGAAATGCCCTCCAAAATCGCAAGAGAGGATTTATGGGGTCCGAGGAAGGCCTTTTTTAAGTCGATGGCTTCGAGTAAGGGATGCTTATTCATTGCGAAGGGCCTCCGATGGTTGCAGTTGAGCCGCTCGCCAGGCAGGAATCACGCCCGCCAAAGTTGTGATCAGGAGGGTGAGGGCGATGATCAGAATGAAATCGATAGCACTGTAGTGCGCAGGGATTTTGCTCAGTCGATAGTATGTTTCAAAGGCGTCTGTGCTGTGCGTAAGTTTTGCGAACAGGGACACCAGCTGATCGCGGAATGTCAGGGCGGTCATGCCAAAAACAATCCCCAAAGTCGTTCCCAAAATGCCAATAAAAGCGCCCTGAAAGCAGAAAGAAACGGCAATTTCACGTGTTTTTGCTCCCATGGCCCGCAAAAGCCCGATTTCGCGCGTCCGTCTAATAACAGAGAGCAGCAACGAGGCGGAAATTGAGAACGATGCGACGAGTACGATGAAAATAATGATCAAGAAAAGCGTTGATTTCTCCAGCCTTAAGATGAATAAAAGATCTTTGTTGAGTTCCAGCCACGTGTAAGCGTGTTCTGGCTGCGGAAGGATTTTATTCAATTGCGCTGCAACGGCTTCGATGTTTGCGGACGGCTTGACTTGGATGCGAATCGCGTGGATGGCATTCCCCATGTCGTAGAGCTCTTGAAAGAGGGGAAGTGAGCAAATCACGGCATTGGCATCAACGTCCGCCCAAGGGGTCTCAAAAATGCCCGTAACGGTGAGCTCGCGCGGCAAAATCACTTCGTCTTGGGAAAATTTCTGCAGCAACAGCGGCGAATACACTGTAACTTTTTCCCCCAGTTTGCAACCAAGAGCCCTGGCCAATGACCGGCTCATCAGAAGACTGCTGTCGTCAAAATGTGCCAGTGAGGGATTTAACCGCTCTAACGTATTTTTTTTGACAAGGCGTTCTAGCGGAAAGGTTTTTGCATCGATTCCCAAAACAACGGGGAAAAATGGCTGATCGGCGTACTGCAAGAACATGAGTCCCTGCACAAGGGGCGTAGCGAGCGAAACGTCTGGGAGAGAACGGATTTTAGTGAGCGTTTTTTCGACGTTTCCGATGTTTTTTTCCGAGCGCATCTGGATATCGCCGTTGATGGCAATGAGTTTTTGGCGGATACTCAGTCCAAGGCCGTTCATGACGGATTGGACGATGAGCAGTACCATGACGCCTAACATCACGCCCAGAACCGACACAACGGCGAAGAACGAAACGCGTTTGCCCGTCGGAAACAGTTGCTTAAGAGCGAAATAGAGGTACCAGGGCATGCCTTACGCGAGCGGTTTTAATGTCGGGAATAAAATGGTGTCGCGGATATTCGATGCTCCCGTAAGAAGGATCACGAGTCTGTCGATGCCGATGCCTATTCCACCGGCGGGAGGCATGCCGTATTTCATCGCGTTAAGGAAGTCGTCATCAACGTTTTGGATCTCTTCGCCCACTTGATGTTCGAACATTTCCTGCTGAGCGATCGGATCGTTTTGTTCCGAATAAGCGGGGGCAATTTCCTGACCGTTGATGCAGAGTTCAAAGACGTCGAGAACACTGGGATCTTCCTGGTTAATCTTCGCAAGCGGGCACAATTCTTTCGGAATGTGCGTGACGAACGTCGGTTGAATGAGGGTGGGTTCGACGCGCTTTTCGAAAACGTTGTTGGTGACTTCGGCGTCGGAAAGCTCCGGATTGACTTCAATGCCCATCTCGGCGCATTTGCTGAGTTTTTCGGCTTTTGTGCGCTGAAACCAACCGGGATCCTGCGTCGCCTCGAGGATCAAGTTCTTGTACGTAACTTCTCGCCATTTCCCGCCAAGCTCTATCGTTTGCCCGCTGGCGAGTTGAACTTGCGTCGTTTTTAAAACGGTTTTGCAGAGGTACTGAATGAGGTCGTAAACGAGTGTCATCATGCCGCGAAAATCGGTGTATGCCTGGTAAACTTCGAGGAGCGTAAACTCGGGATTGTGACGCCGCGAAAGACCCTCGTTTCGGAACACGCGTCCGAGCTCAAACACGCGATCGAACCCCGCGATTAGCATGCGCTTGAGGTAAAGTTCCAAGGAAATGCGTAGATAGAAGTTGGCATCGAGGGAATTCATGTGCGTTACGAACGGTCTCGCAGCGGCACCTCCGGCAAGGGGTTGTAGCATAGGGGTTTCGACCTCAACAAAATCCTTCTGCCACAAAAAGTTACGGATTTCCTGCACAATACGGCTCCTCATGATGAAACGCTTCCGAGAGTCTTGATTGACAATGAGATCCAAATAACGCTGGCGATAAATGGTGTCATTTTCCGCCAAACCGTACCACTCTTTCGGCAGCGGCTGTAAGGACTTAGCGAGCAACTGAAAAGACTCCACATGAACGGTAATTTCGCCGGTTTTTGTGCGAAAAAGAGGGCCTTTCGCGCCAATGATGTCGCCGAGGTCGTACTTTTTAAATTCCTGATAGTGTTCGCTCCCAACAACATCGCTCTTGATGTAGAGCTGAACTTGCCCATCGCGATCAAGGATTTTCACGAACGCCGCTTGCCCCATGAGCCTGATCGCGAGGATACGGCCCGCAACGGAAACCATTTGCGGCTCGCCTTCTTTAAGTTCCGCCGAACGAACATCCGCGGACGTATGCGATTGCTCCCAATTAGCGCGGAAGGGATCGAACCCCCTGTCGCGCATGTCCTGCAGCTTTTGCTTGCGGACTTCGAGGAAGTGAGTGGAATTAGCGGCATCCCCAACGTTGGTATTGGGGAAATCGGCAGGCGAATCTTTTTGCATAAAAACAGATCAAAAGTGAAAATGATCAAAAGAAAGAAACCCCTGGCGTTTCTTTCTAGAAATCAGTAATTATGCAAGCAAGCAATCCCCCATAAGACAAGCTTAATCTTGGAGATAAGAATTGTTTTCTGCGAGATATTTGCGCTCCTCATCCGATACCTTGGGCCCCTCCAAAGTGATATGTGTGAGGCTTTGAAAATTTTCACATGCGTTACCCCAATTGATTTTTGCATCTATGAGTCTCGTAATGTTTCTTGTCATACCAGATTCATATTTTTGTAGATATGTATTCGACGAAATCGTATCATAGCAATACTCTCCCAAATACGACAGGCCAATCACCACTGGTATTGGTATCCACTTAGTAACGTTAAAAGCTTTACCTGCATTTCGCGTATTGACCATCTCGGGATCGTTCTGTATTTGAGCATAGAGTCTATTCAAATTTGCTTCAGCGCCATTGGGTTGGCTGTAATATTTAAGGTAGCCTGCTTTGTAGTTTTTTAGCGCTTCTGCGGCCGCAGGATTTTTGGCAGCTGCTTTGAACGCATCGTCAGGTATTGTCCCTTGAGGGACTAAATTATTACGCAGGCAATCTTCGCGACTGATAATGGGTTCTTCAAAAGAGAGCCGATTAGTCAGGTCTGTGATAACCGCTTGATCAGGATTCGGCATATTTTTCGCGTCTATAAGCGCTGCCTGGCCATTCCAATACTCGGGCGTCATTTTGATCTCATCGATTGCCTTTCCCCAGGCTATTTTTGTCTGTAACCGCGCATCTAAAGCGTTACCTGCATTAACTCCATTAAAGTAATTGGTTCTTGCGTCTAGCCACGCGTTCCATTTTTTGCCATATTCCGGAGATTTCAACCCATCCAACGCACCGGAGATGCGAGTATTTACGAAATTTGCAAATTGAGTGCCATCGGGCTTCTCTCCTTTGCCGATAGTTGCAGCATAAATTTTCTCGTTTACATTCTTATGTATTTGTCTGAATAGTTCGACGGTGTTCATAATTAACCTTTGACTGTTACTGTTAAAAAATGTTGCTCGGTTACGCTATATACTCTAGTGACTTTCCAACAACACGTCAATAGGAAAGTGACCTTACTTATTTTGCAGCCGTGATGGTGTTGCCGTTAACGGGCTTGCTTGGGGCTCTTTTGGCATAGAAACAGCTTATGCTTTACCAATCTATCCCGCCTGTTAAAAGCGTTTCGATATCACTCATCAATGGATTATTCTCAGCCTTTGATATGATGATAGAGATAGGGTGGCACCGAGTTATCACGCTGGCCGTTTTCTAGCTGGTTCTCGTCAAGATCTGGAAGGCTGGCAAATAAATCTGATTGCAGATTCCCATCAATTAATTCTTTGAAATCCTTTAAAAATTCCGGATGATTAACAAAGCCAGGATGTGGCGGAATTTTCTCAAGGGCTGTCTTTAAAATCTTGCGTGTGTACTCAGTGCATAAGGGGGCAAAGGCTTTCCATAAATCAACGGCCTTCTTACATCTATCGGGGTAATTGCAGTTATTCTTTGCCATCTCCCCCATCATCGCTTCTTGGGCGCATTTAAACCTAGAATAATTGTCGCCAACTTCTTTACCCAATGCAGTTGTTAGCAAAAATGATGTTTCGTTGTCTAGTGACACCGGTAGTTTCGAAGTCTTATTTTCTGTGGATTTGTCATCAATACGTTCCAGTACGTTTGATTCGCTGACTCTGGTACCCATAATTCAATGTGACTGTTCTATGTTCATAACCAAAATCCTTACTAGTTATGCAATTCACTCTAGTGATTCTCCATCAACCCGTCAATAGGAAAGCGACCTCACTTCTTTGGCAGCTGTAATGGTGTTGAAGGAGTTTGCATTGGCGCCGGCGTCTCCAAGGACAGCCAGTCGCTCATGATACGGAGAGATTTCTTAATCTCGAAAATCAACGGCAGGAAGACCTTCTTCGAGGGGATCTTGCTCGTTTTTGAGGTTGTAATTACTAGTCAAGTTTTTTGCCAAGAAACCAATCTCTAACGTCACGACAGGCTTTATTAAACCACTTTCCTGCGTCACTAAAAAAGTTTTTCGGTTTTGCCATATCTAGATTTCCGGCGCCAATTTCCTGCACTTCTGGACCGACGGAACCTCCTACCAAAGGACGAATTGAATCTGTGCGACTACTTGTCACAAGCCCAGACTCGGACAAACCGCCAATTCCTGATTTTTGAGCCGGTTGAGCGTCCTTTTTCACTCCAACGGTCTCTGCATCCAAAACCTCTGGCTCATTGTGCTGAACAAGCTTATCTGCACCTCTACTAACTTCCATGTCCATAACTAACCCTCACTGGTTACGCAATTTATTTTACTGATTTTCCAGTAACCCGTCAATGAGAAATCGATTTTACTTCTTTGGCAGCTGTGATGTCGTTGTCTGAGAAGGAGTTTGCGCCGACGTCTCCAAGGACAGCCAGTCGCTCATGATACGGAGGGATTCTTTGAGGTCGAAATCGACGTTGGAGAAACCTTCTTCGAGGGGATCTTGCTCGTCTAACGGATTTTTTGCGGACTTTGCCTTGGTTTTCTTCGCCGGATCCTCCTTTCCTGATGCATCCTCTTTGCTGGAAGCTTTCGCCTTAAGGGCAAGGTTTAACAACACATCTTTATGAGGGAAATCTTCTTTAAACCTCTTCAAGGCCTTTTTCATGCGTTCTTGGAACTTCTTATCTGCGTCGAGCATTGCCTTGCGTTGCACGAGATTAATGGGCGTTTGTTTCTCGTTGATTTTCTTTTTAATGAAGTCAATTTTTTCGCGCAAAACCTTAAATTCGTCCAAAGTTTCCTGTCGATGAAGGCTGTTTTTCTTCAACGTCTCGATAAGGGACTTCGGAACGGGATTGAAGTATTTAAAGGGGGGTTCCAGCGTCAAAACCGGCGCAATGGTGTCCGATTTTAGGGGATTGGGCAAATCCGTTTCGCCAATGGGCAAAAAGGGATTGATGGAAGGAAGTACGATTTCGGAATGAACACCCTCCAATTGCGGAGAACGGCCGTCCGAGAGATAATATTTCTGAAACGTAATTTTTGCCGCACCGAGAGGCATTGTCGGGGTCGGTTGAGGGAGGGCCACGCGGTCCATTTCCAGCAGCACCTGGACAGTCCCCTTGCCGTGCGTCGTAGGATCCCCGACCGTTATGCTGCGTTGGTGAACTTGGAGGGCTCCTGCGAAAATTTCCGATGCGGATGCGCTGCCACGGCTCGTCAGGACGATGAGAGGTCCCTTCCAAACGATATTTAAGGTTTTATCGGAATATTTTGTAATCTTTCCAGTGGAATCTCGTACCTGCACAACGGGATTTTGCGCAATAAACAACCCCGAAAGCCTAATCGCTTCCGTCAACAGCCCCCCGCCGTTCCTGCGAAGATCCACAATGATGCCTTGGCAGTTCATTTTTTTCAGCTTCTCAATCAATTCTTTAACGTCCGTCGTTGTATCCGCTGTTTCAGAAACCTGTTCGGAATCCTTTCCGTAAAACATGGGAACATCGATGACGCCGATGAGATACTTTTGCCGACGTCCACGTCCACATTCATCACCTGGGCACGTTATTTCGTAAAGTTTCGCTTGGGCCATTTGGCTAGTGAGCTTGATCTCATCTCGAATCAGTACAACTTCTTTCCGCATCGAATCATCGCCATCAACGGATTGGACCGTGAGGCGCACCTTCGTCCCTTTCGGACCCCGAATGAGTCGCACGAACTGGCGGGATTTCATGCCATAAATGTTCACTGGAGGCGAGTCCCCTTGCGCGACGGCAAGAATTTTGTCGCCAGGCTTCAATTGCTTCGACTTTTCTGCCGGCCCACCTGGAATAAGGCTAACAATCGTGCAATAACCATCCTTTTCGCCCAAAACGGCCCCGATGCCGAAAAGCAAATTGTGGATGAGAATGGAAAAGTCTTCCAAAGATTCCGTGGAAAGAAACGACGAGTGAGGATCGTACATATTAGCCAGTTTCGTCAAAAACATCTCCTGAATTTGCGAATCCTCCATCTCTCGGACGATTTTTTCGCGCTGCTTGTAACGTTCTCTCATTTTTTCGATGGCCTGGGACATCACATCCGCAGGCTTTGTCGATTTTGCCGGCTTTGCCGGCTTTTTCGCTAGCTTTGGAGCAGGAGTTTTTTTTGAGGCCTTTGCCCCCGTTTTTTTCGAAACAGCCTTGTCGCGTTTGGCCTTCTCAAGGGCTTTCTTCTTGGCGGTTTCTGCCTTGGTTTCTAAGTAAAGAAGTTCGTTAATGAGTTCGTACTTAAGGTAGTTTTCCCAAATAGCGTCTAACTCCTTAGCAGCCATTGCCCAAGGGATTTTTTGGCGATCGAGATTGTAGACATCCTTTGTATTGAGATCGAACGGTCGGTCAAGGCGCTTTAAAACCAACGCAATGCGTTGCTCGACAAGATCTTTATACGCTTGGAAAATGTCGAACGCCGGCATCAAACTCCCCCCCTTGAGGAGAATGTCCAAAGAGGAGGCAAAACGCATCTGAAATTGCTTAACATCTGATTGCAGAAAAACAAGTTTGTTAGCATCCAACTCTTGCATGTAATCTTCCAAAAACTTCGGGAAATCAACATTTTGCAGCGGAATTTTGACGTAATGGATCTCCCCTAAAAGCTGCGCAAAAATGATCGTCTCCATGCGCTGTTTGAGCTCTTTCGCAAAATCGCTTTGAAGGACCGGTTTTGTCAGCAGCGTGGGAGGCTTTTGTTGAGCAGGAGGGATGATGAGTGGGAGAGGTTCTCCAAACGTACAACAGACGTGGGCGATTCCCAGGCCGACGACGAGGAAAAAGCGTTTTATGAGGGATAAGTATTTCATAGAGAATGATCTTTCTTTGCTTGATTTAAAATTTCTTTTTCGCTCTCAGTAAGGGAGCCAAAGCCCGACTGGCTAACTTTCTTGAGAATGATGTCCAATTCTTCCTGTGTGTAGGAATTTTGCAAAATGTTCACCTTAAAAGTCGTTGGGGGAGCGAGCTTTTTGCGCTCGTTTTGCTCAGATCTGAAGAATTGCATGGGAAATCGTTTGTAGACGATAAACATAATCAAGCCCCCCAGCATTCCCCCTAAATGCGCCGAACTCGCTATGATGGAATTGCCAGTGACTTCAGACGAGATGTAATGCATGAATTCGTAAATAAAAAGCCCCCAAGCGAGCCATTTCGGTTTCACGGTAATCGGAATGACGAAAAATATGAGGATTGTAACGGGTCTGTACGGATACAGGCAGCAGAAAAACAGCATCATTCCCATTGCACCCGCAGAAGCACCTACGAGAATGGCGTTTGGCTGGTGGTTCAAAATCAGCCAAAAAGCACCCCCTAACAGCACAGAAAGGGTGTATAAAAAGCAGAATCTCAGAGGTGATATGTCCGAAGCGATCGCAATTCCCGTGAAAAAGATTACCAGGCAGTTAAAGAACAAGTGGATGAGGTTCCCGTGCAAAAACGCGTAGGAGAAAATCGTCCAAAAAGCGCCGGAAGTAAACCCTTGGTGCGTCAGGCTTAAGAATCTTTCCAGGAAAAAACTGCCAAACCACAGCTTCGAAATCTCCTGCAAAACGAACATAACGCAGTTGAGCGCAATCAGGTACTTAATGATCAGAGATGTCTGCAATTCCGACGAAATTCGATTCCTGTGTGCGTTTGAAAGACGAAACATGGTATACAAGTATTGTCAGTTTTTCCTCCATGGCAACGCGTAAATAAGGATTCTTGGAGGACAAAACTGCAATCATTACCCACTGACCAATCCAAAGTCTTCTTGACCTCAAAAGAAAAAGTATCTAGAATAGTTACGTTGTTTGATTTTAGCCAAATCCCCTTAGCCACCCAAACCGACGAATTTCCTATGAATGTCACATCAAAAATTCAGCCATCAGATCCACAAAAACAAAATTTGGAGATTAAAACCGCCGAGGAAAAACAAAGGGAAGATGCCGCTATCGCTTTAAAAAACCTCGAGAGCAAGCAACAGCAAGAGAGCAGCAACGTTAAGCACCCTACCCTTAAAGAAAGAGGCATCAAAGTCTGGAATACTGTGTGCAGCCTCTTTGCCAAAGCCGCCGATAAACTTAGCTTCTTTAAACATTCCTTCGAACGAATGTTCTCCAAAAAGGTCCCGCCGCCGCCAACTAAGGAAAGTTTAAAAATTGATAAAATGAGTGCCAAACAAGTTGCTGATTCTAGCACCTCCGAAGACCTCAATAAGACTCCACAAGCACCAATCGAGCAACCGAAGGTTCAAACTAAGTCAGAGGATCCTAATAAGCCCTTAGAAACAGCCAAACCAATTGAGCAACCGCCAGTTAAGGTTTACTATCCTCCGGAAAGCGATTTGCCTTTGAAGGACCTTGTGGGCTATCTCATGTCGCAGAACTCTACTCTTACTACTCTTCTTAATAAGGTTGGTAAGGTTGGTTTTCTTAATAAGCTTGGGCTGCCCACCATTGACGAAGACAAACACGTCGAAGCACTCATCAAATTCGTCGAATACAACACCTCTTTCCTTGCAAAAACCGCTCTGGATGGCTTAGAGGGGAAAATCAAGTTAAAAATAGACGCGCTGAAACAGAAGGGCGGCGATTGGAAAACTGCAGAAGTCATGGCGAACTCAGCCGAGAAATTGCTCAAAGTCGCCAGAGATGCCATCAACGAGTGCTGCGGATTAGATGCTAAGAGCCTTAAGACAGACATCGAGCATCCCGAACTTAAACTTGGAGAAAAACGCGACCTCGGCAAAGCCTTCAAGACCATAGCGACGCTCCTTGCAACGTTAAACAAGGAATATCCCGATCTTATCGAAAAAACATTTGTCCCAGCGCTTACAAAACTCTTGTTTGATAGGGATTTCATGATGAAGAATTATTTCGGTAATGATGCCATCGCTTATCAGGCTCTAGAGAAAGTACTCACTGGTGTTGGGGTCGACAAAATTGTAAACAAGTTAGTCAGCAAACACATTCTTGGTGCGGAGGAAACCCCCAGTATGCAGGACCTCAGCGAGAATGAATCCAAGAAGGGACTCGATGAAAATGAAGACTACATTCTTGTCACAAAGGGAGCAAGTAAGTACGATCTCAGTGGGAAAACATTTGAAGAAGTGGAGAAAGAAGGGGAATTCAGCACACAACTCGTCAAGGCCTTTTACGACGACATTGTGAAACCTGTCGATGATCTCCAAAAGCTCAAAGTAGAAAATCTTGTCGATAAACCTCCTTCCTTCCCGAATCTTAAAAAAGTCTTTAATGAAAAGGCAGGAGTAACATATAAAAACGAATTCGACAGTATTCTGAAGGACTTTAAGGAAAAACTGCCGGTCGCTCTTAGTGAAGATGGCAACAAGGTCATTGACGATTACAATAAGGACCTTCTAAAGCCCAGCAAATCTCCTCAAAACATCGATACAAATGCCAAAAAACCCGAAGAGCCTTCACTGCTCTCCAACGTCTACGAGGAAACCAAAAATATCTTGAGTAACATCGATCCCGGTATCGCGAACAAGATCGTCGGTGGCCAAGCCGCAAAGGTCATTCAAATCGTCGGCAATAAATTTGGCGTTGAGGAAAAAGCCAACCAGGAAATCACCGAAGGCTTCTACAAGGATATCGTCCCAGCCGGCGAAAAAGTAATCATTGGCATTGAGAAAATCAAGTCTGGAGATATCTCAGGCGGCGTACTGAAAATGGCCAGTGGCGTTGCACGTATCGCTTCTGCCGGAGAGAAGGCATCCCTGCAGGTCGCTGGAGAAGTTGCAAAAAATGTGATGTCGGGCGTTAAAGAAATCGGAATAACTGCAGGGAAGGTTGCGGTAGGCGTTGTTCAAGACGTCGGAAGCCAGGCAATAGAAATCGGTGGAATCGTTGGTGCAGGTATTGTGAAAGACGTCAAAAAAGCTGGGGAAAATATCACAGAGGGCGTCAAAAACCTTGGTGAAAATGTTGCCAATATTGTCAATATAGGCCCCAATCTTGAAGACATGCCCATGACAAACCTTTTAGGGGAAAGTTCCCCAGCTCAAATCCAACAGGAAGCTAAAGAGAAGAAAATTGCCGAAGAGCAAAATGTCGCTACTGAGAAAAAAATCAAGACAGACGCCAAAATCCAAACGCTCGTCGATTTATCCAAAAGCATTCAAGAAAAGATCAAAAACATTGGAAAAGAAACGAAGCCCGAAAACATTGTCGAGATCAGCGGAAACATTTGGACATTAAAAAATCAATTGGAAGCGGTTGCGGAAGATAAAAATAACCCCGTTGCACAGGATCCTGACGTGAAAAAGCTCTTGAATGAGGCACTATCTGACAACAAATTCGGCCTTGATAACGCTGTTTCCGATTCCAACAACGAGTTGGTAAAGCATTTTTACACGAAAATCGTCAATCTTGAGCAGAATTTCACGCAAAAAGTCGAAGAAACCAAAGATCTCATCGCTTTGGCCGCAAAAGAAATCACTGCCGAAAAGTTACCCGAAAGTTTTGAAAAGAACTTTTCAGAAGCAATTAATGCAAAAATAGCTAGCCAAACGGATAATGCCGCTCAGTTTAAAATGATCAAAGATCCAGGATATGTATTAACAGCAGAATACCCCATTGATCAATCATTTTACGATGCTTTGAGGGGAGGACAGGTCTCCATTACCGACAATGTTACTGACAAAACCATTACGGGAGACATCAGCTTTCAGCCCGAACAGGCATCAAACGAAAGCCAGTTAAACAAATTTGTTATCGATCTCCACAGCAATTTGGGTGGTCACACCGACTGCCTGAAACTGTTCACGCAAGTCGCCAACCCGAACGGCATACAAATGTTTATCGATCAGCTTCATTTGGATCAACAAGGTATCACGGTCGGGAAAAACTTTAAGGAACCCCTCGAAATTGCCATAAAATCTATCGGAAAAGATGCAAACGGCGTTGAAACCCTCACCTTCGACGTAAAAGCTCTATTCCCCATCGAAAAAGTCGTTGGCGATACAGGGAAAGGCCCCCAAATCAATCCCGTAGAAAGCTTCGTCAATACGCAATTTACTTGCACGATAAGCGCTGAAATGATCAAGGGATACCTCTCGAACACCTACTCGTTTAAACCCGTAATCAGCAGCCCTATCATTCACGAAATGAAGTTGATACCCGTGAAGGTAGCGTAGGGGTGGAAGAGGTGAAAGGAAGGAAGGAAAATATTTCGGAAACTTTTCTTTTCTCGGGAAAAGAAAGAGTTTCCGAACCTTCAAAAGAAAAGCGGTATCGGAAGGCATTTTTGTTCGGCCTTTCAGGCCGAACAAAAATGCCTTCCGAACGAGAGTTTTTAAGGGGGAGGTCCGGAGGGGGTGCTTTTTGCAAAAAACACCTCCTCCGGAAACACCAACTCTAGCGCTCAAAATCGCTACTGCGTCTGCGCGGGGTTTTACCAGTCGGTCCCCGTCCCAAACGCCTTCGCGCCAGTGGTGGCGGCTTTTTGGATGTCTGGGGTGGGTTTGCCGGTTGCGTATTCGACGAGTTGGTTTTCGTCGTCTTTGAGGTTGTGACGGAACTCGACGTGGCCATCGGCGAACCCGATGAGACCGCCATCGCCAAGATAGACGCTATCTTTGGCCCAATAGCCGTCGTGACCGAGGCCGCGGGTATAAATTAAAGGGGTGGTGGAGGCGGGGGCATTCGCATCGATGCCGGTGATAAAAACGACGCTTAGCGGGAGGTCAGCGAAGCCGTCAGCGACCTTCCAGTCTGCTCCCTGCCCGATGCCAATAAATTGGGGAATGGCCTTACTCGCAGCCTTGTGGGCCGTAATTTTTGG
The DNA here is from genome assembly GCA_964457855.1 of uncultured Opitutales bacterium. Classification (GTDB taxonomy): domain Bacteria; phylum Verrucomicrobiota; class Verrucomicrobiia; order Opitutales; family CAYWEO01; genus CAYWEO01. Next base: position 8,135 of record CAYWEO010000011.1, on the reverse strand, counting down.
GTCATTTGTGGAAAATAAGATCTTGGCGGTGTTTAAATAGCCTTCCTTGCTGAGAACTTCCGCACACGTATTGGCCGTCGTCATGTCTTTGGAGGCTAAATAATGCTCGTGGGCGGCGTTATAGGACTGAAGACTGAGGAGTATTTGGCGGAAATTGCTCGTATCAACGGCGACGCGAGCGCGCTTAACGAGGTTATTGATGACCGGCAGTGAAATACTGACGAGCAGGACAATAATCGCGACAACGCCCATCAGTTCGACGAGAGAAAAGCCCCTTGAGCGCCTATGAATGCTGCGTCTATGACTTAAAATGGTATGGGGAACTGAGCGCATAGATCCATGACTTGCTGCCTTACATCGCCTAAAACGGGGTGCGTTTCCGTGCTGGAAAGGGCTTGGTCGATAAATTCTGTAATGAGTGACATTTCTTTCTCCTGCATACCTCTAGACGTTACAGCAGCCGCGCCTAAACGCAACCCGCTGGCTTGGAATGGACTCCTGTTGTCACCAGGAATCGTATTCCGATTAGTTGTGATGTGTACAGAATCTAGAGTATCTTGCGCTTGCTTTCCTGTCAAGCTCGGAAATTTTGTCCGTAAATCGATAAGGAAAAGGTGATTATCCGTCCCGCCGCTCACAATGCAATAGCCCTTTGCTTTCATGCAGTCAGCCAATTTTTGAGTGTTCTTGATCACTTGCTGCTGATAAACGCGAAACTCTGGCTTCAAGGCCTCCCCGAAACAAACCGCTTTCCCTGCAATGACATGCATGAGAGGGCCTCCTTGAATTCCTGGGAAAAGCATCGCATCAATCGCCTGCGCATATTCCTTTTTGCAAAGGATAAAACCACCTCGTGGGCCACGGAGAGTTTTGTGCGTCGTACTTGTGACAAAATCGGCATACGGAACCGGTGAAGGATGCAAACCAACGGCAACCAAACCCGCAATGTGGGCCATGTCCGCCATTAACAACGCTCCACAGCTTTTCGCAATGGCACCTAAGCGTTTAAAATCGATCGTTCGCGCGTACGCCGACGCCCCCACCGTCATCATCTTCGGTCGTTCCCTCAGAGCAAGCGCCTCGAGGTCGTCGTAATCGATCATCCCCGTCTTCAAATCAACGCCGTAGTGCACAATCTTGTACAGCAAACCGCTCATGTTCTTGGGATGCCCGTGCGTGAGGTGGCCACCGTGATCGAGCCGCATCGTGAGCATTTTGTCCCCCGGCTGCAGCATCGCCATGTAAACGGCCATATTCGCCTGCGTACCGGAATGGGGCTGAACATTCGCATGCTCTGCTCCAAAAATCTGCTTAACACGTTCTATGGCAAGCTCTTCAATGTCATCCACATACTCACATCCACCATAATACCGCCTATTCGGATACCCCTCTGCGTACTTATTCGTCAACACGCTCCCAACGGCTTCCATCACCGCACGCGAAACGATATTCTCCGAAGCAATGAGCTCCAAATGGTTCTGCTGGCGTTCTTTTTCACGTTCAATCGCCAAAAAAACCGCCGGATCCGCCGTTTTTAGAGACGGCTGATTGGTTTGCATCAATCCAGAGAGAGACTGGGAGGTTTCTGCCATAATTAAAGTAGCAAAATAGAATCTTATTGGGAACTTTCAACCTTTTTTTGAGAAATTTAATTGGCGTCCTCGAACCGAAATTGATAGAGGCAATTCAATTCAGAGGCTTCGTTAGAGTTAGCAATTGGACCCCACAATGTGTTACCGCCATAAGGAAACTCTTTCAAGGAGGAAATGACTGTAGTAATTGTGCAATCGTCGTTCGCTTTCTCTTTTTTTATTAATTTGTTTTTCAGCCTCCCCAAAAAACTTTTTTTTCTGGTAGCAGATGCGGAATTCAAGGCCAAATATTGCAAAATGTTCATGTTGACATAGCAAAGAGGACACATGTCGCGTGTCGTACAACCGTGGAATTCGATGCCTAAAACACGTTTGTTCTCCCCTAACTTTTTGAGGACTGCAGCGTAGATCTTTTTGATGAATTCTTTTGTTTGCAACGTCAAGATAGCATGCGCCTCACTATCCGTATTGACTAAAACGTAGTTTTTTGGCGAATTTTCTATGCGTCGGTTGATGGTAGAGAAACTTGCCGCAATTAGCCTAGCGTTTAAACCTCCATTTTTTGTGTATTTGTAAAAAGCGTCTTGCAACATAGTTATATTTGCGTATGCATTTTTATTATTTTTGGAAGCATTTCTATTGCTTCGAAAGACAAAAAAATCATTTTCTTCGAGTCCTATCGAATCTAGAAATCCAGAAGTATATCCACTGGCACTCACAGAGTCTTTCGCTACATCAATGGTCTCACAAATGATCTTTTTCTCGGAGTTCTCTGTTATGAAACTAAATGCACAGGCAAAATAGTTGGCCTTCACGTTTTTTTCACTTAAAGTTTGTACAGCTTTTTTCAGCTTTTGGTGAATGTCCCGGTTAGATTGCGGGACATCTTTTGGATATACCGTGCGAGTGACAGGGAATGGAAGCGTTCCAAAACAGAATTGGCTAATTAAAGATAAGAAAAAATAAAGTATTAATTGATGTTTTTTAATTGACATTGGCGTAATAGGGAATTTAGAGTTAATCTTAAAATTAAAACAAAGGAATAGTTATGTCAAGAAATAGAATATTAATTCATACAATTACGCTCTTGTTAAGTTGTTTTCCAATAATGGCTATGACATTGCCTAATGAAACCCTTAAGAAATACCTAACGCCTTGGTGTGCGTGGCAAAACAAGCAAGTAGAGAAGCATAAAGATAGTATGAAAAAAAAGAACAACGAAAACTACGTAGATGCTGAAGATCTAAAAACAGTAACCATGGATAGCATTAAGGAAAAGTTTGCCGATGAGGAAGACGGAGCATACAATTTCATTATTGAATTTGCTTCTGCTAAAAATGAAAGCTTCAATGATGGAAATGGTACGAACCCCGATGTTGTACATGCCCAAGTCTTGTTAGGATTAATCTATTTGGCAGATTTGGTGTATCAAGACAGTAATGCCAAAAAAACTGCGTTAGCATATCGCATAAGAGATGCTATCGATATATTTCATGATTACGTTATGCTGGGAAAACTGGACATAAAAGAGCAGAACTATCTGGATGAGCTTTACAAAACAGAGATTCCAAATTCAGAAAGTGATGAGGAATAAAAGGAGAAGTAGTTTGATTTAAAACCCATATGTCAAGAAATAGAATAGTCATTTACACAGCTTCGTTATTGTTAAGCTGTTCTTTTGCGGTGGCTACGTGGGCACCATCGGAAGAAACCATCCAGGAGTACTTAAAACCTTGGTGTGAGCAGCAAACCGAGCGAGTAAAGAGGCACATGCAGTACATGAACAACAAGGAAAACGTTGATAATCCAAAGCCAGTGACCGTGGCTAATATTAAAGAGCAGTTTGCAGATGAGTATGGGGCGTATAATTTTGTTGTTGAATGCGGTTACGCTACACAAGCAGGTTTTGATGACAAGGATGTTAAACATTCTGATATTGTGCAAGCCAAAGTCATGCTAGCATTGATCTATTTGGCCGAGTCAGTGGATCAGGAGACCAATGGGAAGGTAGCTGGATTGGTATATCGCATAAAGGATGCCATTAAAATGTTTCATAATTATACCATGATACACACACTAACGGGGGATCAAAAAGATTACCTGGATGATCTTAGGAAGAAAGAGATCGTTGTGAATTCAAATTCAGAAAGCGAGGAGGATGAGAAATGAAGAAGGAATGGCACAACTTGAAATCCATATGTCAAGAAATAGAATATTAATTTTGACATCCTCCCGTGCACCCCGCCAGGCACGCGTGCCTGGACCGCAAATTTATTGCAATTGATTGCATAGCAATCAATCGCAATAAAATAAGAGTTTTTTTGGAAAGGGTCCGTGGAAACCAATTTTTGCAAAAAATGGTTTCCCAGGCTCTATTTATTTTCTTCCACTCCTCCTCCCATCATCCACGTGACAGGATCATATACAACTCGAAGCAGGCCGTAAAAGCGAACAAAGCGAAGAGGAGGGCGCTGAGGGTCATGCCGGTTTTTGACTGGCGTTTTTTCGAGTCCTTGAACCACGCCAAGCAGGGAAGCAGTCCGAAGAGGATTTCCGCGATGATACCGACCCACACCATTGCTTTCACGAAGGTTTCTCCGCTGAGGAACACGATGAGGAGGCTCAGGGGGAGCAAGATCAGCAAAATGCGACGTCTGTTGAGTTTGCTGGCCAGACCGTCATAAATGAACTGCGTAAATCCTTCTGAGACACCAATGAACGCCGTACTCATGGCAATGATCGGAATTCCGACGCCGATGAGAGAGAAGATTTTTGATTTAAGGAGGCTGCCTAAAATAATGGTTACGGGCAATCCCTTCTGGTACGCGTAATCGATGGAAATTTTGTCCCCAAATTGAGGAATCATCCCAAGACTAGCGATCAAAAAGATCAGGTAGATCACAAAGGTCATTCCGAGACCAATCGCAATGGCGTATAATAAATGCTTAACATTCCTCGTTTCGCGACAAATCGTCGGAAGAATGTTGTGGAAGCAGAAACTCCCCACGAAGATCGGGAACAACGCCGGAAGCCCGCCCCAGTTAACGAATTGCGCATTTTTGACATCGAATTTTGCGAAGCATGGCACCAGCAAAGCAGCAAAAAAGCCTGTTTTGACCAAAACGAGGAGGGTGTTCATCAACTTTGTATGATGCGTTCCGCACAATAGGATAGCAGCGAAGAATCCCCAGACAACAACTGTGCATGCGTTGCCCAACGCACCGTTTAATGACAGAATTTCGGCCAAGGACGCTCCCATGCCTTTAAGATAGGTTGTCATCAGTAAAATACACAGGACGCAGAAGAAGGCGTTTGCGACCCACTTTCCTTGCTTGCCCAGTGTTTGTGCGTAAAACTGTTGCATCGATTGCACACGCTCGTTTTCAATGTATTTTTTCCCCATAATCCAACCAGTCGTCGCCATCATCAAGAATGTAACGACGCACACGACGATACTCGGCATGAGTCCCGCCTTACCAGAGACGATTGGTAGCGCTAAGACGCCTGCACCAATCGCAGATCCCACGACCAACATGCTGGCGTGGAAGATGTTAACTTTTGTTTTCATAGATTTGTTGTGTTGTTTGAATGATTTTTTTGATTTACTTACATAGTTTATTTCCCCGAAAATTAAAAACAAAAAAAGCGGATTATCTGAGATAATCCGCCACTTGAGTATGAAATTTCGCTTAAATGCTAGACAACGACCCACCAGGCGGATTTTGACAAAATCCCCACGAATGGCGCAACGTTGTAATTATGACTAACATTAAAATATAATTCCGTGGATTTTTTGAAATTTGTCAAGCGCCTAATCGTAAAATCGAGGTGTTATTTTTCAGGGGCTTCTGCCCCTGCACCCCGCCAGACACGCGTGCCTGGACCGCGGATTTATTGCAATCGATTGCGTAGCAATCAATTGCAATAAAATAAGAGTTTTTTTGGAAAGGGCCCGGGAAAACCAATTTTTGCAAAAAATGGTTTCCCCGGCTCTATTTATCCTCCTTTCCCTACTCTCCGCCCCCCATCATCCGTACGACAGGATGGCATACACCTCGAGGTAGGCGGTGAGTGCAAACAGTGCGAAGAGGAGGGCGCTCGCGATCATGCCCGTTTTGGAGTTGGATTGGCGGGAGTCTTTGAACCAGGCCAGACAAGGAAGCAAGCCGAAGAGCAATTCTACGATAATTCCCGCCCAAACCATTGCCTGGACAAAGGATTCACCGCTGAGGAGAATGAGTCCTAAAATGGCAGGAAGCAAAATCCACAAAATACCGCTTCTAGAGAATTTTTTACGCAAACCGTCGCTTATAAATTGCGTAAACCCCTCCGTTACGCCGATAAACGACGTGCTCATTGCGATCATTGGGAACCCAAGTCCAATCAGCCCAAAGATTTGCGAATTTCGGAACAAATTACCCAGCACAACCGTCACGGGGAGACCGTTTTTGAAGGCGTAATCGATCGAAATTTTGTCGCCAAAGGTCGGCAAGACCCCCAAAGTCCCGACCAAAAACACGACGTAGATGAGCAGTGTCGTTCCAAGACCAATCGCAATCGCGCAGAACAAGTTTTTTTTCGTCTCGGCTTGTCGACAGATGGCTGGCATCGCGATTTGGAAGTCAAATGCACCTAAAAAGATTGGAAACAACGTTGAATAGGCACTCCAATCAACGAATTGTGCATTTTTCACCTGAAATCCCTTAAAGCACGGAATGAGCAGAATGGCAAACAAAGCCGCTTTCGCAATGACCAACACGCTGTTCACGACTTTTGTCCGGTGCGAGCCGCAAAACATTAACCCGGAGAAGAGCACCCAAACACCTACGACAGAGGCATTTACCGACATTCCCTTCAGCGAAAAAACTTCCGCAAACGAGCACCCCATTCCCTTAATGTACGACACCATCAGCAACGCACTCAAGGCAATAAATAAGAAGCTCGCTACGTGTTTCCCATAACTCCCCAGAGTCGTCTCGTAGTACTGCTGAACGGACTGCATCTGTTCGTTTTCGATGTACTTTTTGCCCATAATCCAGGCCGTCATCGCCATCATCAGGCACGTGATCACGCAGACCCCGCAACTGGGCAACAGCCCCGCCCTCCCTGCTACCACCGGCAGCGCCAATACGCCCGCACCAATCGCGGATCCAACCACGAGCATGCTAGCGTAAAAGATTTTTTTAATATTTGTCCGATTTGTATTGATTTCATTTTTCATAGAATTTCCTTTGTGTTGATTTGTTTTTGAAAATAAAAAAACGACAGGTAAAAACCTGCCGTTTCGATTAATAAATATGTATGCTCCCAATTACGTCACGGTTGCACCACGGCGATCCCTACCTATCCTAGCCGCACTATGATGTCGCACTCCAACTGTAATCGTTAATAACATGTAAAACATTGAGCCACCACACACAAATATTGTCAAGGAAGAAAAGATAAAGAAGAATAAGAGCCGGGAAAACCATTTTTTGCAAAAATTGGTTTTCCCGGACCCTTTCCAAAAAAACTCTTATTTTATTGCAATTGATCGCGTAGCAATCAATTGCAATAAATCCGCGGTCCCAGGCACACGTGCCTGGTGAGGTGTAGGGGCACGCACCCCTGCCAAAAAATCGCAACGGAACTCCTTCATCTTCTAAGCTTTGCAGCGTGCGGGAGGTATTTTATGTATCTTTTCCTTGATTTTTATGTAAAATAGAGTGAAGGATAGGTTTGCAAGGGTAAAATTTTTCTACTCAAGTCTGTTAAACCCGACTAGAAAAGATTTTCCCAGGAGAAGATTTCAATGGATCATTCAGAATACAACAACAACAATAGCAGCAACTTTAACGACGATTGGGAGGACAAGGAGGGCGATTTCCTGTGGACGGAGAAGGAATGGCAAACCCAGCTGACAAAATCCGCGGAGGCGATCAACCATTTTATGTTGCTGTACAAGCACTTAAAGCATTCTTCTGCACCGCAATTGCCCATCCTCAACGACGAACTCACGTGGGATAACGATTATTTCAACCAGATTCAGAGAGCGGCGGACGGCTCATTCTTGGATTTAGACTCGGAAAAAGATGACGAAGAAGTCCTTTTCACACAACCCCCTTTCATCGCCCTACGCGGCATTTTCCTCTACATTTGCGACACTTGGGAGACCTTCATTCGCAACTACGAACAACCCCTCTCCGGCACCATCGTTTCCATCCTGCTCAATGTCGCTAAAGAGACCGAAATCCAAGCCCTCTTTATGTTCCAGGCCTTCGAGGCGGGCGAATTCAGCCTCGTTAATATTTGCAGCAAACGCGCCCTCTTCCTCTTGAATCGCCTCTTCGATTGCCTCAATGCCCTCCGCATCCACCCCCAAAAGGCGGCATCCCTCGACAACGTCTGCCAGGCCATCTCCACCGCCTGCTTCGACGCCCGCGAGGTTATTTTGAAGGTCAAAACGTTTTGTAGTAAGGCAGTACAAGATATTGAATAGGGAACGTTAATTCCGGAGGGGGTGCTTTTTGCAAAAAGCACCCCCTCCGGACCTCCCCCTTAAAA
>CAYWEO010000010.1:0-35941 GCA_964457855.1 uncultured Opitutales bacterium | reverse complement strand
TTCTTTGAAGGGTCCGGGAAACTTTCTTTTCTTCGAAAAGAAAGTTTCCCGGAAATCAATTTGACTTGACTTGGTCACATCCTTCAACGCAATATAGAGTCTTATTAAAGTATCAATTTAGCATTATGGCAGTACCCAAGCGCAAGCAATCGAAGCAGAGGAGCCGCAAACGTCGTGGCGCGAACCAGTTTTCACTTCCGCAGTTGAGCAAGAGTCCGGACGGAACGTTTTGTCGTTCACACTACATCAATCCAGCGACGGGGATGTACAATGGGCGTCAAGTGATCGATGTTTAAAAAGCTCGCAAGTTAGTATTTTCCAATGTCTTCTGAAAGAATTGAAGCCATTGCCATCGATGTCATGGGCAGCGACCTAGGGCCTGCCGAAGTGATTGCTGGCGTTGGTCTTGCGCTGCAAAGGTACGGGGGGCTTTGTCCCCTGATTCTCGTTGGCGATGAGGCGCAAATAATTCCGTTATTAAAGCAACATAATCTCATTTCGCATCCGAAAATCTCGATTTTGCACGCATCCGAGGTCATCGGCATGGACGAAAAGCCGTTGACGAGTATCAAGCAAAAGAAGGATTCCTCCATGCTCCGCGCCATCGATATGGTTCGTGAGGGCAAGGCACAAGCGGCGCTGAGTTGCGGGAATACGGGGAGTTTGATGGCAGGCAGTACGATCAAATTGCGGCCAATCGAGGGCATAGAGCGTCCGGCGCTGGCAACGATTGCTCCTTCGAGCACCCACAATTTCGTGATCCTTGATGTTGGAGCAAACCCGAAGCCTACCCCCCTGCAATTGGTCCATAACGCCGTTCTTGGGTACCATTACGCACGTATTGCGCTCAATAAAAAGGAACCTCGCGTTGGCCTTTTGACCACCGGGACGGAGGAATGGAAGGGGAACGAGCTCGTCGCAGAGACGCATCAAAAGCTCAAAGCCGTTCAATCGAACGTCAACTATGTGGGGTTAATTGAGGGATTCCAGATTTTCAACAACCACGTGGATGTCATTGTGTGCGATGGCTTTGTGGGGAATATTTTGCTCAAAACATGCGAATCCCTTTTCAAACATTTCAAATTGTACCTTAAAAAAGAACTCCAACAGAATTGGTTAAGGCAGCTGGGCGGATTACTGGCGTTGGGCGCCTTCAAAAACATGAAGAAACACTTTGATCCAGAACAATTTGGAGGTGCTCCCTTGTTGGGTTTGAATGGAACCGTTATCAAAGCACACGGATCCAGTACACGTAATGCCATCATGCACGCTATTCGTATGAGCCATGATTTGATTAAGAATCACTTTTATGAGGATCTTTTGTCAAATCTCGAAAAAGTTAACCAACGTATTTCCATTTCTGAATTATGATGACACACTCTCAAGAATCCCCATGGCCAAAACCCGTATGGATCCAAGGAATTGGCAGTTATTCTCCGGAAAAAGTGGTGACCAACCACGAATTAGCGAAGACGGTTGATACCTCCGACGAATGGATCCGCACGCGCACGGGAGTTCATTCCAGGCGACTCGCGCACGACAAGGAATTTACGTCGGATTTGGCAGCTGCAGCAGCCGAAAAGGCCATTGCGGAGGCAAAAATTTCTCGAGACGACATCGACCTCATCATCGTTGCTACCGTTACGCCGGATATGGCATTTCCCTCAACGGCAGCCCTTGTGCAGGCAAAATTGGGGATTAAAAAGTTCATTCCCGCGTTCGATATTGAAGCCGCTTGTGCGGGTTTTGTTTACGCCATCGAAGTCGCCACTTGCATGCTGCAGTCCAATGCGTACCGCAATATTTTAGTCATTGGAGCCGACAAATTGTCTAGCATTACCGACTGGCAAGATCGCGGAACCTGCATCCTTTTCGGGGATGGAGCCGGAGCGGCGATTTTAAGCAAAACGCCTCCAAATCAAGGACTTCAGGTCATTGACAGCCTCCTAGCAGCCGACGGCACTGACCCCTCTATCGTCTACATGCCGGGGGGAGGATCTGCCTGTCCTGCAACGGAATCCTCCGTAAACGAACGCAAGCACTTCATCAAGATGAATGGGCAAAGTTTGTTTAAATTCGCGGTACGTTTCATGGAACAGGCCGTACGCGATCTCCTTGATAGAAATGGGCTAACCATCAACGACATCGCCTATATCATTCCGCACCAAGCGAATCTGCGCATCATCGAAACCTTGGGCGAGCGTCTTCAGATCCCAAAAGAGAAGGTTGTCGTTCACTTGGCAACCATTGGCAATACATCTGCGGCATCCATTCCCATTGCAATGACGTGTTGTCATGAATGTGTCGGTCAACTAGATACTTCTCTCATGCAACGACTTAAACCAGGAGACTGGGTTGTACTCGTCGCTCTCGGAGCTGGACTCTCTTGGGGTGCAACACTTTTGAGATACTCAGAAACAAGCAACTCTTTATGTTAATGAAACGCTTTCTCTCACTAATAACGTTATTTCTCGCTCTGCAAAGCGCCTGGGGCCTTCCGAATTTCTTAATGGAGAAACTCGACGAAACCAAGCGCGATCCGTCGTCGCCCGGCCTCATCAACAGTCTGCTCAATCCCCCGCAAGAGGCACCCGCAAAGACAAAGGAAATTGAGGAACTTTTCAGTCGCAACAAGGCTCTTTTGGCCACCATCAAGCGGAATGCTCTGATGGCCCGTACTCCCGAACAGAAAGCCCGCATCGATCAGGATCTTGCTGCCCTGGAAGAACTTAACAACACCCTCTCATCACACAATTCCGGTTGGGAGCTCTACGCAATCAACGCCTATCAATCCATTGGGAAACGGTACCCCAATTCGATCGTCGCACCCGAGGCCTTCTACCAAGCCGGAAAATTGTGCGTCGCTCGCCACCAATACGCCGACGCCTTTGAATGCTTCGACAACATCGTTAAACGCTACCCAAACTACCCCTACTTCGAGCAGACGATCGGGGAACAATTTGAGGTTGCGAATCAACTCTTTCAGGGAAAACGTCCCCACTATTGGGGCATCATTCCAGGCTTCAAAAATTACGATTCCGCCATCAAATACTTCGAAAGCGTCATCCGCAATGCCCCCTTCACGGAATACGCCCCCCGCGCTCTCATGATGATGGCCGAATTCGCAAAAAATAAGGGCGAACAGGCCGATGCCGTTGACGCCCTAGACCGCCTTATCAGCCAATACCCGAACGACAAACGCGTCCCCGATGCCTACACCCTCATGGGTGATGTTTACTTATCGATCGTTCGCGGTCCCGAAAATGACCAGGGTGCCACACGAAAAGCCATCGATTACTACCAAGATTTTATCACCCTTTACGCCTACGCACGTCCTGATCTCACTCCTCGCGCACAGGAAGGCCTGAGAACTGCTAAAGGTCTTTACGCCAGAAGCAAAATCATCATCGGCGACTTCTTTTACTACCGCAGAAACCACCCAACCGCTGCTATTGCCCTCTACAACGAGGCCATCGAAATTGACCCCCTCTCCCCCATCGCCCAAGAGGCCCAAAGCAAAATCGAAAACGTCCAAACCCTCACGAAACAAGGCCTCTTCCCCAAAAAACCCTTCATGGAGAATTTGGTAGATAAAATCTTCGGGCGATACCAGCACGCTAAAGACAATCTTTAGAAGGTATACCCGGACAGTTTCCCGAATATTTACTTGCCTATCAGCGAACACTGCTTAATCCTAAACACGTGTTGGATTCCACGGCACCAGTTTCAAGTGCGTTTCAGGCTCTTTCGCAGCAATTTTTGAACTTTCCGAATTTGGCGAGTCGCGAGTTTGCGTTCAGCAAGATCAAGCAGTTTTACATTGCAGCACAGTCACTTGTGATGTCCGAGGACGTTCAAAAGAAGTTTTCTGCGTATCAACTGTGCACTTTGCATACGGCATGCGTTGACGAAATTATCAAGCGGCTCTTTGAGTTTGCCTTTTACTTTGCGTTTCCAGACAGGAAAGAAGTCGCTCAATTGAAAAACCAATTTTCTTGTGTTGCAATAGCGGAATACGGTCGTCAGGAATCGACACGTCTCGGCAATCACTCCATTCATTTGATTGCTTCCCAGGATGTGAGCGTTTCGGATGCACAATTGTTCCGCGAGTCGCTACATCACGCGCTTTTGTTTTTGCTGTGGAAAACCCGCCTCCACATCACCATTTTTAGTAACGCAACACCCGACCTAATTGCTCAAGCTCAGGGAAATTTGCTGTTGAAGTGTCGCTTGAGGGATGCCCGCCTTATTTGTGGGTCTCAACCCTTATTTGACGTTTTTACCTCCGTTTTTAGGCATTGTTGTTTAAAGAATCCCAATCTTGAAGATTTCATTACCTTGCGCCAGAAACATCACAATCGCTATTACGATCACACAACTCTGATCGCAGAACCCAACATTCAATGCAATATTGGCGGAATTTTTGACTTACGGATGCTGGACAGCTTATCGCACTTACATCAAGATAAAAGTCCCTTTGAAACACCGCAAGATCATAGCCTCCTTTCGCATCAAGACTGCATTTGGCTTACGGAACAGCGGGAATTCATTTTTCGCATCCGTCATCGCCTCCAACAACTGACGCAATGCAACACATTGAAGCTGACTCATGAGCACAAGCCTACCGTAGCTGAATCTTTTCAGCAGTCAGAAGACGTTTTCATGAGCGATTATTATAAACGTGCCAACACATTTAACTTTCTTTGGGACGATGTTACTTATAAAATCATGACCACATCCGCCCAGAAGCACAAATGGTGGCTGACCTTTACAAAGCATTCCTCAACCGACGATTTCATGATCGAAAATGGCTACATCACGCCAGAAAGTAGCCATGTTTTCAGAGAAAACCCCGCCCGCCTGATCCAGATTTTCAAATACCATCAGCGTTTAAACCTTCGTTTCAATCCGGAAACAAGGCACCTTATTCGCGATTCCGCACACCTGATTCAGGAACAACATTTGAATGATTTTGACATCAATGAGTGCCTTCTTTCCATCTTTACGCAACCAGGACGTGTTGCCCCAACGCTCCAAAAAATGTACACTTGTGGGGCCTTAAATCAGTTTTTCCACAAAGCAATCAGCCATTCTTTCTATTCCCTAACCTGTCCATCGTCTAAATTCGCCAATGGAGCCCATATAATGAACTCCATCAAGGTGTTAGATGGTTTTTTCCAAGCAGACAAAACCGAAAACTTACCTTACTACGAAATTCTGTCAAAAACGCAAAACGCAGAGCTCATTTACCTAACACTCTTTTTGCACGATATCGCATCTCCCGGGAAACGATCGAAATATGTCCTATCGACTCTCGAACGTTTCTCTTTGAACAAGTATCAAAAGCAGGTCATCCTTTTTGTGATTGAGCACGCAAAAAACTTCGTCAATCAAGCCCGTAATTTCGATCCCGAACATCCGTCGTCAAAAATGGAGTCCGCAGAAAATGCCATTCCTAACGTTCACTGCCTCAACCTACTGTATCTGCACAACGTTTGCAATCTGAAGGCTTCGACAACCTCCGAATGGAATACGCATAAAAAAATACTGCTTAGGAATTTCTATCAAAGCTGTTTCGATTCGCTCAAGCACGCCTCGCAGCCGCTCATCAATCTTAAGAAACACCGTTCTGAAATTCAGCAACACATTGAGCGTAAAATGGTACAAAGCCCTGCATTTCCGGAAATTTCCAAGCATTTTGAGGCCTGCTCTCATGACTATTTCCAGTATTACACAAACCCCGTTATCCAACGCCATATCGAAATGGTGCATCAATTGAAACAAGATACCCAGCAAACCTGTTTCCCTCCTGCCCCGAAATTCCGCTACGACTCCAACCAAGCCTGCATGGTTTTGGATGTCATCGTTAACAACCAGGTTGGCCTTCTTTTCCGCATTGCCGCCGCTTTGAGCAAAGTGCAGTTCCAGATCACAAAGGTTGACATGTACGCTCGTTCGGACGAGATCTATATAATCACTTTTTCCCTAGAACACCCCGCAATTGGAAGCGACATTGAAAAATATTACGAGCAATTCATGCCGGCATTTAATGAATGCATGCTCATCGACCCTAAGGATCCCATTGAATTCAAACCCCATAAAAACTATCCAGTCATCCCTCAAAACAAACAACTCATTGAACCCACGATCAATTTCTACCACAATTTAACCGATAATCTCGTCACAATTGAATTGCGAGGCTACGATCAGTTCGGCCTTTTCTGCAGGGCTTGCAGGGCCATTTTCTTGAAAAACTTTAGCATCACGGGCGTCAGCATTACAGCAAATTGTAACATCATCAATGATACCTACCAAATCACCAAGGAAACCATTAAAACGCCCGAACTTTTATCTTTAAGAGAAGAGTTGTACGAGCTAATCTCTCAAAAAAGTTAATTTATGGACGCATTCATTCACCCCTTTCTTTTTTTCGTTTTAGGCACCATTGTGGGCAGCTTTCTAAACGTCTGTATTTACAGGCTGCCGAGAAAGCGTTCCATCGTCTCCCCGCGTTCTGCCTGCCCACACTGCGGCACACCCATCCCATGGAGATATAACATCCCAATTCTCTCCTGGCTTTACCTACGAGGGCACGCAGCCTGTTGCAAAAAGCGCATCGCATTTCGTTACTTTTTCGTCGAACTCTCCACCGCGGTTCTTTTTGCCGCCTGTTCGATACAATTCCCCCTGCCAAAGAGCCTCGTTGCAATGATTTTCTGCAGTATCCTCATGTGTGCATCGATCATTGATCTCGAACGCCTCATGGTCCCCGATTGTCTAACGCTTGGTGGGGCGCTTTTAGGCCTGACTCTCTCCATGTTCATCCCCTCCCTGCATCACACAACAAGTCCCTTTCTCGGCTTTATGTACGGCCTGCAGGGTTTGTTAATTTCCTCAAGCCTTCTGCTCTGGATCGGCTTAATCGCTGAATGGATTCTCAACAAAGAGGCCATTGGCTTCGGCGACGTCAAGCTCCTCGGCTGCTTCGGCGCCTTTCTCGGCTGGGAAGCCAGTTTGTTCGCTATCTTCGGAGGCGCCTGTTTGGGATCCCTATTCTTCATCATTTATGTCATTGTGCAAAAGATCTTTACAAAAATGAACCCCTCACGCCGCATCCCAAAAATCCACCTGCAAAGCCGCGTCCCATTCGCCCCATTCTTATCGCTCAGCTCCCTCTTCTATCTACTCTTCTTCCAGGACAGTTTCCAGGCGTATCTGAAGGATGTGTGGATTGTGTTTACGGGGATGTAATAATAGGTAGGGAAATCCGGAAACTTTTCTTTTCCAGAGAAAAGAAGAAGTTTCCGAGCCTTCAAAAGAAATGCCTTCCGAATAAGAGTTTTTTCTGGGGAGGCTACCAGGGGGTTGTTTTTGCAAAAAATACCCCCTCCGGAAAAAGCGCTCCTACGCACGTGGGTGGGCGGATTTGTGAACTTCGCGTAGCCGTGCGAAGTCGAGGTGGGTGTAGATTTGGGTAGTGGCGAGGGAGGCATGGCCGAGGAGGAGCTGGATGGTGCGGATATCGGCCCCATTTTCGAGGAGGTGAGTGGCGTAGGAATGGCGCAACTTGTGGGGGGAGAGGTCACTGGGTAAGTTTGCGGAGTGGAGATACTTTTTGAGAATGAGTTGGACGGAACGCACGGAGAGGCGTTGATAGCGGGCGTTAATGAAAATGGGAGCGGTTTTGGGGGCGTCGGGAAAAAAGTTAGCTTTGAAGGATTTTAGGGCACAAAGGGATTTTTCTGCAAGCGGGCAGAAGCGGGTCTTTTGGCCCTTTCCAGTCACACGGGCGACGGACGCGTGGAAATCGACGTCGCAGTAGTTGAGACTGACCAACTCGCTGACTCGGAAGCCACCGGCATAGAGGAATTCCAAAATGAGCTGATCGCGCGCAGCCGTGAAGGGGGAAATGCTTCCACTTCCTTTAACAGAACCATCCGCACCGTTTCTCCCATTTTCGAGCAAGACTTCGGGCGCGGAGAGCAACTTCATCATGTCACACTGTCCAAGAAATCGGGGCAGCTTTGGATTGGATTTTGGGAATGAAATGGCGACGCAGGGACTCTGATCGAGCTCCTTTTTAATGATCAGAAACTGAAACCAAGCCCTCAGCGCAGAGAGGTAATTACTGAGCGTCCGTCTTCCCGCATGTGACTGCGCATCAACGAGAAACGTCCGCACATCACCCACAGAAATACCTTGCAACTGAGGCACTTCCCCACGCTCTTTCTGCAAATGCTTAAGGAAAAGCTCAAGCGCATGAACATAATTGCGAATTGTGTAAGGAGACGCCCCCCTCTCTACACGCAAATACTGCTCAAACGCAGCAACATACGGCAAACGATCTGTGTTATGGGTTGTCATAGTTGGCAAGTGCAGGTACAGCCGGAGAACCATTTTTTTGCAAAAATTGGTTTTATCGGACCCTTTCCATAAAAAACTCTTTGGACGGCCTCGATTTTGAGCGGCGAGTTCGTTGCGCATCAGTCTCAATGCCATCACGTACGTTAAGTACGCTCAGGCATCTCGACCTCGCGCGCCTGCTCGTCATCTCAAAATCGAAGCCGTCCCTTTTTTGCTCAGCATGAGCAAAAAATACCGCTTTTCTTTTGAAGGTTCGGAAACTGTTGGGACTGCGAAGGTGGCTTCTATTTCGAGATGATAGGCAGGCACGCGAGGGCGCAAATTGCGCGCGTATATAAGAAATACGTAAGCATTTTGCGATCCGATGCGTAACGCACCTAGCGCTCGAAAGAGAAGCCACCTTCGCAGTCCCATTCTTTTCGAGGGATAAAGAAAAGTTTCCGAATGCCACAATCTCTTCATTCCTTGCACGGCAGCAAGGCTATATGCAAATCGGTGAGCTGCTTCGGTGAGACTGCGGATGGGCTCTTGACCATGAGATCTTGGCCTTTTTGTGTTTTTGGGAAAGCAATGACGTCGCGAATGCTCTTCGTGTTCCCGAGAATGGCGACTAGGCGATCCAAGCCGATAGCAATCCCGCCATGGGGGGGGGCGCCGAATCGGAAGGATTGGAGGAGATAGCCGAAGAGTTCCTCAACCTTTTGTTCTGGAATTTTGAGGAGATCGCGGAAAATCCGTTTTTGCAGCTCTGGCTGGTGAATCCGGATACTGCCGCCACCGAGTTCAACACCATTGAGAACGATATCATAATGTTGACCACGAACAGCTTGCGGATTGGAGTCTAATAAACCGATATCTTCCTTCACGGGCGATGTGAATGGGTGGTGTGTTGCGACATAACGCTTTTCATCCGAATCGTAGGAGAGGAGCGGAAAGTCGATGACCCATAGGAAGTTGTACTGGTTATCCGGAATGGTCAGCTTCTTGTGTTTTTTGGCTAATTCAGCCACTTCCAGGCGCACACGCCCCAAAATCAAGCAAGCTTTTTCCCAATCAGCAGCCGAGAAGAAAACCAGGTCGTTTTCGCCAATATCGAGTTGATGACGAAGGGCTTCTTTTTCCGCGTCGGACAGAAATTTCGCAATCGGCGACTTCCATTGGCCATCGTGGCATTTGATAAACGCCAAACCGGGACTTCCCATGGATTTTGCAGCTAATTCGAGTGCTTCCATTTCCCCTTGAGAGAGATGCGCGAGGTCCTTGGCATTCAACGCCTTAATCACCCCACCCTTGCGAGCAATTTCTGCAAACACCTTGCATTGCGAGTTCTTGAAAATCTCCGTAACGTCCTGCATTTCCATACCGAAACGCATGTCTGGCTTGTCGCACCCGAAACGGTTCATGGCGTCCTTGTAAGCCATTCTTAGGAAAGGAGTTGGAATATCGATGTTCAACGCAGCTTTCCAAACGGTCTTCAAAAGGGTTTCAATCAGCGCGTAAATATCCTCGGCGTTAATAAACGACATCTCAAGGTCAATTTGCGTGAACTCCGGCTGCCGATCCGCCCGCAAATCCTCGTCACGGAAGCAACGCGCAATCGAATAATAGCGTTCGACTCCCGCCACCATCAGGATTTGCTTGTATTGCTGAGGAGATTGGTTCAAAGCATAAAACTGGCCTTCGTTGATGCGGCTTGGCACCAGGAATTCGCGAGCTCCCTCGGGAGTGCTCTTAAACAAAACGGGAATCTCGACCTCCGTGAATGTGTTGTCGTTAAGGAAGTTACGCACCGTATGGCAAACGGTATGACGCAGTTTCAGAAGTTTTTGGTTCTTGGGACGCCTCAAGTCTAAATAGCGGTACGTCAAACGCGTTTCCTCACTGACTTTGTCCGCCTTTTCGTCGTCAAGGGAAAACGGCAAGGGATCACAAACGTTTAAAATTTCGATGTTTTCCGCAGCAATCTCGATTTCGCCTGTTAAAAGCTTCGAATTGACGGTGTTAGCAGGACGCAACTGTACCATTCCGGAAACTGCAATGACGGATTCTGGTTTCAAGGAGTTGAGGATATTTGTGTGTTCTTGCGCATTAAAAACGACTTGCGTCATGCCTTCGCGATCCCGAAGATCGATAAAAACGAGCTTTCCGTGATCGCGAATCGTATCTGCCCAGCCGCAAAGGCAAACTTTTTTGCCTTCGTGCTTCTTGCTTAATTCCCCACAATGATGAGTTTTTTCCATACTCAACAGCCAAGCACAAAGAAAACACTTATGCAAGGCAAGAAATGGCTAAAAAAGGCAAAAAAAACGCGTTAAATGATACAGATATTCGTTCGAAATGGATATTTTCCACCATTTTCATCAAAATCGATCATTTTTTGACATTAATGAAAGATTTTCCTTTCTTTCCAAAAAAATGTCTGCTAGTTTTCAAGTGCTTCGTTCTATCTTAACTTCAACAAAAGGATTCTCAATGAACTTGTTAGGTAAATTAGACATGTGGCTCATCGTGTCTTACATGATGGTGCTGCTATTTATCGGCCTTGTGCTCATTCTTAGGAACAAAACACCAAAACAGTTCTTAACCGCTGGCGGCCAGATGTCCGCAAATTTGATCGCTTTTTCGATATTTGGCACTTATTTCAGCAATATTGGTTTTTTCGGTGCTGTCGGCAAGGCATTTGGAACCAACACAGGGTACGTCGTCTACACGCTTATGGCACCTATTGCCGCACTCATTGGCAACTACTTCTTTGTGAATTTTTATCGCAGCAGAGGATATGCTTCAGCCTTTACGCATTTAACGGAACGTTTTGGAAGATGGGCCACCGTCTATGGTTCTATGGTATTCACTGCGTACGCCCTATTTCGGAATGCCTTGATCACCTACTTGGTGGGTGTCGTTTTAGCCCCTCTTACAGGGTGGGACGTCAGGCTCCTTATACTCGCTACAGGAGGTATTGTTCTTATTTACGTCTATTTAGGAGGTATTGAGGCAGCCATTAGAACAGATTTCCTTCAAAGCATTTTGATTTTTGTTTCTGCTATTGTCTGCATTGTCTATTTGTTTCACAGAATTCCCCTGGCCCCTGGACAAGCACTTGAATATGCCTGGAGAACAAACAAATTGAGCTTAGGGAGTTTTAAATTTGATCTATCAACAGCGACTTTTTGGGTGTTATTTATCGATGGCATCGTTGGAAACGTAGCTAATTTAGCGATCGGGCAGGGCTACATCCAACGTTATTTGACGGCCCCATCTGATAAAGTGGCTAAACGAGGTGTTTTCAGGGGAAGCCTTCTCATCTGTATAGGACCCGCTTTATTCTACCTTATTGGAGCCCTGCTGTTTGTCTTCTATCAAACAACCCAACAATCTCCAGATCTCATCAAAGGCATCACAAATAGACCTGACTCCGCGTTTCCTACGTTTATTTTAAAGGAACTTCCAATGGGCCTTAAAGGCATTATGCTCATTGGAGTTCTCGCTGCAGCCATGAGTACGATCAGTACCTACATGCAGAGCGTATCGACAGTGGTCTATGAAAACTTCTACAAACCGATGATCCGGAAAAAAAGACCAATTTCTGATAGCGAAGGATTAAAAGTTCTTCATTTGACTTCAGCAGTTGTGGGCTCTGCCATTGTTGGCCTTGCAATGATGATGAGTAATATCAGAAGCATCATGGACATCTTTTTTGAGTGGGCAGGTTTTCTTGATGGTGGACTTTTAGGATTGTTTTTATTGGGCTTCGTTTTTAAGTACATCAGGAGTGCTCAGGTGATCTTTACGTTAACCATTGGTGTTATTATGATGTTTCTTGTAAATGCACCGACGATTTGGGAAAACTTTCCCATCAACTTACATATTCACTTTATGTTGAATTGTGAGACAGGAATCGCCACCATGCTGTTTCTTGGCTTCTTCTTCAACATGTGGGCTAAGAGGAAGGGAAGTGCTCAAGGTGTAAGCCAGAAAGTTTAAAAGCAAACACTTTATAATCCAGCATTCTACGTCAAAAATACGTAGCACATGCTGGATTTTTTGTGCCCGTAAATGTTACGTCCGTGAAAAATTTTGCATTCATGAAAGATTTTCCTTTCTTTCTAAAAAAATGTCTGGTAGTTCTCATTGATCTTAACCCCAACAAAAGGATTCTAAATGAACCAGTTAGAAAGGCTTGATATAGTGCTTATCATGGCTTACATGGCGGTGATGTTTTTCGTTGGTGCTGTACTTAGGGCTCTCAGAGGAAAAACGCCGAAACAGTTTTTGATCGCAGATGGCCAAATATCCGCAAATCTGATCGCCTTTTCGATATTCGGAACTTTCTTTAGCAACATCGGGTTTTTTGGCCTTGTAGGCAAAACGTTCGGAACTAACACAAGTTTTGTTGTTTACACGCTTGTGACACCTGTTGCCGCACTCATTGTCAACTACTTCTTTGTGAGTTTTTATCGCAGTAGAGGATATATTTCGGCATTTACGCACTTAACAGAACGTTTTGGAAGATGGGCCACCGTCTATGGTTCTGCTGTATTCTCCATGTATGGATTGTTTCGAAATGCCCTGATTATTTATTTGGCGAGCATCGTTCTATATCCACTGACGGGATGGGACGTCAAGTACATCATACTGGGCACGGGAGGTATTGTTCTTATTTACGTTTATTTAGGGGGTATTGAAGCGGCCATTAGGACAGATTTCCTTCAAAGTATTTTGATTTTTTTCTCTGCTGTTGTCTGTGTCGTCTATTTATTTCATAGAATTCCTATAAGCCCTGGAAAAGCAATCGAATATGCCTGGACAGCTAACAAGTTCAGCCTGGGGAGTTTTAAATTCGATTTTTCAAAAACTACTTTTTGGGTATTATTCATTGAAGGTATTGTTGGTAATGTGAGCAATTACACCGTCGATCAAGGCTACGTCCAGCGTTATCTAGCAGCTGAATCTGAAAAAGCAGCCAAACGAGGTGTCTTTAGAGGAAGTCTGCTCATCTGTATAGGCCCTGCTTTATTTTTCCTGATAGGTGCTCTGTTGTTTGTCTTCTATCAAACGACTCAGCACTCTCCAGACCTTATTAAAGCCATCACGGATAAACCCGACTCAGCGTTCCCTACGTTCATTCTCATGGAACTTCCTGTGGGCCTTAAAGGCATTATGATCATCGGCGTTCTGGCTGCAGCGATGAGTACAATCAGTACCTATATGCAAAGCATATCGACGGTTTTCTATGAAAACTACTACAAGCCAGTGATTCGAAAGAAAAGACCGATTTCCGACAGCGAAGGGCTGAAAGTACTGCACATATCTTCAGTAGTTATCGGTGCCGCTACTATAGGTCTTGCTCTTGCGATGAGCGACATCCAGAGTATCATTGACACCTACTGGAAATGGTCGAGTCTCCTTGACGGTGGAATGCTGGGATTGTTCTTGCTAGGTTTTTGCTTCAAATATATCAATAGCCATCACGCCATTATTGCAATTAGCATTGGCATTACTATAATGTTCTTAGTTAACTTGCCGACACTTTGGCCAAATTCTCCAATAAACTTGCATATTCATTTCATGCTCAATTGCCCTACAGGACTTGCCATCATGCTAACTCTTGGCTTTTTCCTCAACATGTGGGCTAAGAAAAATAAGGCTGCTTAAGGCATGGACTTGAAAGTTTAGAAGCAAATCCCTTTATAATCCAGCATTCTACGTCAAAAATACGTAGCACATGCTGGATTTTTTATGCCCGTGGATGTTACGTGCGTGAAAAATTATAGAATCCATGAAAGATTTTCCTTTCTTTCTAAAAAAATCTCTGCTAACTTTCAAGTGCTTCGTTTTGTCTTAATTAACTTCAAAAAAAGGATTCTTAATGAACTTCTTAGGGAAATTAGATATATGGCTCATCGTGTCTTACATGATGGTGCTGTTGTTCGTTGGCTTTCTCCTCATTCTCAGGAACAGGACGCCAAAACAATTCTTAACGGCGAATGGACAAATGTCGGCAAATCTGATCGCTTTTTCTGTATTCGGAACTTACTTTAGCAACATTAGTTTTTTCGGCCTTGTGGGTAAAACGTTCGGAACTGACACAAGTTTTGTTGTTTACACGCTTATGGCACCTGTTGCCGCACTGATCGGTAACCACTTTTTCGTAAAATTTTATCGCAGCAGAGGATATGTTTCGGCATTCACGCATTTAACAGAACGTTTTGGAAGATGGGCCACCGTCTATGGTTCTGTAGTATTCACCATATATGGATTGTTCCGAAATGCCTTGATTACTTATTTGGTGGGCATCGTTCTATATCCCCTCACGGGATGGGATGTCAAGTACATCATGCTGGGAACGGGAGGCATTGTCCTGATTTATGTTTATTTAGGAGGCATTGAAGCGACCATTAGGACAGATTTCCTTCAAAGTGTTTTGATCTTTATTTCGGCTGTTGTCTGTATTGTCTATTTGTTGCACAGAATTCCCATGAGTCCCGGGAAGGCCATCGAATATGCCTGGGATGCAAACAAATTTAGTCTGGGGAGTTTTAAATTTGATCTCTCAAAAGCTACTTTTTGGGTGTTATTCATTGAAGGTATTGTCGGCAATGTAAGCAATTACGCCGTCGATCAAGGCTTCGTGCAACGTTATCTAGCAGCTGAATCTGAAAAAGCAGCTAAACAAGGTTTTTTCAGGGGAAGTCTTCTCATATTTGTTGGCCCCATTTTGTTCTACCTGATCGGAGCTCTACTATTTGTCTTCTATCAGACAACTCAACACTCTCCAGAACTTATCAAAGCCATTACTAATAAACCTGACTCGGCGTTTCCTACATTTATTCTCAAGGAACTTCCCGTGGGCCTTAAAGGCGTCATGATCGTCGGCGTTTTTGCTGCAGCCATGAGTACGATCAGCACCTACATGCAAAGCCTATCGACAATTTTCTACGAAAACTACTACAAACCAATAATTCGAAAGAAAAGACCGATTTCCGACAGCGAAGGGCTGAAAGTCCTTCATATATCTTCAGCGGTTATCGGTGCTGCCATCATTGGCCTTGCCTTGATAATGAGCGACATCCAGAGTATCATTGACACCTACTGGGAATGGGGGACTCTCCTTGACGGTGGAATGCTGGGATTGTTCCTGCTAGGCTTTTGCTTTAAATATATCCAGAGCCGTCATGCCGTTATTGCAATCACCCTTGGCATTATTGTGATGTTCTTAGTCAATTTACCAACGGTTTGGCCAAATTCTCCAATAAACTTGCATATCAATTTCATGCTCAATTGCCCTACGGGACTTGCCGTCATGCTAACTCTTGGCTTTTTCTTCAACATGTGGGCTAAGAAAAATAAGGCTGCTTAAAAATGGGATTTATAGATTAAAAATCATTTTATCATTGATGGGACTGAGGTTCCATCAATTTTTTTAGTTTAAAAAAGCAAAAACAAGGAAAAGGACTTTACAATCCCTACAAAGGCTTTAAATCTTAGTAGGACATCGGCAATGCAGGGTTTGTATAATGAACGTTACTCTTAAGTTATTTGATCTCATCCTAATATCTGGCTTTTTGCTATTCATGTGCGCAATTAGCTTTTTGTTCATATCTCAGCTCAAGCAAAAACCAAGTGATTTTATCCTTGGGGACGAAAATCCGCCGACTTACCTAGTCGCCTGTTCCTTTTTTAGCTTTTTCAGCATCATTGGATTTTTATCTGCGCTCAATATAGGGAAAAGCCTATTCTTGAACATTTTCTCTTTTACATCTATATCTGGTATAGTGCTGGCAACATTTCTCACATACCGGTATTTAGTTCCTTGGCATCGGTCACATTTTAAAACCCATGGGTGTTTCTCACTATACAGTATTCTCGAAGATAGACTTGGGTCGGGAATAACACGCCTATCCGCCGTTTTTTATTGCTTAACTCAATTTTCGCGAGTTTTGCTGATCATTTTCCTCTTGAGAAGCGTCATCAATATTCTTCCGCGAGAAGACATGAAGCTTATTTTTGGATCAACAACTTTAGCGCTTAATGTTTACATTTGCTGGGGAGGCATGAGGAGTTTTTTGGTGACTTGTTTTGTGCAAACGATCGCTATTTTTGTTAGCTGTTCCATTTGCTGCTTTTACTTATTAAGCAATGTTTCTTTGGCATCATTAAAACTCGTCGATTTTACGATCCAAACCCCAACGTCATTCGCTTTCCTTCCATCTACACTAATGGCTGTTTATCTTACAGTTGGTGTCGCGTCTAGTTTTGTGACCTACCAGCATTATTACGTAAGATATTTGATCGCAAGTGATACAAAGAAAGCGCAAAAGAGCAGTTTAATCGGGGGATGGCTTTTAATCGTTG
Organism: uncultured Opitutales bacterium; assembly: GCA_964457855.1. Classification (GTDB taxonomy): domain Bacteria; phylum Verrucomicrobiota; class Verrucomicrobiia; order Opitutales; family CAYWEO01; genus CAYWEO01. The sequence continues at coordinate 19,222 of CAYWEO010000010.1, read as the reverse complement.
GGTCCCTTATGTTTGTCATTTTTGGCACCTCAGTTGGGCTGTTCTTCAGATCTAATTCGCTTGAAAAAATGACTCCAAGATCTTCAGCCACCTGTATGGAAGCTTGGAGTTTGTTGATGACTTATGAACTTCCTGCAGGAATAAAAGGCTTGTTAGTGATCATTGCTGTTTGTCTTTCTACTAACGCGCTGGTCGTCAGCTTGCATGGACTAGCGACCGTTTACTTGGAAAACTTCTATAAACCGTATTGCAAAAAGAGAGCCATTGTGCCTTCTAACAAGAAGTCTGTAAACGTCTTAAAATCCTGTCTGTTGGCTGTAGGCTTGGGGGGTGTTTTGCTTTCTTTTATACCGCAATCAGGGATCTCAATCGACGGTCTGCAGTGGTATTGGCAATTCGTAACACCTTTTGATACTGCCCTCTTGTCACTTTTTGTATTGTTTTTTTTAGGCAAAAAACTGAAATCCTCTTGTGTATTCATCGGAATTGCAGTTGGCTTTTTGGTCAGTTTCTGGACAATATTTTCTTCGGTTTATGGCATTTGGTGCCCCATGAATGAAGGGGGCGGTTTTTTCGTGTCTATTGCGGCGTGTTGTGCCACCACCTATTGTTTACAATTTGCGAGCCGTGTATACAAAGTTCCTCATTCTTGATTTCATCTTTCTGCTAAATACCCAATATAAGGAAATTCAGCCTTATATTTCGATTTATGCAACATCCATGCTTGTTTGGGGAAGTTTATGTTTGGGCTTCAGCTTATTTTCAAAATCCGCTCTCCAGAATGTTCCGATAGCTTGCGTAGTGTGTATTTTGATTTTCCATTTATGTTTGATTCTGCATAAAAAAGTCCCTTCGAATTTGAAGTGGCTGCTTCCCATTGCTTGGTTTGTAGTCATTACGTTTTCACTTCCGATGTTTTTCGCGTATATGCTGTTCACGTCTGGCTTTGTGATTTCATGGCAAATCTTGTTTGCCCTCTCTGCTTGCCTAACCGCTGTGCTTATCTCCGATATTCTCTTAACGTCTTCTACGCTCCTTTTGGGGATCAATGCCGGCTTTATTTTTTCTACACACACGGAGCTCTCCTATAACCTGTTCAATTATCAGAGACTTTTTCTGGAAGTTGGGATTTTCCTGATTTTCTTTTTGATATTTTCCAAAAGCGCTCATACTCAAAAGGCAGACAAAGATAGGGCAATCGAAAACCTTGCGCATTTGACTTCACATGAGATGAAGACTCCATTGGCAACACTGCAAAACAATATGCAAGCCGTTCAGCAGCACTTTCCTACTTTTTTAAAAGCGTACGAACTTACACAATCCCATGGGCTATCGATTCCAAGAATCTCACGCCTCAACCTTGAGGGAATCAAAAATATCCCGAATTCTTCTTCTTTGGTCATTGGAAAGGCCTTTTGCTTCATTGATCTTCTACTCGCCAACACCAAAAAGAACTTAGATGAATACGAGCAAAGTTATTTTCCGATTATCGACTTTACGGAAGAGGCGATAGCCAATTATCCATTTTCTAAAAATGAAAAAAAGAGGTTTAAATACGACTTAAGTTACCAATTTTATTTCAAAGCGAATCGCGTTCTTTTGATCCACGTCTTCCTAAACCTCATCCGAAATGCATTGCATGCGATCAACCAAAAAGGCGACGGCGAAATTTCGATCTCGATTGCCCCAGAGTCAGAGACTGACGAAAAATTTAACCATATTTTATTTACCGATACAGGCATTGGAATTACGAAGGAACATTTGCCGTTTATCTTCAATGACTATTACACGACGAGTCAATATGGAACCGGCATTGGGCTCGCTTTTTGCAGACGTGTTTTAAAGAGCGTATCTGGGCACATTGAATGCACATCAGTCATCGGATCCGGAACCACGTTCCATTTGTACCTACCAAAACTTTCCAAACAAATAACATCATGATTGCGCCAAAACTATTCTTTCCCACAACCACGCTTTTCATTGATGATTCCGAGGAATTTTTACAAAGCGTCAGCAGCACTTTAGCGGGAGATGATTGCCATTTCGTCTTTTTCGAAAGTCCTGAAAAGGCATTCAAATTCCTCCAAGAATATTTTTTTAAGCATCACTTCACCGTTTCGTCTCCTATCAATTTTTTACGGCAACCCGATCGACATCAATTAATTTCCAGCATTATTGCGGATTATCGAATGTATCCCCTCAATGGGCTAGACTTTTTCCTGCAACTGCAAGAAATAGCGCCCGAGAACACATTTCCGTTTCGCAAAATCTTGCTTACGGGTGACGATTCTTTGCAGCTCCATCAAGCACTTGCTAGCCAGCCGATCGTCAATAAAATCATCAGAAAATCGGAAAAAAACCTCGTCAGATACATAGAAACCTCCGTCAAACAGGAAAATGCACTCTTTTTCCGCGAATTGAGCGAGAAAATACCCATTAACAATGCTTTATTTCCCATTGGTGACACGAACCGGTTACAGGCTTTATTTCAAAGTTTGTTGAGAAAAATCAAGGCGTTGGAGTATTATTGGTTGAATTCTGATCAAGATTGCCTGGTCATCGACAGCAATCGAACGACTCATCGGGTTTTCTTCCGATCTGAGGAATATGTGACGGCACTACGGTCGCTTTTGGATCAGTCGCCCGATGAATCCTTGCGTCAAAGTCTCCATCAGCGCCTGTCTAGCGAATTGCCTTACACAATAGATATCAATGAATTAGGAAAAGAAAGATCATGGGAAAACATTCCCTGGAAAGGCTTCCAGATGGCTTCGAGCGCCCAAGGTACTATTTATTACGGATCCTTCATCGATGAAACCAATTTCTGCGATTGATGCCAAAAAATCGCTCTTTTCGTTCGCAAAAATACTTCAATCAAGGTCGTGTAAAACTTTCCAACAACTTACCGTCATTGCAAGCTTGACGAATGGCGAAAGTCTTCTATCTTTTAATTATTCAGCGAATATTTTTTGTTGCCTGGTGGTGTAATGGTAGCACAACGGATTTTGGTTCCGTTTGTCAAGGTTCGAATCCTTGCCGGGCAACCACTTAGCAACGGGAGGCTTTTTAACAAGAACGCTTTTATGGGTGCTGTTTTGAGGTTTTCTGGCTTCTATAGATATTTTTCATTGCCTGGTGGTGTAATGGTAGCACAATGGATTCTGAATCCATTTGTCAAGGTTCGAATCCTTGCCGGGCAACCACATGACGACGGGTATTTTTGCTCGTTTTGTGTTTTTTCCTTGTCGGAGGCTTCTCTTTGGTATTAGCTCCAAAGTATGGTCAAAAAACCCTTTATTCAACAGAACTTGCACAATCAGCAGAAACCGACGGCTCAGAAAAAACTCGCGTTTTTGCTCTCGGATCCCGGGATCGTCATCACACTCGGAAATATTTGCCTATTTTCTCAAGATGGCGGCCCTTCGTTCATATTTGTAACGATCGTTGGCCTGCTGATCATTCTCACGAAGTGCATTGGCGCTTGGGAATCTTCTTTCAATCGCTATCCTTTTTTCGCCAACCAGGAACGTTTAAAGCGTTTCGCGAAAAAGGGTTACGCTGGTTTGGAAATTGCCGGTTACGGGTGTTTTGGATTGGCAATTTTGGCCGTCTTATCGCACTCCATCTACGGTTTCATTTGCGGGATTTCGTTTGGTTTCGCTAACCTTATCCTGACCAATCGCTTTGAACGTGAGAATCAAAAAATGTCTCTAGCCGCTGCCTTTGAACGCGGTTCCGAACTCAAACGTGATCTCGAAAGAAAGCCGTCACAAACATTCCCCGTAAAACTTTTTCTGGGAATTTTCAAGGAACCCATCTTCTTGATCGCAATCGGAATGACGTGTTCCGGATTATTCGCAGGCGGAGAATCGCTTTTGGCCTTGCCTTGCATCGTTGCAGCTCCCGCTATTGCTATTTTCAAACCAACATTCAACAGAGCCCTCCCCCAGTTTCTGCTGGCCGTCGCGAGCACTTGGTACACCTGCGTTGCCATCACCCACGGCCACACATTAGCGCTCATATCCAACGCCTTATACACCATCGCCTACCTCCTCATCGCCTGGCGCGAACACCAGTTGCATACCCAAAGGAAAGGGTAGCTGCCCGGAGAGTAACTGTACCGGAAATATAGGTGGTCTGGAAACGTTCGAAAATTTTCACAAAAAATAGGGGAATCCCCACAAAAAGTTTGCTTCTGCGCGCCGCTCAACTAAAAACTACCTTGTTAACCAAATTTATAGGAGGTAAAGGATGAAAAACAATCTATATTCGTCAACAATGCGTGTAATGCACCAACTTAAGGCTTTAACCATCAAGCTTTTACTAACATTCACCATCCTGTCGCCGTCTTGCGTGCTAGGGGGGGTGGAGATTGTGTATATTGAGGATAAAGAAAATGGGGAAGCGACAAGCACGGAGAATAACAAAAATATTCTCAATAACAGTAACAAAATAGAGAAGAGTGAAAAAATAGAGAAGAAAAAGGATGTTGGGACAACGATAAGCAAAAAAGGAAGCGACGATGACTCTCTTACGTTAACTGATGGTGAAAAAGCAGATTTCAAGAATGGTAAACCCTACAAGACGCCTGAACGTAAAATCTCCATTGATAAAGCTACCATTTTCAACTTTCTTACAATTACAAATGCAACAGTTGAAGTTACCAATTTACTCATCATCATTTGTAATGATAAACTACAAATTAATGAAATTAATGTTACTGGGTCAGGGCAATTCATCAATCATGGCTATTTAAGAATCGAGGCGTTAATTGCATCAATTCCTTATTCGCTAAAAATCGACGACAATGCGAAGTTTATTAATAAGGAAAAAGGGATCGTAAGATTTAAAAATTCCGGCAAACCTAAACCAGTAGAGAAGTCTAATACAAACCCCAACAACAATATTTTAAACGATAATAATGCACTAGGTGTTAATAGCAATGAAGATCCTGTAAAGCAACCATCCGGTAATTTCTTGAAAATAGAACTTGGAGTTGTAGGTTCATTTGCCAAACTTTTAGGCTCAGATCCAGTTTCCAGTTTAGTCTTAGAACCAGACCAGGCCAGAATCGTTAACGATGGGGAAATTTCAGCAGCAGACACAGATGCGTCCATGGCTATCGAAACACCAACTTACATCGGGGAAAAAGGCATCATAAAAGTAAAGCCTGTAAAGGCGATCAATATTGGGTATCATACCCCTCATTGCAACAAGGATGACAACTATTTTGCGTGCAAGACCTTCCCAATCTACGCGATCACGCGGATCTCTGATAAGTTAATCTCACAAGATATCAAAGGATTGCTCGGCAAAGGCGGTTTGGGTGAACATGCGGCCAAAAAGTATTATAAGCAGTTTGAAGATCTATCTAAAAACGACATAATCTCTGGAAATGATAACTCTGGACATGGCATTGATGTCATTTGTATTAAAGAAGATGAGTTGCCGTCAAATACGACTGTCATCTTTCACGAGTGTAAATGTTATTCTTTGAAGAATGATGAAAAAAGCGGTGCTTCGAATAATGGCAAAAAAAAGAAAGAAAAGAAGGGCAAAAGTTTTGCGTTAGACACAACTGCCGCTCAAAAGCTACCCAATTACATGCAGATGGATTGGGGTTGGATAATGATGCAAATTGTTGGGAGTAAGACAAGTAAGATCAAGGGAATAGAGAAATACTTAACAGAGTTAAATTTTATAGATTTTAAAAAACTTAACAACGGTCTTCGAAATTGGGATGAAGCGTACGATCAGCTCTCCAATAGAACGGACATGTGTGTATATGGGCAAAAAATTAAACAAGAAAGTCAACAAGTCAGAATATACAATAAGGTAAAGACTGTTCTCGGGCAGGAGGTTATCCTGCTAGCCAATGAATTAGAAACACTCAAAAATGAAATGAAGGGATGTCAGGGGAATAAAAAAAAGAGTACAAAGTCGAAGATTGAAATAGAGATAGGAGAGAAGAATCAGGAACTGGAAGAGAAGAAGAAAACGTTCGGCGCAAAGCTAAAAAAGATCAATGAGACTTTGTCAAAAAATCAACACATTCTTCGCCTCGGTAGCTCTGTCTACTACATTCATGAGCAGGACTCGGTTAATCAACGACCCACCTATCATCTACAAAGAGTATTGCTTATCGATGACAACGCCAAGCTGCAAGAAACTGGCGATGAAGAGTTCTCGTTTAAGAAGGTGTTAGATGGTAGCATAAAACGGAAGTCGAAGAAGAAAACTTAACCCCTGCATTCACTGCCTATTACCTAAAAGTCCCCCGCAACACATGAAAATACTCGTCACAGGTGGGAATGGTTTCCTTGGGAGCCACGTTGTTAAGCTGTTGCAGGACAAGCACGATGTCACGACGTTCAGCAGGAGGGATCCTCGACAGCCTGCAAGCCACCAAGAGGCCAATTTCGACCAAGGGGCGTTTACACATAAAAATCCAAATCAAGAACAGACTCCTCAAGCCAGTCCCCACCCACCCCACATTCAAGGAGATATCACAGACCACCAAGCTCTCGTAAAGGCTTGCCAAGGGATAGATGCTGTGTTTCACATCGCGTCGAAGGTGGGGATTACGGGGCGCTGGGAGGAGTTTTATAACATCAATGTTGTTGGGACGCAAAATGTTATCGACGCGTGCTTGCAAAACGGGGTCCGTTACCTTATCTACACGAGCACGCCTAGTGTCGTTTTCAATGGCAAAAACATCCGAAACGCCACGGAGTCTCTTCCCTACACCACAGAATTGACATCCCCCTATGCGCGCTCGAAAGCCATTGCAGAGCAACACGTTTTGTCAGCAAACGGCCATCAACTCGAGACAGTAGCCCCACATCCGCAACACCTGAAGACCATTGCCCTCCGTCCGCATCTCATTTGGGGCGTCGGAGATCCGCATTTGATCCCCCAAATCCTGAATTCGGCGATACGTAAGACGTTATTCATCATCGGCAAAGGGAAAAACCTCGTTGACATCACGCACGTTAAAGATGCCGCACGCGCTCATGCACTTGCACTAGAAGCGCTTACGAAAGAAACGCAAGCAAGCGGAAAAGCGTATTTTATTTCCCAAGGCGAGCCCGTCCGTCTCTGGGAATGGATCAACGACCTCCTCTTCAAGCTACACTTACCTCCCGCAAAAAGGAAGATCCCCTTCCCGATCGCGTACGCGCTTGGAGCCGTGCTGGAAAAGTTGCGTTTTTTAAAAAATCCCCCGATGACACGTTTCCTAGCGGCTCAGCTAGCGATGGATCACTATTTCGACATCAATGCTGCAAAGCAAGACCTCGGCTACATTCCGCAAATCCCTCCAGAAGAGGCTCTTAGCGAACTCGTTGAGTCCATTAAAGCTTCACGTCGATAAAAGTCTAGGAAGCACAAAAAAAGCTTTTGTTTTTGAGAAAATTCCCCTACGAATAAGGGCATGTTGTTTTCTAAAGAAAAATTGTTGTTAATTGCGGGCCCTTGCGTCATCGAAAACAAGGCCGTTGCGACCCAGGTTGCGGAAAAACTCAAGGAGATCCAATGGAAATTCCCCGAGTTGATAATCGTCTTCAAGGGCTCTTTCGATAAGGCCAATCGCTCTTCCGTTCACGGAAAACGCGGACCCGGCATCCACTCAGGCCTCGAAATCCTCCAGTACATCAAGGAATTTTTCCACTTCCCCGTCCTCACGGACATCCATTCTCCCGAACAGGCCAACATTGCCGCAAAAGTCTGCGATGTCGTCCAAATCCCCGCCTTCCTGTGCCGCCAGACGGATCTCCTCACAGCCGCCGCTCAAACGGGCCGCACGGTCAACGTCAAAAAAGGTCAATTTCTCTCCCCTGAAGAAATGCACTTTATCGTCGAAAAACTCGAAAATTGCGCCGCCAAAGAAATCTGGCAAACCGAACGCGGCACCTGTTTCGGCTACCACCGATTCGTCGTTGATATGCGCACGTTTCAAATTATGAAATCCCACAACCACCCAGCCATTTTCGACGCCACTCACAGCGTCCAACTCCCCGGCGCAGGCCGTAACCAAAGCGGCGGTGAACGCGAATTCGTCCCCGCACTCGCCCGAGCCGCCATCGCCGCCGGTGCCCAAGGCCTCTTCCTCGAAACCCACCCCGATCCCAAAAACGCCTCCTCAGATAGCGAAACCCAACTCCCCCTCGCCGACCTCGAACCGCTTATCAAATCCTGCATTGCCATTTGGAAGGCTGTCAGGACGCCGTAGCGATTTTGAGCGGCGAGTTCGTTGCGCATCGGATCTCAATGCCATCTCAGGCATTGGGGGATTGGAGTGGACGGAGAGGCACTCACTCCAATCGTCCTCGCGCGCCTGCTCGTCATCCCAAAATCGACGGCGTCCTGCGTCTGAAATGATCCATATTCGGAAGGCATTTTTCTTGCACGAAGTGCTACAAAAATGCCTTCCGATATCGTTTTTGTTTGGAAAAGCTCGAAAAACCTTTCTTTTTTTGCAAAAAGAAAGGTTTTTCGAAATATTCCCCATTTTTCCTAATTTTTAGCTTTACTCTTTTCTGAAAATCAAACAGAAAGTTTGTGTTCGCGAAGACTTGCCTTTTGCGTTTTTAAGTTTTATTATTGAGGGGAATTTTCGTTATTTTTAAGATTTTGTCACAATGTTTGAGACTATCCAGAATCATCCAATCGCATATCAACTCGATCAATACACGTTTGAGGAGCTTCTGCAGCACATTGAGTCGGACTTTGAACATTTGGACCCTATAAAACTGGCCAGAACGTCGCCGTACGAAGTGGGCCGTTTTCTGGAGCGTTTGACGGTGCAGCAATGTAAGACAGTTTTGAAGAAGCTGTCTGAAGAAAAAGCTTCTGAAGTCATCGCTGAGATGGATTCGGAGGATTCTGCGGCTGTGATCGGCGCCATGCGGGAATTTCGGGCAGTCAAGATTCTCGAGTTACTGGATCCCGATGATGCCGCCGACCTGATTTCGGACCTACCGGAGCACGATCGCTCAAGGTTATTGCATCGTTTGGCGCCGGCAACGAGTTTAACGATTCGCAAACTGCTGAAGTACGATCCGGACACCGCTGGCGGTGTTATGACCACCCATTTTGTGACGCTAAAAGAAACATTTACGACAACAAAAGCGATCGAAGTCCTGCGCAAACACTACAAAAAGGGGGAGGAGTTTTATGACTTGTATATCATTGATTCGCAGAATCTATTGAAGGGCATCACGTCGATTAAAGATCTCATGTTTTCGCCTCCGGAAACGGTGATCAGAGACATCATGAAAACGGAATTATCGGGGCTATGTTATCCAGAACAGGACAAGGAGGACGTTGCGCGTTCCATGGCGGAATTTAATTCTCAAGCCATTCCCGTCGTAGATCATGTTGGGCATTTGCTCGGAATTGTTACGCATGACGACGTCATCGATATCATTCAAGAAGAAGCGACAGAAGACATCCAAAAACTGCATGGTGCCGGCGCGGATGAAAACGTCCACGATAGGATCATCTACAGCCTAAAAAAACGCAACCCATGGCTCATGATTAACCTTGGGACGGCCTTTTTGGCAGCGGGTGTTATTTCGAAATTCAGCGTACAAATCACGCAATATAGCTTATTGGCGGCCTTCATGACGATTGTGGCTAACTTGGGTGGCAATACGGGAGCCCAAACCCTTGCCGTAACGATCCGAGGACTCGCTTTGGACGAATTTCATGCCGTAGATATTCCGAGGATTTTCCTTAAAGAAATTGCTAAAGGTCTTCTCAACGGTCTGATTATCGGCTTATTTTCGAGCGCTTTGGCCTGGTATTTTTCCAAAAACTTTCGGATGGGCTTAACCGTTTTCCTGGCTATGGTTTTGAACATGGGACTCTCCTGCGTTGTCGGTGCCGCAATCCCCATTGTTTTAAAACGTTGCCGTTGCGACCCCGCACAAAGTTCTTATATTTTTTTGACAGCCGTCACAGATATTGTTGGTCTATTAACGTTCCTCACATTGGGATCTTGGTTAATACTCTGATGACTGACATGATTTCTTCCATTCGCGACCTAAAGGCTGTTCCAGAGGGAACGTCGCTGCCGTTCAAAAGCTTCGTACTGCTCCATAAAGTCACTACGCGCACATCCAAAAACGGAAAAGAGTTTTTATCCGTCGAAGTTGGCGACAAATACGGGCGCATCCACTTCAATTGCTTTACCGATACGCAACCCTTTCAGTTACTCTCGCAAGTCTCTCTGGCTCAAGCACAAGAACCCAACATCCTGCAAATTGAGGGACAAACGGAATTTTATCAAAACAAGCTGAGCCCGCGCGTTTCTTCCATAAAAGTCCTTTCAAAAGAAGACGCGAAAGAGCATTTGCCTAATCTCTTCGAGTGTTCTGAGGAAAGCACGGATGAGTTATGGCAGGCACTCCTTTCGTTCACCGATCTCATCCAAAATCCGGAACTGAAAGCCACTGTTGCACAGGCCCTTACAGAACAGGAATCCCTCATGAAAACCTGCCCGGGTGCCATCAGCATGCATCACGCCTACCGTTCCGGCCTTCTCGAACACACGGTTCATGCAACGCGATTGGCCATCAATGTCTTACCGCTTTATCCTGAAATTAATACCGATCTCGTCATTGCCGGAATTTTGGTCCACGACATTGGGAAAACGCTTGAATACGAAACACAATCCGGCAGTACGCAAAAAACCATTCAGGGAACGTTGCAAGGACATATTGTGCTGGGATACAAAATGATTCGAAAAGTGGCTTTACAAAACAAACTAAACCTGCATTTATTAGAACACTTGGAACATATTCTATTGAGCCATCAAGGACAACTCGAATGGGGAGCCCCCGTTTTGCCTTCGACACCGGAAGCCGTTTTCGTCTATCTTGTGGACAACTTTGATGCGAAAATGGGAATGGTTCAGTACACTCTAAAGACTACACCAGCCGGCAATGTTTTTTCAGACTTTGTCCCAGGTCTTCAAACTAAACTCCTCACGCAAAAATAGTATGGACGAAACGACACCCACCCCCACTTCGGATATTTTAACCAAAGCAATTGCCTTCTGCCTTTTCTGCACAGGTGTTTTCTTCCCTCTGTTTATCGGGCCAAAAAACATCTTTTTCTATACGAGCTGCGGACTCGCTCTTTTAGATAAGGATGTTCGAGCAAACCTTAAAACAGCCTTCCGATTTTCGTGGACATGGGTGTCTATTGCGCTAGCTATCCTATTCATCATCAACACATTCCATTCCATAGCAAGTACACATAGAGCCATCAACATCTGCGGCAAATACATGCGCTTACTCTTGCCCATTTTACTCATTCCACTTTTCTTGAATAAGCTCTATGCACGATGGTTTTTTAATGGGCTTGCTGTTGGAATTTCCGCTCTATGCATCGCGTGGTTAGCTGCAAAGTTTAATTTTTTCATCAAAGGAGGGGAAGGCGCCTTAAGGCCTTATACTATCAATCCCATCTACGCCTCCTACATCTGCGCTTCAACAGCCTTTGTGGGGCTTTATGCCTACTGGGTTAAAGAAAGGTTCGCTTACTTAATAATCTTTGGATTTGGTTTGATTGTCTCTTGCATTTGCAGTCAACAGTTTACAGGCTTTGGCATTATTATACTGTGGATGGCAGTCCTCTGTTTGGATAAAAAGATATTCTCTCTGTCTCGATGGCTTAATCTCTTTCTCCTTATCATGTTTATCGGAATGGTATACTTTAACTTTCCTGTATTGTTTAGGACACACGTAAAACTGGAAAAATTAGTAACGATAGCCTCACGTCTTGTATTACATCAAAAAACAGAAGTTAAAACGGGAGTCACTGAAGGAAATGAGGATGGTGCCATCCCGGATTGGCGGTGCCATTTTATTCAGCAGGGGTTTGAAGACGCAGCATCTTCTAAAATGAAATTCTTAACCGGCAGCGGAACAGGCAGCTGGGCGGATGTTTTTACCGCCAAAGAAGATACATACATTGGGGCACCCATATCAGAAAAGAATGTTCCAAATCCGCATAATGAATATCTCCATGTTTTCGTTCAATTGGGTTTTATCGGTCTGTGTGTATTTCTTCTTTTCATGGCAGCCCCAATAGTCGATGTCTTTCGCCTAAAATACCGTGAAAAAGCGATCGTCATTGGCATTGTTGGCTCTTTCGCTTTCGGATGCCTTGCGGATACCATGTTGTTTTTGACTGTTACACGAGATTTCTATTTATGCTTGCTATCGTGGGCACTTGCAAAAACTTCAACACTAGAGGCAGTTTGATAAGGATTATTGCTTTTCGGTAGCCTTTTTCCCAGAAAACAACGGTTCCCGGCAGGAACTATCATCCGCATATACATCTATGCACAACGTTCATTCATTAATTCCACACAGGGGGCCTTTTCTTTTTGTGGACAGGGTCATTTCGATGACGGATACGAACGTTGAGACAGGACTTTTTGTGGATCCTGAGTGGGCGTGTTTTCGAGGGCATTATCCGGGAAATCCGATCATGCCTGGGGTATTGTTGTGCGAGAGTGTTTTTCAGACGGCAGCGTGCTTTTTATCAAAGAAACTGAGCGCGGAAGCGAAAGATGGCAGAACTCCCGTGCTGTCGCGGATCCAGGATGCAAAATTCAAACAGATTGTACATCCGGGTGATACGTTGAGGATTCAAGCAGAATTGGTAGAAATTTTGCAGACATTTTATTTTATGAAGGGGGGTGTTCGCAATCAGCAAGGAAAGCTTGTGTTGAGCATCCAATTTGCTTTAACGTTAGTTCAAACACCATGAGTTACTTAGGAATCGAGGGGAAAACGTTTCTCGTGATGGGGGTTGCGAACGACAAAAGTGTCGCATGGCACATCGCGAAGGGTTTGGAGGAAAACGGAGCGAAGGTCATTTTCAGTGTACGATCGGAGGCGCGGAAAACGGCGTTGGAGAAGAAACTTTTACAGGATCGTCCAGTGCTTGTCTGCGATGTGGAAAAGGAGCCTGATATTGCGGATTTGGCGAAAGTGATTGGGAAAGAATGGGGTCCAATCGATGGTTTCGTTCATTCGATTGCTTTTGCCAATTACTCTAAGGGGTTTTGTCCGTTCCATGAAACGAATCGGCAGGATTTCGTGCAAGCAATGACGATTTCTTGCTTTTCGCTGGTGGAAATTGCGAAACACATGAAGCCCTTCCTAAAGCCCAATGCGTCTGTTGTGGCACTGAGCATTTCTTCGCAAGTGACCGCAGAAAGTTATGGGTATATGTCACCCATCAAGGCCGCTCTCGAGAGTTGTGTGCGTTTTCTAGCGAAATCCTTCAGTCAGGACACGCAAATTCGGTTCAACGCAATCAAGGCGGGACCGTTGAAGACGAGCGCTTCGGCGGGGATTCCCAATTACATCGACAACTTCTTGTTTGCGGAGAAAATGACCTTGCGTAAGAAGGCTTTACAAACGCGCGAAGTGGCGGATTTGGCGCTGTTTTTGCTAAGTCAACGCTCTTCTGGGATCAATGGACAGGGGATCGTCATCAATGCTGGGATGGACCTGAATTATTTTGATCGAGAGATCGTCGCAGGAGCACTCAAGAAATAGCGGAACTCGTTGGGACATTCTTTTGAGGAGAATGTGGATAGATTTTGGTATCCATAGTTGACGGTCACCAAAAACGAGCTTAGAATTAGCGCTAATGTCCCCGTTTTGGACAGGGTGTCTCCTAATCTTAAAGATGTTCTATCATGAAAAACAAAACTATCATCGTAACCACCATCTGTTTAGTAGCTGCAGCGCTCATTTATTTGAATCAAACAGCAAAAAACAAAATGGCTCAATCAACGGCATTACCCCCCCCCATCGTCATTCCTCCGCCACCTGGAAAGACACTCGAAGATCTTGCGAAAAAAGCCATTCAGAAGTTGAAAATGACGGAAAATGAACCCTGCTCGAGAAAATTAGTTGAAGAGAAGGTTCGTGAGGCTGTCGCGCTCATCGAAAAGGAGGGCTTAGGTTGCCTTTCTCAATTCCGCGGAAATAGTCGTTTTATCTCTGCAGGAACTTACATTTGGATTGAAACTTTGGGGCTGGGGGCGGATCCCATTTGGATGATCATTCACCCGATAGACCCTCCGTTGGAGCGAACCCCCATTGAACGCGACAAGGCCGATATTTACAATCGAGACTTCGCCAGAACCGTTGGTGACGCCATCATGAGTAGCGAGCGCCGTGAAGTATGGATTTGTTACGATTGGCACACGCCCGGTGAAACCAGCCCCCTAAAAAAGGTAGCTTTCATGAAATTGGCTGTTGTCAATGGCATTCCCTACGTCGTTGGTTGTGGGACCTCCGACCATGCAATCGTGTTAGAAATTTATTCCGATTCTGCTAGTCACAAAGTTTGGGAAAAAACGTTATAGAGGCTCTCTAATGAACTGTTTTGCTGACTTATGAAACTGAAGGGCATTTTTTTCACAGGGATTGGTTTACTATTGGTTGCAGCAATCGTTTACGTGTTGCAAGCACGTAAAACACCTCCATCCACACAGGTCTTAGTGCCCCCGATAGTCGTTCCACCACCACCGGGAAGAACGTTTGAGGAGCTTGCGAAGGAAGCGACAAAAAAGTATTTAGAAACGATTCACAATGTAAATTCCAAGGACCTCGTTGAAATGAAAGTCCGTGAAGCTGCTAAGCTGATCGAAAAGAATGGCCCAGCGTGTTTTAATGAGTTTCGCGGGAATAGCCGGTTTATTTCAGGAGGGACTTACGTATGGATTCTTAATGTAATTAAAAACAAAAAAGAGCCTCTTTGGGTTTTAATGCAGCCTATCGATCCCAATGTTGAAAAAACACCACTAGAATACGGCAAACAAGATCCCTATAAGCGGTACTTTTTGTATACAGCATGTGACATTGCAAAGGATCACGAAAACAATCAGGGGTGGTTATGCTACTACTGGCCTAACCCTGGGCAATCAAAACCTGTGCAAAAAGCGGTGTTCGTGAAATTAGCCACTTATCATGGCTTGCAATACATTGCAGGAGGAGGGACTTCTGATCCCAAC
Source organism: uncultured Opitutales bacterium (assembly GCA_964457855.1). Lineage (GTDB taxonomy): Bacteria > Verrucomicrobiota > Verrucomicrobiia > Opitutales > CAYWEO01 > CAYWEO01. The sequence continues at coordinate 4,176 of CAYWEO010000010.1, read as the reverse complement.
ATTGTCGAAGAAGTTCTTGCGGATCCCACAAGCATTAAGATAGACAATAAGCTTTAACGAAAATGGCTTTTGTACAGGTCTCACGCTTGATCACTCCATTTGGCTGCATGAAAAGCAATTTTCTATCACGAAAATATTGACTTTTCAGACCGAAAAATGCTTGTGTATAAGCACAATGACGAACATTGAGCATTTAAAGCGATTCGTTAATCAACACGCTTCAACACTTCCTACCCATGAGCGAGGAGTATTTGACGCGCAAGTAAAGGGAATTGATTGGACTTCCGTCGCAAAAGCCATTGAGCAGCAAATGTTTGGGGGAAATTTACGCTTAGATGCGTGCTCTATACAGCCGGTTTCTGTTACCGATTTAGAAGATTTTGATACAAGCGAATTGCGAGACATTAAATCCCTCGGTGAGAATGCTTTAAGGCAGGGGAAGGTAGCCGCTTTTACCGCTGCTGGCGGACAAGGGACGCGGCTTGGATTTTCTGGACCAAAAGGCATTTTGGAAGTCACGCCCATCAGTCACAAATCGTTATTTCAAGTTTTTTACGAAAAAATCCAGGCTTCTGCGGCACGTTATGGCCACCCGATCCATTGGTTTCTAATGACTAGCGAAGATACGCACCAAGAAACGGTGGCCTTCTTCGAAAACCGGAGGGAAATTTTTGACTTAACGTACATCCATTTTCTGAAACAGGGCCAGATGCCGGCGATTGACGAAAAGGGGGATTTCCTTTTCGAGAAACCCGGAAAATTGTTAATGAATCCCGATGGCCATGGAGGCATTTTTCAAGCATTGGTTGAAAATGGCACCTTTGATCTCATTGATCATCTTGGAATTGAGCATCTTAGCTACTTTCAAGTCGACAACCCCCTCATCTATTGCATCGATCCATATTTTATAGGCCTGCATATTTTGAAAAACTCCGATATGTCCAGCAAGGTTGTTTGCAAGCAAAACCCCGAAGAAAAAGTGGGTATGTTTGTGCAACAGGATGGCAAAATGAAGGTTATCGAATATCTCTTTCTGCCCAAAGAATTAGCGGAAAAAAGAACCACTGGTGACACCCTACTTTACAATGCTGGCAACATCGCAGCACATATTTTGAGTGTTCCATTTGCGAAAATAATAGCCGCAGATGGGACAAAGTTACCCTTTCATAGTAGTCGAAAAGTCACCACTGCATGTAATTCTCACGGTCAAAATCAGGAAATTCCTGTCGTCAAGTTTGAGCGTTTTATTTTTGATGCCCTTCCCTACGCAAAAAATCCTGTTGTCATGAAAACGCAACGACATGTGGAATTCAGCCCCATCAAAAACAAGACCGGCATCGATTCCTTGGAGACCTGCCAAAAAGACTTTTTAAAACTTTACGCATTATGGTTGACGAATGCAAATCAATCTGTTCCTTTGGATAAAAGTGGGGTGCCGACGATAGGCATTGAGATTGCCCCTACGTTTGCGGAAAGTGAGGAGGTTTTTGTGGGTAAATGGTCCCAACTCGTTGCGAAACCAAACGTAGATCGGAGTGTTTACCTAGCTTAGTATTGTTTTTTACAACACCGAACATGAACTTACTGGAACTGATTAAAAATGGCCAGCAGACGGGTGGTTTGTTGGATGTTAGCGTGGCTAACCTGGAGTCCTGGCTGCAAGGAAATTTCTTGCCAGACTGGGCTCTGCAATCGCTTACCGAACTAATTGAAAAGAAAACTTGGGGGGAACTCAACGAACGTTTCCACAAGACGTTAAGCTTTGGAACCGGAGGTATCCGAGGACGCACGATTGGCAATGTCATTACTCAGGCGGAAAAGGGAAGCGTAAACTCCGATCTTTCCTACGATCACCCTTGCGTCGGAACGAGTTGCCTTAACGATATCAACATCATCCAATCAACGATAGGACTTTATCGCTATTGTTACAATCACATCCAAGAACAAGAATATATTCCACACCGTCCGCGGCTACTCATTGCTTACGATGTGCGATTTTTTTCTAAGCATTTCTGCGAACTCATTGCCTCGACTTGGATACAATTGGGGGGAGACGCCTATATTTTTGATGGCCCACGCTCGACGCCCCATCTGAGCTTTTTTGCGAGGAATCTGAAAAGCGTTGGCATCATGGTCACGGCAAGCCATAACCCCTACTACTACAACGGCATTAAGGTCTATTTCGAGGACGGCGCTCAAATCACGGGCTCCAATGCCAGGAAAGTCGTCAATGCGATCAATGGCGTTGATGTGTCGGAAACCAAAGACTACTTTTCCAAAGATCTTTCCAACGTCATCCTACTCCCCCCTATCGTTGACGAATCGTACGTCGAAACAATCAAGGAAGAAGTGACTTTAGACGAAGAACTGATCCGCACTTACAAGCCCAGGAGCGTTTTTACGTCGCTTCACGGAACAGGCAGCACCATCATCCCGCAACTCATTGAGCAGTTGCAGCTGGACTGCCATATCGTTGAGTCGCAAGCGGAAATGGATCCTCGCTTCCCCACCGTCAGTTCTCCAAATCCAGAGAGGCCCGAAGCCTTTGCAGTCGGCATTGCCGAGGCGAAGGAGCTCGATGCTGAATTTGTCATCGCCGTTGATCCAGACGCCGATCGCATTGGAATTTCCGTTCGCAATGAAAAGAAGGAGTTCGTCCATCTCACTGGCAATCAGGTCTTTGCGATGCTTACAGAGTACCGCATAGAGGCGATGAAACGTCTTAAGTGGTTGAAAAAGAAGAATCTTCTCAACAGCAACGCCGCTATCATCAAGACGTTTGTAACGACTCCTCTCGTCGACGCGATTGCCAAAGCAAACGGCCTCAAGGTCATCAACACGCTCACGGGATTCAAATGGATCGGCGAAAAACTCCTTGAGTACGAGCTTGTTCTGAAGGAACGCCTCCGTAAGACACAGGGCGTTGTCATTGATTTCGATAAAACAACTCCAAAGAAACGTAAGGATCTCCTCGAGCGCCACAGCACGTTCTTCGTCCTCGGCGGCGAAGAAAGTTATGGCTATTTAGCGACAGAGACCGTTCGCGACAAAGATGCCAACGCCGCCTTCCTCCTCATCTGCGAATTGGCTGCCCATTTGCACCGCGAAGGCACCAATTTCCTGGATTATTTAAACACCATTTACATCAAGTACGGCTATTACTACGAAGACATGCTGGAAATCTATCTCGATAGCCCATCAGGTGAAAAGAAAATCAAGAAAATTCTCGAGAACTACAGAAACCATCCGCCAAAGAAAATGAATGGAAAAAAAGTCCTCATGGTCACAGACTTCCTAAAGGACGAAATCTTCGATGCCGACGGAAAACGCATTCCCCCAGAAGACTTTCTCGTCATCAAACTCATTAATGGCTACAGCGTCGCCATGAGGGCCAGCGGAACGGAACCCAAAATCAAATTCTACCTCTTTGCCCATGAACCCGTCGACAACCCCGACTCCCTCCAAAAGGTCAAAGCCTCAGCAAAAAAACAAATCGACGAAATTAAAGCCTCGATCCAAGAAGACGTTAAAGATTTTGCCTCTTGACTATCACCATAACAACAAACAACAGTTAAGGTGGTGATTAATAGTCAGTTTGTGAGAAACGGCGAAGGAAACGGGCGTATTTGAGGCCGACGAATCGTACTTCGGATCCAAGAGGATACGTGGGAAAAAAGGCCGTTGGGCGGCCGGTAAAACTCCGGGTTTTGGGCTGTTGAAACGTAGCGGATTAACGGCATGCGCTTCCACCCTTACTTTGCACTTGAAAACATGCGAATTTAGGTTTGATCATAGAGCCAATAATCTCTTCGAGGTTATCGGCTCCATCCTAAAATCGGGTCGTTAATTTTACTTTTTGATGGGATTGAGCCAAAAAAAATTTGCAGCCGTCCCTATCATCTCAAAATAGAGGCCACGCCTGCGAAATTTGGAGCATCTTTGTAACGTATGTTAGATCCTCAAAAGATAAGTCTTAAACGCAATTCTGACGGCTCTAACCCGCTCGTCATCTAAAAATCGGCGCATTCTATGGAGGTTGTTTTTTATTTATTTTTTCTTTTTCCAAAAAAGCATGCTTGACATTTACGTAAAAAGAAAGTCTTCTTTTCATAAAGCATTTTAAGCGAGCGTAGCTCAGTTGGTAGAGCGCCACCTTGCCAAGGTGGCTGTCGAGGG
>CAYWEO010000009.1:16691-36460 GCA_964457855.1 uncultured Opitutales bacterium | reverse complement strand
TTCCCCACTGCTGCCTCCCGTAGGAGTCTGGGCCGTATCTCAGTCCCAGTGTGGCTGGTCGTCCTCTCAGACCAGCTACCCGTCATAGCCTTGGTGAGCTTTTACCTCACCAACAAGCTGATAGGCCGCAAGTCCCTCCTTTAGCGCTATGTATGCTTTCACATACACGCTTTAACACCCTTCTCATGCGAGAAAGGGTCACATTCGGTATTAATCCGTCTTTCGACAGGCTATCCCCATCTAAAGGGCAGGTTACTTACGTGTTACGCACCCGTTTGCCGCTTTGCACCTCCCTTGCGAGAGGTGACTCGCTCGACTTGCATGTCTTAACCACGCCGCCAGCGTTCACTCTGAGCCAGGATCAAACTCTCCGAAAATAATATTCAGAAAGTAAAACTTCTTGATATTCAAGAAAAAATCCTGCCTAGAATTTCTAGACTATTTATTGTAGATTTTTCTATTTGATATTTGCTTGTTAAAAAAAATTAACGTTAGCCAAATAATCGCACAATATAACTTTTCAAAGAACATTCATTTTATCTCATTCAAAATCCTAAAAACGCATCAATCACCCAGAATTCTCACCAACAACCACCTCAGCGGAAGATAATAAAAATTTAAAAGGGCCATTAAGCGCTTTCTTAAAAAATGAACTCTAATTAATGTTTACCCTTTTAACGAGATCAGAATTTAAAAAAACTGTCAATATTCTTTTCGAGAATATCTTTTATTTTTTTCAAACCACTGTTTCACGTTTAAGAGAAGAACAAATTACGTTTAGAATGATCAAATAACATTTCGTTAAAAGCAAGTTTTTTTGCGAATATTTTATTCTTTTTTTAACTCACTTGCTCGCAAGACTTTACACGTCTCATTTTAATGCCGTGCCTGCTTCATCGCGACTTCGGATTCTCTTTTTGCAGTCTTTGCCTTCAAAGTCTCCCGTTTATCGAAAAGTTTCTTACCTTTGCAGACGCCAATCTCCAGTTTCACGAGGCCTGAGTCGATAAACATCCTCAACGGAATCACTGAGCGCCCCTCAACGTCAATCGCTCGCTTAAGCTGATCGATTTCGCGCTTCTTCAGCAACAGCTTCCTTGAGCGCAATGGAGCGTGGTTCGCGATATTCCCGAACGCGTATTCATCGATATGGGCATTAAACAGCACAACGTCTGGCCCAGAAAATTTCACAAAAGCGTCCGCTATTTGTGCTTTGCCGAGACGGATGGACTTCACTTCCGTTCCTTTCAGCACAATTCCAGCCTTAAACTTCTCTTCCACAAAGAAATCATGATACACCTTCGCGTTACGAATTTCTTTGTAGCGACCTTCACCGCTCTGCTTCTTTTTTTCCATTGAAGTCCCCTACCCCGCCAGTTTCAAGCAAATAACTGGTGCAACCTACTCCGCTGGAAGGAATTCGTACTTAATTTTCCCTTCGATGATTTCCTTAAGCGCGACGTCCTCCAAATTCAAATGCTCCAGGGACTCCACCTGCGGCTTTGCGCCATTTCTCAATTGTTTCACGCGATGCGAAACAACATTAATCAATATATTCGGGCTCGGAATCACTTTCTGAGCCTCTGCTAAAAGACGATCATTCATAGTGGGATATTTTCCGCTAGTTAATTGATATTGCAAGATGATTTTTAGAGATAGTGCAGATAATACTTTCAGCGTTTTTTTGTGCAAGAAGAAAATTTAAAGGCTAAAGAACGATCTTATGCCCTTTAGCCAACATTTACCTCTGATCTTTACTTGTTTTTTCCATCTAGCTTCAAAACCCAACAAACATCTGCAGCTTTTTCAACTTCTCCTTCATTTCTATGGAGACTTTGGTATCGTGTAAAAAAATCGAGCTTAAACTCTTGAAAGTCTCTTTAATATTTTTTACTCCTTCGTCCATTACTGAAGTGTTATTTAGACTAAGGCTCGAAAATCTCTTGCTCTTGAAATTCTCACCCATGACTTTTATCTCCGCATCTGTTATTTGGGGGCAGTCCTCCAGGTAAAGCGTACACAACTCTTCACAATTTCCGATCGCTTTTAGCCCATCGGCGGCTATTTGCGGACAACCACTTAGGTCAATGTACCACAAACACTTGCAATTCTCTCCAATCACTTTGGCACCTGTGTTTGTTATTTGTACACAACCGCGCAAATAAAGACCCTCCAAAGACTTCAAATGCTTTAAAACCCCCTCTAACCCAACGTCTGTTATTTGGGTGCAGTTAGTCAGCGTAAGATTATTAATCGGCTGACACCTTGAATAATAAGTGGACGCCAAATTTTCGCCGATCGCTTGTAACCCCATGTCTGTTATTGGGCAGCCACTCAGATCAAACCAGGTCAACCATGTACAATGCTTTATAATTGTCGCTAGTCCCTTCACTGTCACGTTTTTACAACACCTTAGCTCCAGGCGCTTCAGTTTCTCGAAGGTTATAGTTTCGCCTGTCACTTGGGTGAAATCCAACTTGATATCCCCCAGATTCTTACAATACTGTACGAGTGCCCCTATCCCTTTGTCTGTCACCTTTGTGCAACCCACCAGGGTAAGGTCGGTCACCTGCTCACAATTATAGTTTTGTACAAAGCTGATAATCCCTGCATCATCTGTGTCTTTCGTCCCTTTCAGAGTGTAATTATTGCAGAGGATCAATTGGTTATTGGTGTTAACGTTCGTCAATTTATTATCAAATATATCAACCTTCTTTTCTTTTTCCAAATCACTCGACTTTTTCTTCATCTCTTCGAGCAATTTCTCTTCTTCTAACTTTTTTTGCTCATTCGAGAAGTCAATTTTTTTCATCCCCTGCGCCAGGTTAAACCCAACGAGCATTACACACGCAAGCGCAAAGGCCTGCGTCATATTTTTCACATTGAATTTGGTACTCATCATAGTTCCTTTTGTTAAGTTTAATGAACGATTTTAATCGAACTTGATCGAAATGAACCAAGCTCCAGCTCATAAGAAACCACTTCTCGTCGCCCGTCAAGTGCAAGAAAGCAAATTTTTGAAAGTTTTTCACAAAAAAAGATGCTGTACTTTTGTTTTCCAGCACTTATGATCGAATCCTAACGTTGTTATTTTTTTAATCAAAAGGACACATTATGGCAATCAAAGTAGGCATTAACGGATTTGGGCGCATCGGGCGTCTCGTCTTCAGAGTCATCGCAGAGCAGGGACTCCTCGGAAAAGAAATCGATGTCGTTGCGATCAACGACCTCGTTCCAGCCGATAATTTGGCGTATCTCTTGAAATACGACTCCATTCAAGGGCGTTTTAACGGCACCGTCGAGGCCAAGGGCGAAGACACCCTCATCGTCAACGGACGTTCCATCCACTCCCTCGCGATCAAGGATGGTCCAACTGCCTTGCCATGGAAGGACTTAGGGGTTGACATTGTCATCGAAGCCACGGGCCTTTATACGAATTCCGAAGCCGCCGAGGGACACTTAAAAGCAGGAGCGAAAAAGGTCATCATTACCGCTCCAGCGAAGGGCGATAATGTCAAGACCGTTGTCATTGGCGTCAATGACGAAACCCTCACGAAAGCCGATCATATCATTTCAAATGCCTCCTGCACAACGAATTGCCTGGCGCCGATGACAAAGGTTGTTTACGACAACTTCGGCATCACAGAGGGCTTGATGACCACCATTCACAGCTACACGGCAACGCAAAAAGTCGTTGATGGCCCCTCCAAAAAAGACTGGAAGGGAGGCCGTTCCGCTGCGATCAATATCATTCCGTCCACAACCGGAGCCGCCAAAGCCGTCGGACTCGTGTTGCCAGGCGTCAAGGGAAAACTCACCGGCATGGCTTTCCGCGTCCCAACCCCAACCGTTTCTGTCGTCGACCTCACCGTCCGCACAGACAAGACCACCAGCTACGCAGAAATTTGCCAGAAAATGAAAGCAGCCTCCGAGGGCTCCCTAAAGGGCATTCTCGCCTACACGGACGAAGAAGTTGTCTCCAGCGACTTCATCCACGACTCCCACTCCTCCATCTTCGACGCGGGTTCCGGCATGGAACTCAACAACCGCTTCTTCAAACTCGTCTCCTGGTACGACAACGAGTGGGGCTACAGCTGCCGCTGCGTGGAGTTAATTTCGAAGGTTTCTGGGCTTTTGTAAATGGGAGTACCGGGAAAACCATTTTTTGCAAAAATTTGTTTTCCCGGACCCTTTCCAAAAAAACTCTTAAATGTTTATTTTTTTGCACTGTGTGCAAAAAGTGTTGCTGTTCTTTGAAAAAACCTAACCTCAACAGATGCCATCAATTTTGAGATGACGAGCAGGCGCGCGATAATTTTAACCCCCGAGCGTACTAACGTACGTGACGGGGTTGAAATTTGAGCGCAACGAACTCGCCGCTCAAAATTGATGGCATATGGGGGGAAAGCCTGCGGTGTTCGCGCACTATATTATGTAGTGTGATATATAAGCACTTTTATTCCTAATAATCCATTGTTTACAGGAGCTTGCGATGGGTCGTAGCTGTCAGGCCGTATTTTGACGGAAGGCAAAAGCGATTCACGACGCACCTACTTATAACATAAAGAGATTCAAAAGTGCTCCAAACGGCACAGGCGGACATTTCCCCTCCCCAATTTTTTTTGTACTCGAGCGCATCGATTTTGAGGCGCGAGTTTGTTGCCGCAACGTTTTCCCAACCTCCCAAGAAAGAAGCGGCGTTGCTTCTTGACTGGTCGCAGGAAAGTCGCTAGAGTTGAAACAAATCGAGAGTAGTCAGAGAGGATGTCTTCTTGACTGCAGAGATTAACTTAAACTTAGCAAAAGGATTTTATTATGGTAGATGGAAGTACGGCAATAGGAGGGTTTAGTGATATTAAATCCGGTTTCGTTGGTGTGGAAAACCGCGGAAAAGTGACAAGCGCCCAAATTGGTGCGCTGAAAAGTGTACTGTCCCAAGGATCGCCTGCAAGTGGGGGCACAACCACGCTTCCGGGCCCAGCCTCAGGACAAGTTTCGTCCACAGCTGACACTCCTGTTGTAAACACTCCCACTCCCGAATCGATCATAAACGCATTTAAAACTAAAACACCAGAGGCTGCTAAAGCTGTCCTCTATGACGCCTTAGGGAAAGAGTTGTGTAACAATGTTTCTACGGCGCAAGCACAGTGGAGTGGAGCCCAGAGTGAAGACAATAAAGTACTTTGGTTAAAAGCTGCAAATGCCCTTTCCGAAAAGAGTAATGAGTTAATGGGTCAACTTGCTAACAACCCAACAGCACCCCAGGCTTTGAAAGATACGATTGCTGGGCTTCAATGGCTACCCAATATTTCGGATGATTACATAATAAATAATATCTCTTCATTCTCTGCCGCGGAAGTAAAGCTGGCGCAAACAGTTGCCCCAAGGGGAAGAGATACAAGTCTTGGTCCAAAAGCCGAGCAGGCCAAATTAGCCGAAATTCAAGCCAAAATTCAAGCCAAAATTCAGCCCAAATTAGATGAAATTCAAGCAGACATTACAAACCTTAAGCCTCCTGCAACACAACATCAAATTAAGGCCATTAAAGACAAGGTTACTAATCTTCTTAAGTCTGCAGAGGGACTTAAGACTGAACAAAAAGAGTACTTAACAAAACTCTCAGAAGCAAGCACTCTAGAGCAGCTCAAAGCCGTCACAATCTCAGAGCAGATCAAAGCTGACGCCAAGAATCTGGCCATTAATGAGTTAAAAACATTATACTCAGATTTTTCTAGTGATTTTCAGGCTTTGTCTAAAGCCAGAACGGAGTTAGCTAAGAATGATTCACGTTACGCTACTTTAGTCAGCGAGTGGTTGACGTGTAGAGATTCTTACCTCAGCACGAACAATCATCCGTCTGGGCATACGACCCAGGATGACGAAGATAATGCGCTGAAGGCTTATGATGATCTTGAATGTAGGACGAAAAACCTAGCTCGGTATGAGCAAGCCAATTTTGGGTTGTCGGGCGATGCTTCGTGTCAGGCTTCACTTGACTACCTCAAGTAAAGTCTGAAGGCGCTTTACAATTTGCAAACTTTACGACTAAATAATTGGCGGGGGGGTGGGGGAATTCACTGCCCCCACGTCTCTTTCGCCGTTGCTTAGGTTCATAATTACCCAAAATTTGCTTGCTAATTTTTGATGCAAAGAGGATATTTATGCCGCTGTGTCTTTTTTTTCGCAACAGACAAATCGATTTCTTAAGGGTATTCAACGCGCATGCCGCATCTTGGCGGGCGGCAGAACGAGTTCCGTGGTTGGTGAACTGGTGGTTGCATTTGGGCTCATGTTAATGCCCGTGATGATGAGCGGGGAGGACCACGATCCTGCGCGTGAGTGGACGGATACGTCGAATACATGGCCATTGCGCGTTGAGGAAACTCATCACAAGGAGCTTCGGCGATCGACGAGTGCGGCGTTTTTTTACGAACATGCTTTTCGGTCAAAAAAAACATCGGAGGAGTCCGTTGCGCTGCGTCCATTAGGTATTCGCATAGAAGATGTTGCGAAGGGGACCACCGACGACTACCTGCTGTATCCCTTTTTTTACGCTCATAGAGAGCCCACAGAACGTTACGGGAGCGCTTTCCTTTTAATTTCGCATCATCAAGCAACGACACCATACAATAAAACGACGCATTTTGAGGCCTTTCCGGTGGTGTTTTCTTGTCAAACAGGCGACAAGGAGTCCTCTTACAGTGCAATTTTCCCTCTTGGCGGGAACATTCGGAATCGCCTCTGGCGGGATGAAATTAAGTGGACCGCCTGGCCTTTTTACCTAAGGACAGTCAACAACGACGAAATCAACATTTCCACTCCGTGGCCCTTCGTGCAGAGGCGCATGGGACCCGACACAAAGGGAGGGGCGTTGTGGCCGTTGTTGGGGATTTTTGAGAGAAAGAACGTGTATCGGCATACGTTCGCGCTGTGGCCCTTAATTTACCACCATCAGGACAATCTGAACACGCCAAACCCCACGACAAAGCAGGGATTTTTGCCCTTTTACGCGATTGAAACCTCCCCGACGGTCGAAGATGTAACGGTAATTTGGCCGTTCTTTGGCGGACGGACGGAGCCTACGTACGACGAATATAGAATCTTTTGGCCATTGTTTGTTCAGGGACGCGGGAAGGTTTTCATTGACCGTTGGGCACCATTTTACACGCATTCGATCGTATCTGGCGTCGACAAACGGTGGTACTTTTGGCCCTGCGTCAAAACACTCAGTTGGCAGGAGGGGAATTTGCAAATCGATCAGGATCAATTTCTGTTCTTTCTGCTGTGGTCGCAACGACAAAGATCGATCAACGGCGCTCCCCATTTCTACGCAGAAAAAACGCACCTATGGCCCTTTTACAGCTACTGGAACAACGGTTCTGGCACGACTCAGTTCCAAATGTTGAGCCCGCTTGAGGTCTTTTTCCAAAATAATCGAGCTGTTCAGGGATTGTACTCCCCTATTTTCGCTTTCTATAAATTCCAGCAGGTCAAGGACTTACGTACGCAGAGTTTATGTTGGAACTTAGTCACAGAAAAGAAGACAGCGGAGAAGAAAGAACTCACGATCGGGCCACTTTTTACCTATTCCCATAAAAAAAGAAGTGGACATTTTGAGCTTTTGAAGGGATTATTAAGTTGTACTCGAGATCAAACCACGAAAAAGACTCACATCAAGCTTTTCTGGATGAATATCAAATGAAATCCTTCTTACAGCCTATTTTCAACATGTTGGAAAACATGGGACATACCGCCATCTTGTTCTGGCGCACGCTCTTGTATATTCCGTACCTGCCGAGACAATGGAGAAGTTTCATCGATCAATGTTTCCAAATCGGTTATAAAACGCTCCCAATCGTCAGCATTTTGAGCATTTTTATCGGCGCGGTTCTTGCATTACAAGCGGGCTTCAGCTTGAGTAAATTCCCAGGAGCTCAGAGCTATTTGGGCAGCATCGTTGGACTCTCGATGTGCCGCGAATTGGGTCCTGTAATGACGGCCTTTCTTCTCGCCGGCCGCGTTGGATCGGCCATTACCGCAGAGTTGGCCTCCATGACGGTGTATTCCGAAGTCGATGCCCTCGTAACGATGAATATTCCGCCAGAACGCTTTCTCGTCATGCCACGTCTCATGGCCGCTATGGCGATGATGCCGACATTGACGATTTGTTCGGTCGTTTTTGGCTGGTTCGGAGGCATGTTAGTTGCGCAATACGTCAGTTTCATTCAACTCGACAGCCAAATTTACTGGCGCAATTTGAAGGAATTTGTCGACTTCAAGAGCGTCATGGATGGCCTCATCAAAGCGGAAGTGTTTGCCATCCTGATCGCCGTTATCTGCTGCGGAATCGGTCTTCGGACGCGCGGCGGCCCACGTGAGATCGGGTTTTCCGTCACTCAAGCGGTTGTTAAGTCGATGGTTTTCATCCTCTTACTAGACTACTTCATCACAAAAATCCTTCTCTAAATGAAAGAGCTCTCTCAGAAATCTGTTGCCGTTGATGTCCAAAATGTGGATAAAGCCTTTGGTACGCAACGCGTTTTGTGCGACGTTTCTTTCAACGTGAAGCCCGGCGAAATTTTCGTGATCATGGGACCGTCAGGCGCCGGGAAAAGCATCCTCTTGCGCAACATCATCGGTCTCGACAGCCCCGACAAGGGGAAAATTCTCATCGACGGCCTTCTCGCGTCCGATCCACAAACACGAAAAAAGGTCCTCATTGCCATCGTTTTCCAATCCGGAGCGCTTTTTAATTCCATGTCTGTTTTCGACAATTTGGCTCTCTTCCCGCGAGAACACCATCTTTACGACGACGAAGCGATTATCGAAGAAAAGGTCATGCGCGTCCTAAAAACCCTTTCCTTAGAGGACGCCGCGGAAAAGATGCCATCGGAACTCTCGGGCGGTATGAAAAAACGCGTTTCGATTGCACGGGCGTTAATGATGGAACCGCAACTCCTTCTCTACGATGAACCGACGTCGGAACTCGATCCCGTTATGTCCGCGAACATCAGTGAAGTCATTGGGACGCTGAAAGAGACATTCGGCGTCACCACGATCGTTGTTTCGCACGACCGCGACCTCGCTCACGCCATCGGCGATCGCGTTGCCCTCCTGTTTGACGGCAAAATCCACGCAATCAATACCCCGAAAAACCTCTGGGCATCAGCGGATCCAGTCATCAAAGCCTTTCTTTATCCAGAAATTAACATCCATAACCCTAAATTTAAACGCACACCGTCGTATGCAAACCCGTCCAACTGAAGCCATCAAAGTCGGCCTATTTTTTGTGTTAGGCCTCCTCCTGTCCTACATTCTCTACGAGACATTGTCCCAAGCCAACTTCTATGAAGACGTCGGCTACTCCGTCAAGGCCATCTTCACAGACCTCAAACAGCTCAAAGTCGGCGACGAGGTTCGCTTGAGCGGCGTCCATATCGGAAACGTCAATAAAACCAATCTCGAGAACGAGCTCGCCGTTGCTATTCTCAACATCGAAAAACAGTTCCACATCCCAAAGGATTCCATCGCTACGATCGTTAACGCGGGCCTTTTGGGAGCCAATTACGTCGCTATCACGGCCGGTAAGTCGCCCGAAGACATCCCCTCCGGCGGTCCGATTGCGACCCAATATACCCCCGACATTTCCTCCGTCATCACGCAACTCGGCAAGATCGGCGAACGCGTCGACGGCATCCTCTCCGGCATTTCGGACTCCATAACGGATTCTAACCAAAAGGATGGTGACAAGAAGGATCCGAACAAAAAACCATCCCAATCCCACTCGCTGTTCTCAAATCTCAATGATTTCTTGTCTACAAATCGTTCCAAAATCGACCACATTATCGGAAACATAGAGTCCATTACGACTAAGGTCGCTTCCGGAAGTGGCACCATCGGAAAACTCGTCAATGACAACACCGCTTACGACAGCTTCATCTCTACGGTGAACAAAATCCAAGAAGCTGCAAAAAGCGCCGATGAACTCTTCGCAGACCTCAAAAACCTCTCAAAATCCGCCCAAAGCGGCGACGGCGTCCTCGCAACACTCATTTCCGACAAAGATTTTAATAAGCAAGTCAAAGATGTCGTCAAAAACTTCGATAGCTTCTCCCAAAAACTTAATAACGCCCAAAGCACTCTCAATCGCCTCATCTCAGACGACGTTCTTTACAAAAAGGCCGAAAATACCCTCAATCGCATCGACAAGGCCACCGATACCATGGCCACAGGGGGGCCCATCACAGCCGTCGGTGTTGCAGCTAAGGCTTTGTTTTAGAAGTAGAGCCGGGGAACCCGCTTTTTTATAAAAAAGCGGGTTCCCCGGACCCCTCCGCCAAAAAATTTTTATTCGGAAGGCATTTTTGTGGCACTACGTGCCAGAAAAATGCCTTCCGATGCCGCTTTTCTTTGGAGGGTCCGGGAACCTTTCGTTTTCTCGCGAAAACAAAGGTTCCCGGAATTTCTCCTCATCCTTTCCCCACCCTATGACCAACCCATACACCAAATTTTCTTTTACCGTTACCCACCGCGATGCCGGCTCCAAAGCGCGGTGTGGGGTGTTGATGACGCCACACGGGGAGGTAGAGACGCCGAACTTCATTTTTTGTGCGACGAGAGGGGCGATGAAGGGGGTGACGATGGATCAGGTGAGGGATACGGGCGCGGAAATTATTCTTGCAAACACGTACCATTTGTTGTTGCAGCCGGGGCCTGATGTCGTGGAAACGCTTGGGGGGCTGCATGATATGGTGGGTTGGAAGGGGCCGATGATGACGGATTCGGGGGGGTTCCAGATTTTCAGCCTTGGGCACGGAACGGTTGCGGATGAGATTAAGGGACGTCGTAACCAGCAGGGGGCGAAGGCCTTACGTTCGATTTCTGAGGAAGGGGCAACGTTTCGGTCGTATTTGGACGGCAGTACGCACACATTGACGCCGGAGATTTCGATTGCAACGCAACAGAAGTTGGGGGCGGATCTCATTTTCACGCTGGATGAGTGTACGGCGTTCCATGATTCGCGGGAGTACACGGCAAAAGCGACGGCGAGGAGTCATCGATGGGAAAAGCGTTCATTGGATTACTTTTTGGCGCACAACACGCAATCTCAGGCGCTTTACGGCATCGTTCAGGGGGGCGTTTACGAGGATTTGAGAAGGGAAAGTACGCAATTTGTTTCCGAAAATGCCTTTTTTGGGCAAGCGATCGGGGGGAGTTTGGGGGGCGATAAGGCGCAAATGCATGATATCGTGTCACTTTCGTGTGAAAACCTGACCCAAACGCGTCCAACGCACCTTCTTGGCATCGGGATTGTGGACGACATTCTGCATGGGGTGGCGTGCGGCATCGATACCTTTGACTGCGTGCATCCGACCCGTATCGCGCGTCATGGGTGTGCGCTGGTTTCAACGTCCATCTCGGAGTCGGCGAAGGATCACATCAACCTCAAAAACAGCCGTTTCAAGGAGGATCGTTCGCCCATCGATCGCACGTGCACATGTTATTGCTGCAGAAACTTTTCCCGAGGGTACCTTCACCATCTTTTCAAGGCAAACGAGATGACCGGCGGGCAACTGCTGACGATCCACAACATCGCGTTCATGTCAAATTTCCTGCGTTCAATCCGGAAATCCATCCAGCAGAACACATTTCAGTCCATGCTCTCGGCTAAGGCATAAAAGTCTTGCCTTCGCTCTCGGAAAGTCTCATAATGAAGTCACTATGGGTACACCAATCAGCAATAAGCCACTCGACACCGGCATAAAAGTCGGCGACTTTAATGAAACAACCACAAGCACGTTACAAAAGACCGGCAAAAAGGCTTTTGAAGCGATTCCCAAAACCGCAGTAACAGGACTGGGAGAATCCAATAAAACTCTATCAGAGATGTCCGCTAAACAAGTTGAGGGAGAAGCAAAGCCAACGACTACTTTTGCCGAACTCAAAGAGAAATGGGATAATTTACCGCGAGAAAAGCTATTCAATAAATTCGATAGTGATCTGATGGGCGCACTCGGCATTCGGCGCTCTAAACTCTCCGCACCCGAAACAAAGCAAGAAAAAAAGACGATAAGCACGCTTGAGGAAACACGTCAAATTTTAAGGAATTCACGTGAAGAGAAGTTGCAGACACAAGTCGATCTTGCGAATAAGATGGCTATGGATAATAAAGCTCGTGTGGCCCAAAATCCCGACATGGATCCTGACTCGATCACGTACTCGGTGAAGGAATGGATTGAGCCAAGGGAACATGACAAGAAGAATACGGAACCTCTTCAAACCATATACAACAAACTCTTGTATGCCATAAAATACGACCAGCCCATGCAATTGAAACCCGGAATGGAAAGTGAATTTCGTGACGTCGGGCTCAGTATGGATTTTAGTGATGGACCGACTCTTATGAACCCAGAGGAGTGCGAAAGTACGCTCAACGCCCTCGCCGATGCAGCAATTAAAAACAATATCGAATCTATCCAATACATGAAGCAAAAATACGACGATATTACTAAAAGCCTGAACGACAAGATAGCTTTGCACAATTCCTAAAATTTACCCTAAATTCGCAAACATCACAAATACGGAACATTTACCACCCAAAAAGAGCGTTATAACGACGCTCTTTTTTTATTGCCTGCGAAGTTTTGGACGCAAAACGCAAACATGCACTCAACTCAAGCATAAAAGTCTTGCCTTTGCGTTTGGAACGGCTCATACTAAAAAGAAGTATGACAAATATTCCCAACTCGCAAGTGCCACTCACAGCCACGTATAGCGCTCTCGTAGAAGTCGCTAGGGACAAAAATAAGTATTTAGCAAGAGATACTACAGCTCCAGGTGGGATCGTCGTCAAAAAAATGCATTGGGCGACAGCAGTAGCAAAAAAAGTTCTTTTTAAAGAGATTTTTAACGCTTTTTTTGCCAAGAAAGTGGACCTTAAATTCGTATCAATGCAGATAAATGAAAGACCTTGCGTACAAATTACTGCACAAAACATCAAGTTTTTCGACAAAAAAGTCTGCCAAGAGATGATAGACCAAATTGACACTTTAAATCTCAAGGACCTAGCAGAAAAGCTCAAGAACAAAGAGAAAGAGGAAACGATAAAACATATTCAGGACCTAGCAGAAAAGCTCAAGAACAAAGAGAACCCGCAGGATGAAACAAGCAAAGAAATTGCCGAGGCACTACAGACATTAAACGTCCAAGTCCCTGAGAATGATCTTCTGCTTTTCAACACAGAGCAGGAATTTGCAATTGAAAATCCGAGCAACGATATTCTGCTTAGCGAAACTGCCGGCAACGACAATGAAATGAATGTTAAAGAGAGCGAAGCAACGATAAAACGCTTTCAGGACCTAGCAGAAAAGCTCAAGAACAAAGAGAACCTGCAGAATGAAACAAGCAAAGAAATTGCCGAGGCACTACAGACATTAAACGTCCAAGTCCCTGAGAATGAATATTTGCTGACTGACGATTTCACAAAGGAAAACGCAAAACAGGAATTTTCAATTAAAAATCCAGAAAACACTGTTTTGTTTAGCGAAACTCCGGAAATCGACAATGAAACGGATGTTAAAGAAAAAACGAACAAGACAACTATGAGCGTCCAAGATAAAAACCTTAATTCCGAGGACGTTAAGGATGTCGTTAAAAATGAAATTGCTGAAACAACTCACAAGACAGGGTTAGCTTTGCAACAGGGAAAAAATCTTAAAAGTAATAGCTAAAGCATCATTTCAAGCCACCTGCACGATATTATAACAAAAGGATTGCCCGATGGCCAAAAAATTGTCACAATGAGGTAAGTATGTCCACAGGAATTAACAAAAGTCTCAATTCGCCAGAATACATCAAAAGTCAGCTGCAAGAAGTAGCCGACTCTAAAGGAAAGGGGATTTGGGGTGAAAAGTATCTAACGACTAACGCAAAAGGAGAGTTCGTCGCCAAGAAAATGGATTTTTTGATGGCAATAGAACATAAGATGTTTCCCAAACGAGCCTTTAGGTGGCTGGTTTCCGTCAATGCGGACGTTATTTCAACGCTAATTGGGGCATTGGAGGAGAAAGATCCAGAAAAGCGTTTGGGAGACAGGAAAACCGAGGTCATTTACAGCAAAACCGCACTGTTGAAAAACACGAATGACCAGAAATTAAAATTTCTCGATGCAGATAAATGCGCCAGTATGCTGGAAAAAATTAAGAAAGACGAAGAACGCGCGCAATCTAAGGAAACAGAAAAAGGCTTGAATGAAACTGTGGACGCATGGAAGAAAGATTTCCCGCAAACCCTCGACAATAAAAAAACGGACTATAAAAATACTCTCCTTAGCCTGCAAACGGAAATCAACAAGATTGAAGACGACTACAATAAGACATTGAATGAAGCTGGAAAATTGACCACATTTAATGAAAAGCTAGAAAATTTCAAAGAAGCGAAAACTGAACTCACAACCGTAGGAGTTTTTGATAAAATCACAATTGAAGCTGTCACTCTCACGAAAGAAGAACAAACAAAAGCAGCAACTCGTGCAAAATTAAAAACAACCCTAGAGGAAGTCATCAAGAATAAGGACATGTATCTTTCATGGGACATCAAGGGGACGTGGGGTACCTGTGCTAAGAAACCGATAAAACTATTTTTCATCAATCTTAATAACTTCATACCTAAGCCAATCAAGCACGCGTTTCAAAAACTCTCGACAACGCTTGGAATTCGGAACGCAATGGTAGATGGATTCAAGACCGCCGGTTTCAGTGAAAAGGACGCTGTCAAATACGCCGGGAAGCCTCTAGATAGTGTGAGATGCCAACGCCTTCTCTCAGAAATCAATGCTGAAAATGCGCATGAAAAACGCTTGAATGACATCCCAAATCTCAAGAAAGAGGCAAATAGTCTCATCAATAACTTTGAAGACGCAAAGAAAGCGCTAGAAAAGGCCAATAATGAAAAGGTTTTGGAATTTACAAATAAAAAGACAACACTGGAATCGCAGCTTAAAAATCTCAAGAATGAAATTGAAACAGCCAAACAAAAGCAAGTAGAGCTGGAAAAAGAGAAAAAACTCAAAGAAGAGAATAAGGTAAAATTTAACGAAAAATTCAATAAGTTAACGGAAGAATTTAAAACCAAGGAAGAGACATACACCATTTCTTCACCAGGGAACAGCGAAAACAATCCACAGGATGTGCTGATTAAGTTGAAAAAGGAAATCAAAACCAGCGCAGACAAATACAACACAATGTTGGAAAAGAATAATAAGTTATTGCCAAAAAATACCTCTGAGACATTTGCCCCCATTATCGAAGAATCTCTAAAATCTCTAGACACGGTTAGCACTCTAAGAAACATCACAGCTCCTGCAAATGAGTTTCAAGATAAAGAGATCTCAAACCTTGATGATGCGACCAAAACAATCACGGACGCTTTTGATAAGCAAACGAAAGCGTTGGAAATTGCGTACGAAAAAGAGCTGGAGACCTTTAAGTTAGAGCAATCAGAAGTCGAAAAGAAGTTGAACGACCTGACGAAGGCAGTCAATCCTGAGAAAATAACAGAAGACATAGAACTGCCGTCGTTTGACGTTGGGTCGTTGGAAAAATTGCAAAAACGTGATGATGCCTTTAGGAAGGAAGTGGATGAACTCATCAAAGCTTTCACAGATAAAAAGAACTTCTTCACAAACAATGAAATAAAAGGCTCGCCCGCAAAGTCGCTCACCGATTTACAAAGCGATACTAACGAGCTTATCATCAAATACGACGTAGCAGTAAAAGGTGCTAAAAAATGGAAGCTCTCCGAAAAATTCGACACAGTTTCCCCCATTTCTACCCCAGTATTAGAGACTCTCGAGGCAGTCAAAGCACCTAAACTTCAAGAAATAACTGAGTGCAAAGATGCGGAAGCGCTTAAAGAGCTGTTTAGGAAAAAAACCGAAGATCTCGTCAAAGCTTACAACAATAAAACGCAGAGTCTTAACGACACAAAGACAACAGTTACTGAAAAACTTAATAAACTCAACGAACCCATCAAAACACAAAAACTAAAAGAAGTTGAGGCACAGAAGCAGAAAAAGATTGAAGCGGAAGAGCGGAGGAAACGATTGGAAGACAAAATATGGCTCGCTAAGTAGAAATATTAAATGCGCAAAGAATTTCATCCTCCAAAAGCCTCTTCGCAAATGAGACTATAACAAACAAGGTTGTGCGTCGAACCGTATAACTTAACATTAACTTAAACATAACTTTTATGATCAAAATCAACCCTAATACTAACCAACCCAATCCCATAACCACTCCACCTAAAGAGGCAAAGGCGACTCAGCAAAAAGGACTATTAGCCACGTTTAAAAACGTTTTTTGTGGCCTGTTTTCAGCCATGAATCCGGCAAATTGGGGAATCTTTTCGCATGTGAAAAAAGATCTAACAGAATTCAAGGTACAGCCCCCCCCAAAAAAACCCCTGCTGAAGCAACTCTCTGAGGAAGCAGTACAAAAGCGTCTCTCTCCAAATAAACCATTACTGTATCCCTCCCTAAGCAAACCATCAACGGTCAACCAAGCGGAAGATGTCAAAACGCTAAAGGTAGAGACTAACGAAAAAGATAAAAAGATTAACGATCAAGCGAAAATTATTGAGGTGAAAGATAAGCAAATTCAGGAGTTGATGGAACAAATCGAATTACTCAAAAAACAGTCTTTGGGTAGCAACTTAGAAGCACAATCAGCGCAAAATAAAGTAGTACCACCCGAAGAGAACATCCAACCAGATGACATTCCAACACCACCTATTCCTCCGCCCGTAGAAGACATGCAGAAAAAATCTCTTGCAGAATTCGGCAAAGTGCAATCTGCTGCAAAAGCCAAAGTCGGTAACAAACCAAACCTGGGCCTAGGCGTCATGAATGAACTGCTACAAAAAGTAGCCCAACGATCGGCCAATGTTAACTTCAATCCACAACTTAACAAGCCGAAAAACGTTGGCGAAAAAGAAATCCCGCAAGAAGATTTAGCCAAGCAAAAACTCGAAAAGTTCCTGGGCAATCCCATCGCAAAACAAGCCGCTCTCATGTCTTTAGCAGAAAATCAAAGCGACAAAAAAAGCCTACTGACAGACTTGTTTAAGGACATAGAAAAGGCGGTCGCAGAGAAAAAGGATGAAAAACTCACCAAAGAATTAGCCAAGATTAAAGACAATATTGGCCAAGACGCTAAGATAGAACTGGAAGAAGAAAACGTTGTAATGTTTCAAGCCATGAAAATGCGAAGAAAAGACATAGATGATGACAGTGATATCAAGGTTAAGAAGAGTAAGAAAGATGATGATATCGACATTGAAAATAAAGACATCAAGCCAGAAAAACTTCAAGAATTCTACGCTAAATCATTTAATGAGGCAAAGGTCATGTCTCTAAAATCCGACGTTAACAGCCTCATCAATTTCCTGGAAAGAAACAAAATAAATTACGATCAAAAATAAATAAAAAATGTCCGCATAAGGGTAAAGACTAGGACTCTTCCTAACAACAATCCGACTTCAACACAAAACTTCAAAAGAACCTCTGCAGAGAGGTCTTTTGAGTTTTTAAACGCACGTATAGGTCATAAGCTTACCATTTTCCGAAAAAATTTGCCAAATGCATACTTTCGTCTTGCCATTCCACCTAAGATGAGACTAAAATTATAAGAGGTATTCTGTGAAGGGTCTATCACATAACAGCACATCACATATATGAGAGAACTACATATTAGCAAAAAAAATCCCAATCCCATTGCGCTTATTCCAGAAAAGAAGGTCATTGAGGGCAACAAACCAATCGAAATTAACAAAATCGAGAGCAAAGCGGTTTTTCAAAAATTAGATTTACTGAAAAAACCACCCCCAAGCGACGTGAAGAAGGGCTCTGAATTTAACAAAATTTTGTCAAAATTTAACGCAAAAAGCGTCGAGACAAAAGACTTAAAAATTGATGAGAAAAACAATCCGCCGTCAATCGAAAAGAAAGCATCCTTCAGACAATCCTTGGCAAAATTTCAGCCAGCAAGCGTCGAAAAAGACTTAAAAATTGATGAGAAAAACCTCAACACATCTGGTATTAAGCTGGACGAGATAAACAAGACGCCATTAATCGAAAAGAAAGCATCCTTTAAACAATCCTTGGCAAAATTTGAGACAACAAACGTCGAAAAAGACTTAAAAATCGATGAGAAAAACCTCAACACATTCGGTATTAAACTGAAAAAGACACCACAGATCGAGATCGAAAAGAAAGAAGAAGGGGGGGGGATAATGGGTGAGATGCTTGTTTCGATAAATAAAAAAAAGGAACTCGCGAAGCAAAACGCTCCCAAAGACATCAAGCAGAACAACCCCCTGTTGGTCATCAAAGAGCAGGAGAAGAAGGTCGAGCAGAAGAACCCTCCGTTAATCATCAAACGGGAGAAGGTTGAAGAGAAAAAAATCATTAATCCACCTGTAATCGAAAGCAAAAAGGATAAACGCGAGCGACTTCTTCAAAAAATACGCGAGCTTAAGAATGCTCAAGAGGAAAATAAGCTTTCTGAATCGCTTCAAAAGCAAACGATTCCCCTCATCATCAAACAAGAGCAGAAGACCGAGGAGAAAAAGGTCGAGGAGAAAAAGATCATCATTAATCCACCTGTAATCGAAAGCAAAAAGGATAAACGCGAGCGACTTCTTCAAAAGCTAGAACTGCTGGATCCGCAGAAAAATACTCAAGAGAAAAATGAGCCCTCTGAATCGCTTAAAAAGAAAAATATTCAGTCCGAGAATTTAAATGAAAATCTCATCGATGATGAACCTCCTACTCCACCACCTAACGATCTCGATATAGGCAAAAAAATCTTTAAGATTGAGACACAGACAAAGAAACCTATTGATGTGAATACTTCTGGGACTAAAAACAAGATCGAGAATACTGGGGGAATCATCACGCAGCCTACTGACTTACTTCGCGATATTAGAAAGGGAATGATGCTAAAGACAACAATAAGCGTGCATGATCAAAAGTTGCTTTCGTATCCCATGTCGCAACAAATAGCTAGGGCATTTTTAGCACCCGACCAACCTGAGAAAAAAAAGCTCATCGACAACTTATTTGAGGATCTGATGGAAAATGAATCCGTGAATAAGAACGAGAAACTAGCTAATGAGTTAAATGAGTTGAAAAAGACCATCAGTAAAGATGTCGGAATTAAGGAGGGAGGCACAGATGCAGGTGTAGAGGGTATGATAAAGAACGCGATGGGAGCAAGAAGAAAGAAGATTGTAGAATCAGAATCAGAGTCAGAGTCAGATTTTTCAGACTCAGAAAAGATCGAAAATAAGAAAATCGAGAAAATCGAATCCCCTAAGAAAGAAGACGTCGATACCGTGACATTCTATAGAGGGATGGATCCAAAAATAAAGTCCCTAAAGACAAATGTGATAAAACTCGTCGAATTTGCTCAAAAGCATAAGATTGATATCTAATTGTAATCGATACAGTTTCACCGTTAGGACTATGATCAACTAAAGGACCTCAGCAATGGGGTCTTTTTTTTGCTCAGCGTGAGCAAAAACACCGCTTTTCTTTTGAAAATTTGGGCCGTGGCAGGACGCCGTAGCAAGTTCGAGATGATAGGGACGGCTCAGAAAAAATTTCACCTCTGAGCGTACTAACGTACGTGATGAGGTGAAATTTTTTCTGGACGAAACCCTAGCGCTCGAAATCACTGCGTTGCAGCGCCACGGGTTTCGTACCATGCGAC
>CAYWEO010000009.1:0-16591 GCA_964457855.1 uncultured Opitutales bacterium | reverse complement strand
GGCCATTTCCAGACGTACATGGCGGGAACGAAACTGAACAGCATGGTAAAGAGGGCGGTATAGAACAGCATGGAGAGGGTCGATTCCTTGATGACGTACTTCTTATTCATGATGTCGAGGACGGCGAAGAAGACCGCGGCGAGGACGACGAGGAGGACCATGGGGTTGAAGTTCATCTTCGTGGGATTGAAGATGATGGACATGCCGATAAAGCCGACGAAAGTGGCGACCCATTTTGGCCAGCGGACGCTTTCTTTAAGAATAAATACTGCCAGAACGAGGGTGAACAGGGGGATCGTGAAACCGACCATCGTTACGGTACTGATGGGGATGATGGTGAGGCCGTAGCACCAAAGGGCGATCCCAAGGAACAGCAGTAGGCCGCGCGAAATGTGCATGCCTATGTACGATGTGCGGAAGGCGCCTTTTCCCTTCATCAGCAAGACGGGTAATAACACAACAGTCCCGAAGAAGAACCTCAGAAACGTAATTTGTACGCTAGGCAAGTTTTCGCCCAGGTATTTTTGAAAAACATCAAGACTGATGCCAACAAGAATGCTGAGCAAAAACCATAAAACCCCTCTTAAGTAAGAAACTGATGACTTCACCTTCATTCATATACTCAAGACAGACCTTACTCAATTCCGCAACACTTTTTGTATTTTTTCCCGCTTCCGCATGGACAAGGGTCATTTCGGCCGACTTTTGGGTGGGCAGTCTGATTGCGAATGGGCGTTGGGAGGGACATTTCTGGCTCCTCTTTCGCTTTCGCCTCATCTTCTTCAACCGTTGGATGACTTTCCTTGATCGTGTTGGAGAGGAACGCCATTGTTTGCTGGAACGCGTTTCTGTTGACGTTGGAGCGGAACAGCTGCATGCAAACTTCGTGGCGCACCTGCTTCATCATCTCTTCAAAGAATCCGTACGCCTCGTTTTTGTATTCGCTGAGGGGATCCTTTTGGCCGTAACCACGCAAACCAACACTGTGACGCAAATCCTCCATTTCCGTCAAGTGGTCCTGCCAGTTCTTGTCAATGGCGGACACAAGTACATAACGCTCCAACATTTCCATGGGTCCGAGGACGCTGCCAAGGGCGTCTTTGGCCGTCAGCGCCTCTTTTTCTTGATACGCCTGCTGAACTTTCTCGAGCACGAATTTCTTGAGCTCGGCGCCGTGTTTCCCCCTGATAACCTCTTCTTTGAGGGCCACGGGGAAGTGCAAATTCAGCCAACTGAGGAAGCTTTGGAAGTTCTCCGAATCGGCCTCTTTTCCAGAAGATTTCGATTCAAGAGACTCGATGCGCTCGTCAATTTCATCGCTGAGCATTTCGAAAATGGTCCCCCGCGGAGAGCTCGCCGTAATGGCTTCATTGCGAATACCGTAAATAATTTCTCTTTGGCGATTCAACACGTCATCGTACTGGAGCAAGCGCCGACGGATGGAATAGTTGTGTTGCTCAACCTTTTTCTGAGCGGATTCGATGGAACGATTCAGTAACGGATGCGCCAATTCTTCGTCCTCGGCCATCGATTTTTCCAAAAAGGAACCGATGGGGCCCGCGTTGGCAAAAAGGCGCATGAGGTCGTCCTCGAGAGAGACGAAAAACTTCGATTTCCCGGGATCTCCTTGACGTGCGCAACGGCCCCGCAACTGGCGATCAATGCGGCGGGATTCGTGCCTTTCGGTCCCTAAAACGAACAATCCCCCCAATGCAGCAATGCCTTCGCCGAGTTTGATGTCGGTTCCGCGGCCCGCCATGTTGGTGGCGATCGTTACAGCACTTTTTTGACCCGCGCAGGCGATAATGTCCGCTTCCTTCGCGTGAAATTTGGCATTCAGAACGGTATGGGCAATGTTGACGCGTTTAAGCATCTTACTGACTAATTCCGAGGATTCAACGGACGATGTTCCGACCAAAACCGGCTGGCCTTTTTGGTGGGCTTCTTGAATGTCTTTGATAACAACGTTGTATTTCGCACGACGCGTTTTATAGATAACATCATTGTCATCAACGCGAACGCACGGCCTGTGTGTTGGGATCACCATCACATCGAGCCTATAAATATCGTGGAATTCAGATGCCTCGGTTTCCGCCGTTCCGGTCATGCCAGAAAGCTTTTCGTACATGCGGAAGTAATTTTGGATCGTGATGGTCGCGTACGTCTTGGATTCGCGCTCAATTTCGACATTTTCCTTCGCTTCAACCGCTTGATGCAAACCCTCACTCCAACGACGCCCCGTCATCACGCGGCCAGTATGCTCGTCGACGATCATGACCTTGCCGTTCATCACGACGTAATGGACATCTTTGTCGTACAAACAATACCCACGCAACAATTGGCTTAGGCAGTGAATTTCCTCACTTCTTTCCGCAAATAGTTGCTCCCACTTCTGCTTTTCTGCTTGCTTAGCCTCTGCTGAAAGATCCTGACGGTGATCCATTTCGCTGAAAATCGTTGGCAAATCCGGCAAAACGAACGCATCTGGACTGTCCGGACGCAGGACATTACGGCCCTTCTCCGTCAAATCTGCTTGGTGATGGCGCTCTTCGATCGAAAAATAGAGATCTTCCTTCAATCGGTAAGCGCGCTCACGATTGACATCACCGTTCATTTCAAGGGCAAACTTGTCGAACTGCTTCCGATGTTTCCCATTCTCCAAGATACGCAGAAATTGGCGGTTTTTCGGAGTTCCCACGGACACTTTATAAAGCTTTTCTAACGCTTCCTCGAGTTTCTCCTTCGCAGGATTATCCAATTTCCCCTTCTCGAAATCGATCCCATCAATGACCTCTTTTGCCTCGGAAACCAAGCGATTGCACAGCTTTGCCTGCAGGGAAACGAGAAATTCCACCCCATCGCGCAATTTCTTAAACGGCGCCTCCTGCGAACGATCGTCCGTTCCAGAAATGATCAAGGGCGTCCTCGCTTCGTCAATCAGCACGGAATCTGCTTCGTCAATGATGCAGAAATAGTGGTCGCGTTGAACCTGATCTTCGGAACGCGTTGCCATGCCGTTGTCGCGCAGGTAGTCGAAACCAAATTCCGACGACGTCCCGTACGTAATGTCGCACTTATACGCTTCTTGACGCATCTTTGTGTCCATCGAATTCTGGATACATCCAACCGTTAATCCCAAAAACTTGTACACGTACCCCATCCACTCGGCATCGCGTCTCGCCAGGTAGTCATTAACGGTCACCAACTGGCAATTCATTCCCGTCAAGGCGTTCAGGTACAGAGGCAACGTCGCCACAAGCGTTTTGCCCTCACCGGTCGCCATTTCCGCCACTTTTTTCTTGTGGAGGGCCATGCCACCAATCAACTGCACGTCGTAGTGGATCATGTCCCACGTCAATTCGTGCTCGCAAACGATGATTTTGCTTCCGTAAAGGCGCCTTGCCACGTTTTTCACAACCGCAAAGGCTTCCGGAAGAAGCTGATCCAGCGTCTCTCCCTTGGCGTAACGCTCCTTAAATTCCACCGTTTTTGCCCGAATCGCATCGTCAGACAAACCTTGCAGACCTACTTCTATGCGATTGATTTCCGCCACTACGGGCTCGCACTCCTTAACAAATTTCCTGTAGTGTCGTCCTGAAAAACGCTTAAATAATTCTCGTAGCATATGTAAATGGGGAATAGGGAAGCCGGAGAACCCTTTTTTTGCAAAAAATCGGTTCTCCGGACCTCTCCAAAAAAAACTCTTATTTATTTATTTTATTATCAGTGAAAAATGGGTTTTTGAAAAGCAATTTCCGTTTAAAAATGTTTTTCGAGGGCTTTTTTGAAGTAGGGAATCGTTCGACTCAAGCCAACCTGCAGTGAAATCATTGGCTCCCAACTGAGAACCGTTTTGGCTAGCGTGATGTCCGGTTGACGGCGCACAGGATCATCTTCCGGCAAGTCCCGAAAAGCAATCTTGGAGCGCGATCCCGTTTGCTTAATGACTTCTTTTGCCAAACCCAATACCGTCAGCTCCTCGGGATTCCCTAAGTTCACGGGTCCAAGGATTTGCGTTTGATTCATTAGCCGCACGAGGCCGTCGATTAAGTCATCAACAAAGCAAAAAGAGCGCGTCTGTTGGCCCTTGCCGTAAATCGTTATGGGGGAATGCTTTAACGCCTGTGTAATGAAATTCGATACCACGCGGCCATCGTTCAACGCCATTTTGGGTCCGTAGGTGTTAAAAATTCTCGCTACACGAATGTCGACCTTGTTTTTGCGATAATAATCAAAGAAAAGCGTTTCCGCGCAACGTTTTCCCTCATCGTAGCAGGAACGAATCCCGATAGGATTGACGTTTCCCCAATGCGGTTCCTTTTGCGGATGTTCGAGGGGATTGCCGTAAATTTCCGACGTCGATGCTTGCAAAATGCGTGCACCCGTTCGTTTGGCTAACCCGAGGGTGTTCATTGCGCCCAAAATGCACGTTTTGATCGTTTTGATGGGATTCTGCTGATAATGAACGGGCGATGCCGGACACGCGAGGTTGTAAATTTGCTCCACTTCCACCTTAAACGGATCCACAATGTCGTGCCGAATGAACTCAAATTTTGGGTGCTTGAGGAGTTCTAAAATGTTTTCCTTGTTGCCAGTGAACAAGTTGTCTACGCAGATGACGTCGTGCCCATCCATCAGCAGTCGCTCACACAGGTGACTCCCCAGAAACCCCGCCCCACCAGTCACTAAAATTCGCATAAAGGCAAATGTGCATTTCCCTAATATAAAATGCAAACAAAATCATAGTGAAAAGTATTGATTTTTTTTGCTCTTGATGTTCTTTTACTTCCGAACTAAAATATTTTAAGAGGTAGGGGTTTGTTGGTTATTCCGACAAAAAACTATCTACATAAAAAAACTAACACAATTAACACAATAATCAGGAAATACTTATGAAAAAAAGAACATTAGCGGAAATCATTTTCGCAAAATCAGCAGAATTTAGTTTCTGTAAGAACATGCTGGTTGCAGCGTGTATAGCGGCGACAGGGATGAACCTGGCGCATGGGGCGGTTTATCATTCAGAACAATCTTATTTCCCTCATGGAGGTGCGAATAAGAGTGCCATAATCAAGTACATAATACAGCACAATAAAAATCTGAAGCGCATAGTTCTTAGAACAGGGGATGACTACTGCACGTTGAATACTAAGGACTTTCAAGATGTCTTGGAGTATTGCGGCAAAGTGGAAAGCTTTGATCTATCTGGACCCGAAGTGACAGATGCTGTATTGGGAACTATCAAAACCTGTTGCGAGAACCTGAATGACCTTAGTTTGGGATCAACCAGCGTGACAACTGCTGCATTGGAAACGTTCTTAGTAGAAAATGGCAATAAGCTGAAGGAACTTGATGTACATGGCACCAACGTGACGAATTCTGTATTGGGAACTATCGGGAAGTGTTGCAGTAACCTGAAGTTTCTTGATATTGCGGGATCAACCGACATGACAATTGATGGATTGAAAGCGTTCTTACTGGGAAATTGCAATAATCTGGAGGTTCTTAATATAGGTTACAACAAGCAAGTAAACGACGATTGGTTGGACCTGATCGGGAAGAAATATCCGAATGTTAAAGATCTCTATCTAACTAATACCAAAGTGACGAATAAGGGATTGGAAGGCATCAGAGACAATTGCGAGAATATCGAATTTGTTGATTTATCTTTCTGTGACAACGTAACTGAGGATGTATTGACAGTCATCAGTGGGTTCAAGAACCTAAAAGCAGTCTCCTTGTATGGAATTAAAGTGACAAAAGAAGGGATAGAGAAGCTGAAAAAAAATAGACCTAATTTAGAGATCTCTGGGGTTCATGGTCTAGATCTACCTAATAACTAACGAGAGATCAAAATAAACCGACAGGAAAATGTACTAATCGCAATGCGCAGAGGGCTTTTCCCTCTGCGTGATTAACAAGATTAAAACCTCAAATCGCGAGGAGTGCGTCGATTTTGAGACGATAGGAAGGCGCGAAATTTTTTTAACTCTTAGCGTATTGAGTTGAAAAGATCCGCAACGTTGTCCTTGTTGCCAGTGAACAAGTTATCTACGCAGATGACGTTGTGCCCATCCATCAGCAGTCGCTCGCACAGGTGACTCCCCAGAAACCCCGCCCCAACAGTCACTAAAATTCGCATACAGGTCAATGTGTATACGTTTTATCTTTCACAGCAAATCTTTTCTCATTGTCTGCCATCATTTGCTGTTTGATCCTATAATTTCTGGAAAGCTCCAATGCGAACTGTCGGCTTCTCATCCAATCGACAATGGGCGTTGAAATGTACGCATCACGATTATCATCACTAGTCCCTTGTTCCAACGAGGTCACCCAAGTCTTAACATAAGTGCCCTCTGGATCAAACTTTTTTGCTTGAAGGACAGGATTAAAAATGTGGAAATAAGGCGCCGCTTCGACCCCACAACCTGCTATCCATTGCCAATTCAGGGCATTTATAGCCGGATCTGCATCAGTCAGAGTGTCAAAAAACCACTTTTCTCCGAATTGCCAAGGAATCAGCAAATTTTTCACCAAAAAAGAGGCCGTAAGCATTCTGACGCGATTGTGCATCCATCCTGTCGACCGTAACTGACGCATGCCGGCGTCAATCATCGCGTAACCTGTTTTCCCTTGCAGCCAAGCTTCGAAGCGCTTTTGATCAAATTCCCATGGAAAATCAATCCATTTTTTATTCATCGGATTGTCGCGCGCATCTGGGTATTCTTGCCATAATGCATAGGCAAATTCTCTCCAAACAAGTTCTTTTTTCCATTTTTCGATCCCTGTGGATGATGGAATATCCTTTAAGGAATGCCATATGTGCCGCACGCTAATCTCGCCAAAACGCAAATGTGGCGACAGATGAGATGTCGTATCCAAATAGGGGAAATCTCGTTTTATATCATACTGATATAAGTTTTGAGTACAAAATTGCTTCCATTTTCTTTGAGCAGCCGATTCGCCTACTTCCCAAAAATCATCTAAACGATTAAGAGCATTTTCAACAGAAGGAACTTCAAGCGCATGGAACAACTTTGTCCGCTGGTGTAAACAATGACACCTTCGGAATAGCGGATGTCCCAAAGGAGTTGCACACGTCTGCCGGCCAAAAACTTTCAAGAATCCACGATAAGTTGAATATTTTTTCTCAGAGTCTCGATCTCCTGAAAACAAAAGATTCGGTGCGTATTCGTGAAGCATTATTGGATGTTTCTCGATCACTTTTATTTTTCTGGGATCTTTATCTAAACAATTCCAATAAATCCCATGAATCCTGTATTGCGTAGAGAGACATTCGATCATTTGATCCAGCGTTCCTTCGTGGAAGAAGACATCAATGCCACTTGGAATAAGATCCATCGCGAATGCCCTCAAGCTTTTTACAAGCCACTCAACCGCAGCTTTTCCCATGCAGGATTCTTTGACATAGATAACAAGGATTGGAAAATCGTCCTTAGCTGCATGAACTAAAGCGGGATTGTCGAGTAATCTGAGATCGTTTTGCAACAAAACAAGATTCACGACGACCTTGTCATCGATTTGAGTCACCATCACTTCTTCTTTCCCAGTCATCAGCAAAAAATTTAACTCTTAGCGTATTGAGTTAAAAAAATAAAAAAAGCCTCAAAAGCTTCCGCTTCTGCTTCCAAATCGCGAGGGATGGGTTTGTTTTGAGATGATAGGGACGGCTGCAAGAAAATTTTTATCCTGAGCGTATTGAAATACGTGATGGATGAAAATTTTCTTGTAACGGAACCCTAGCGCTCAAAACAAACCCATCCCTCGCGATTTTGGCGGAGAGGGAGGGAGTCGAACCCTCGGTACCCTTACGAGTACACAGCATTTCCAATGCTGCACAATCGGCCACTCTGTCACCTCTCCTTTGGTTTCTTTAGCCTAAGTCATTAACTCAACACTTTCTTGCGTGATTGGCAAGCTTTCAAAAAAAAATCTCCAAGATCTTTTTTCTATTGACAAGAGAGAGCAATATCTGAAACTTTTCTTTATTTGAATATTGTCGCGCTTTAGAAAGAAACGGGTTAAGCATAGGCAAGTCACCTTCATTATCGAAAAGGCATTTATTATAAACGCAATGAAATTACTAAGATTCGCAGAAATCAAACACGTGCTAATTGTGACGTGTCTTTGTTTTAATTTATTGGGGATAGGCGAGTTAAGTGGGATGAAAGAGGAGCAAGAAAAAGAGAAAATCACAACAAACTCATCGAATCAGCAGGAATTTTGGTTTGAGAATGAAAAACTGGAAAAGGTTGTCAACAGCGCCAATAAAAAGACAGCAAAAAATGTTTTTTTGGATATTAAGATTATGTTCACCAATGAGTGCAGCTATTGTGGCGGAGGGAGTTCCCCGGAAACTATTCTTGAGAATTCTGAAGAAACTAATTTCGGGACTTTTGGGCAAATTATCAGCATTGAGCAGATAAACAAAATGAAGCTCATCGAGTTGGTCATGAAGGACTTATTTTGTAAATTGACCTGTAAAAAGGCTTATAAGCCAAAGAAAGACGTTGACGATCAGGCAGTTATTGAGTATCTGAAATGTAATCAATCGTCTCCTTATCTGAGGGAAATCGACTTTAGTGATTGCAGAAAAATCACCAATGTAGCGGTAAAAGCAATCGAAAAACGCTGTTGGGTGCTGGAGTCGATCAACCTGGAAAATTGCCCCAAATTAACTGAGGAATCAATCATCAAATTGGCCAAAAAATGTAGAGAGCTCAAAAATGTCAATATAAAAAGAAATTACTACACACGCATGGCCATCGCTACACTAAAGGTGCGCTGCCGTCAGGTGCACTTTGCCTTTGATGACTTTGAGCAAAGTATCTGGTATCGTCGTGGATTGAGGCCTCCTGAGGATTGCTGCGCGCCTCTGCCTATCAGAGTCTACTCGCCCGATGAGGGCGTGTTTGTCGATGTCTATCTGTGAAAATTGCCACCAGCTGGCGAGTATCCGCTTGGAAAATACAGAAGTCGCCGAAGAAGGGAAAAAGAAGCTGAAAGATCACATGCTTGGGTTGGAAATTGACGACTAAGAAGAGAAACCGAAAAAGGGAAAGGGCGTGAAAACACTTTCCCATCTGAACTTTTCCACAATTCACTTGACTCGATGGGCGCACGTTTGCTAGCATTTAAGACTTAGATTAACATTCATTCACATTATGAGACTATCAGAAGACATTGAAAAGCTTATTCAAGAACAAGTTAAAAAGGAATTGGGTGCCGCATATACCTATCTCGGCATGGCCGCGCACTTTGAATCCACTCCATACGAGGGGTTTGCGCACTGGATGCACAAGCAGGTGAAAGAGGAAATGGGACACGCCATGAAATTCTTCCACTACCTTAAAGACCGTGGAAATCCCATTAAGCTCCAATCCCTCGAAGCGCCAAAATGCACGTTTTCGTCGCCTTTGGAAGCCTTTGAAGTGGCTTTGAAGCACGAGCAAAGCGTCACAAAAAGCATCAATAACATCTACGAAGCCGCTCAGAAAGAGAAGGATTTCGCGACCATGCAATTCCTTGATTGGTTCATCAAAGAACAGGTCGAAGAAGAGAGCACCGTAGGCACTTTCATTCAAAAGCTCACGATCGCTAAAGATCACGTTGGAGCGCTGATGGGTCTCGACTCCCAAGCGAAAAAACGGGAATAGAGATCATGGAGGCCCGCGAACGCGCCATCGAGGTTCAAGCGATGTTGGATGGTTTGTTCCCGAATCCGACAGTCACGCTCGCGTACACCGACCCCTATACGTTGTTGATTGCCACGCTCTTATCGGCCCGCTGTACGGACAAATGCGTCAATAAGGTCACGCCAAAGTTGTTTGCGCTTGCCGATACTCCGCAAAAAATGGTGCTGCTTTCGCCGGAAACCATTCGGGCCATCGTTCGCCCCTGCGGCCTCTCCAAAACGAAATCTCACGCCATTTGGAAATTATCTCAAATTTTGATCGAGAAATTCCAAGGCGAAGTCCCCCAAAGCCTGACAGATCTCGAAACCCTCCCCGGTGTTGGCCATAAAACCGCTTCCGTTGTCGTTTCGCAAGCCTTTGGCCAAGACGCTTTCCCCGTCGACACCCACGTCCATCGCCTCGCAAAACTCTGGAAACTCTCCGAAGCCAAAAACGTCCGTCAAACCGAATCCGACCTCAAACGCCTCTTCCCCCCTAAAAATTGGCGCAAACTTCATCTGCAGATGATCTCTTATGGCCATGAGCGCCGTAGCGATTTCGAGCGTTAGGTTTGGTGGTTGCCGGGAAAACCATTTTTTGCAAAAATTGGTTTTCCCGGACCCTTTCCAAAAAAACTCTTATTCGGAAGGCATTTTTTGGCACTTCGTGCCTAAAAAATGCCTTCCGATATGCTTTTCTTTTGAAGGTTCGGAAACGTCTTCTTTTCTCTGGAAAAGAAAAGTTTCCGAATAATATACCCCCCTACCCCTGCTTCCTAACCGCAACCCCTGCTTCCTTTAAAATTTCCCAAACGATGGGGTCATTTTTGTAGTCATCGGAGTAGTGGATGGTGCGGATGCCGGCAGCTGCGATGATTTTTGCGCAGTGGATGCAGGGGAAATGAGTGATGTAGGCAGTGGCGTTTTCGACACTGGTCCCGCGACGGGCGGCGTCGGCAATAGCGTTTTGTTCGGCGTGAACGGTAGCTTGCTCGTTTTCTTGGCCAGTTGGGGAAATCACGATGCGGGAGTTATGGGGGGCTCCGGGGAGGAAGCCGTTGTAACCGGCGGCAATGATGCGATTTTTTTGTTCACCCGATGAAACGAGAACGCAACCGACCTTTAGGCGATGGCAGGGCGAGCGTGACGACAGCAGCCACGCGATGGCCATAAAATACGTGTCCCACGTCGGGCGCGGGGTGGATTGGACGAGGGACTTGATGCTATCGAGCAGCATTGTTGCTTGGGGAGCTCCTTCAGGAAGCTGCTCATTAGGATCTTTTTGATCAACAATGTCTTTTTCTAGACTAACGGTGAGCGGATGGCTTTTCATTGTGAAAAATTATGACCGCTGGAGTAAGAAACGCAACACCGATTGATCCGTTTTTGAGTAGGAGGCCCTCAGATTTCTGAAGGCCTTCTGTTTTTTTATTTTGAAATCAACGCCTTGTGATTCACGCGGAAAGGGTCGCTTATCTCCGCGTTGTTGTTTGATTTAAAGCCCTATTTGGATCCACTGATAGAATGTTTTCGTGGATTCGTCTCACTCTACAGAGAATTTTTTCCCTTCAGCAAATTTATCGAGTTCTATTTCTCCCATGCTGTTACCGCGTAAATGAACCTTCTTTAGGGTTTGCATACTCTCAATGAAGGGAAGCCAAGTATCATCAACCTGCTTACCATTACCGGAGAGATTGATTTCTTCAATGTTTGCGCAACCACTCACTAACGTCTTAAATTGATCGAGCGGGAAGTGCGTATTAGTGAGATTAATCCGCTGTAAATTGATGCCTAGAAGCGCGACGCACTCAATCTCGAAATCATTAGCAAGGTTAACATTGTTCAAAGCAATGCATCGTTCTAACGCCTTGATGTCTTTCAAATTATGATTCCCGGAGGCATTAAGTCGCTCTAGCAGAATACACTTTTCGAAGCCATTCAGGCTTGTTAAATTTTCATTGTAAGAAATGTCAATAAACTTCAAATTGATGCAGTTTTTTAATCCATTAAAGTCTTTCAAATTCTTGTTATTGGAGACATCAAGCCGCTCTATCCAAGGACAGTTTTTCAGGAAACCCAGATTTTTTAAACCTTTATTGTTAGAAATGTTAATATCCTTCAAACTGGTGCAGTTTTTTAATCCACTAAAGTCTTTCAAATTCTCGTTACAGGAAACATCAACGCACTCTATCCAAGGGCAGTTTGCTAAGAAGTCCAAGTTTGTTAAGTCAGTTCTACTAATACAAACCTCCTTTAATTTTTTATACTCACTTAAGCCACTGAAGTCCTTTATTTGACTGCTCGGAAGGACGAGCCGCTTTAGTGCAGGGTAGTTTTTCCCGTCAGGCAAAGTTGTTAAATTATAGCAGTCCACTTCTAGGGACTCTAAGTTTGGCCAATCTTTCTGTAAATCTTCAACAGAGCAAGAACATCCGCTGATATTAACATGTTTGATGTTAGTATTTTTAGGCAGTTGATCTATACTCTTCAAAGCTGTACAGTCTTCAAAGCTAACAGATTCCAAGTGTTCGCATACTTCAATTCCATCCAGATTTTCCAAATCATCGCACTTATCACAGATCAACTCGCGCAGATCTTTTGGCCATTTTAGCGTCTCCAGTTTATACAGACCTTTAGCGCCCAATATCGTGATGCGTTTTAAATTTTTCAAGGATTCTAGCTGCATAAAGTCGACATCTTTGAATTCCAAATTGCCGCCAAAATTGCTAGCAAAATCAAAACTAATGGACTCTACGCCTTCATATTCTTTATGGCTTTTTATATCATTGAAGACATCATAATTGGAGATATCGATCTTAAGCGTCTTGCAATCGGACTTGTTGCTCAACGACTCATTCTCGAGTAGATTAAGTGGAGCCTCTTTCTTTTCGTTTTCATTCAGAAAAGGCTTCTCGATCTTTTGTTCTTGGTTATAATTCGGTAGTGAATCAAAGAAAGCTCGACCTTCCTTGTTGTTTTCTCCTTCCGGCTGATACCAATCTTGAGCTTTCTTTGCTTCTTCGTTTTCTTTCGGATCCATCATTCCATAAACGGAAGTCATTGGCCCAATGGCACTTACAGCAACCATTAGCCCAAGGCACAATTTTGCGCACGCTGTTAACACCGGCGATTTGCATTTATTAAGTATATTAAGTATATTTTCTGACATAGTTGATATGGGTTGTTTATTAAGCGGATGAAATTAAATCCCTACCGCTTTGTCAAGCACGCAAATGATTTTTTTTCAAAAAAATCATTCGCATTCCCCGGCAAGACGCCTTTGTCCGAGTGAGAGCCTTGCTTTCTGTTGCTGTCAATACTTAGGCCGATGAATCGGCATAAAGCGTAAAGACGTTAAAATTGGTCTGGTATTTTATTGAAATTTAAAAAGGGGAATTCTTCCTTGAATTTTTTCTTCAGCCTTGCTTGTGTAGTTTTTTCAGTGGAGAAGCAGAGAGTTTTTAGCTTTGGTAGCTTCGCTTTCAAAAACCCGACGATGGAATCTTGATCTAAATCTGGTAAGATCTCAAACGGAACCTTTATTGAAAACGCTTCGCACGAGATGGCATCGGGATGGAGCTTGACACTTCGAGTGAAGATTTGTGCTTTGGCCCCCCGTCGCTCAAAATTATATGCACTAGTCATATAAGCAGTAGTTAACATTGTCACGTCTTTCTCAGGCTTATAAGCGGCATACAAAATGCTATAACCACGGCTTGGACCTGTACCCTCAAATTTCTCACCATGTGAAGGTAAGAATGGGCAAACGTTTTTGCTCCCCGCAATCGACAAACCCCCATCTAAACGCATTAAATTAGATGCCTGTTTTTTAAAGAGATTACTAAGAACCTTCAACAGATCCTGTTTTTCAAGAAGCAAGGTAAATAGGCAACGCCTAAGGTCAATGTGTTCAAGATTCTTATTTGAAATAAGAGCGGGAAAAAAACTGGAGTCAAAGTGGTAGTTTTTGATTCGAAGTGTTTTTAGGGTTTTGCAAGACTGTAAAAGTTTTTTTACTGATACCGACGGCGTGGTTAATGCGAATAGTTTTGAATCTGCTGGGTCACCATCCATGTAACCCATGTAAACTGTCGTGAGGCTGAGGTATTCCAGTTCTTTAAAATTTGAAGCCACGTTCAGAACTTCACTGGGATCAGAACTATCAGCGTTATTCGAGCCGTCAGTTCCGCGAAGAGGAATTTTCAATGATAAACGTTTAATATTTGGACAACCCTCAGACAGTTCCTTTATTGCGCAATGAAGCAGAGGAGCATCATCAGGATATCCCACCGAGCACCCTAGGCGGAGCCCCTCGATTTTGGGATAAGCCTTTTTGATTTCTTTTATTAAATCATCGAGGAAGTCGTAGTACAAGCCTTTCAGATCAAGATCTTTTGATTGATTACTTCTTAATGCGATAAACTCGTTAATGTTTTTTTCTAGATCCCCCTCGCCATATTCAGCACTGTAACTGATTTTCACATCTGGATATTTTTTTGCAATTGCAACCAGGGCTTCGCTAGTTAATACAGGGCTGTCGCGAAATTTCACAGCCTTCAGATGTTTCAATTTGTGTATATTATTCAAAATGTGCTTGGTAAAGGAACCGAAACGCTCAGAATCCAATGACTCGGAGAGATAGTGGGGATTATCAAGTATAAATTGAGGATCAATATAAAAAAAATTATCAGGGTCACTAAAATCATTCTCGGAAATGCCATTGTTGTCTAACGCTTCTATACGCGCGTCCAAAGAAAGCGTATGAGAGAGATTAAGGTATCTGATACGCGATTCTTCTGGGATTTTATCGAGGAATTCATAGCTGTAGAGGTAACCGAGAGTAAGGTCTTCCAATTCTTTGTTATGCTCAACGATTTTGCAAATTTGATCGTTTTCATATTTTCGTAATAACCCCCCATTAAAGACCTTCAGCTTTTTACACCTTTCTGCGATGCACTTGAAATCCAACCAATAGTTGCACAATCGGATCGAAGTGATCTTGTTATCGGGTCGAATTAATTTTTTGGTAGCTTCTTTTGATAACCTATGGGGGTCTTTACAGTCAAGGCTGATGTGAATCCTTTCAGGATAGCATCGGTTCCCTATGATCTCCAACCATTCATCTTTGAAACCATCGGACTCATCTATATTGATGTTTTTTGTATAGGAATGCGGAATATCATACAGTACAAATGGGTTTTCCCCTGCCCCTGCACACAACGCTACAGGAGTGTCAAAATATTGACGAACTTCCTCGGTCGTTGTTCCCGGTCCAGGTTTATATATGCTCGTCGTTTTGTCATTCTGATCTCTTAAGCACCAAAAAAGCCGCTCCAGCAACACAGACATCCATTGTTCCATCGTTTTAGGATTAGTAATGTCTTTTCGTGTGAGCCGTAGCGTAGAACGGTCGGGTTTGGGGAGTTTGCTATCCTTGATCGTCTCATTCAGACACTCAAAAGTAGTCCTTATGTCCCTAAACAACTTGTCCTTTTTTGGGCTTTTGGTGCTGACCAACTGTTGATTTTTTGCATTTGGGTCATCTTTGGAGTCATCGTTTTCTAATGATCGCTTTTTATTGCTGGGTTGACTCTTGATGACTTCTTCCCCTTTAATGCTTTTTTCAGAAAATTCGTTGATAGAATTTGAGTTTACGAACAGATTTTCATTGAGCGGATTTTTTTGCTCGCCATCTCCCTCGAAAATGGCGCACAATTTTTCACAAGTTTCCTCATCGATCTTAACATCAGAATTGTTGTTGGTTAAAGTTGAGTTATCGAAAATAAGGGGATTCTGCTCAATTAACTTGCTCTCTTCTTGTTTTTGTTCCTCTTGTTGATTGTCATTAGGCGGCTGAGCGTAAATGGACAAATTTGGCTGGCAAAGCGCGATCAGTGCGGCGAAATACAACCAAATTTTTGCGTGTGTAGGTGATTGCAGTCGTGCATGTTTCATCAGTGATAATCGAGTCATTTTGAATCTCATGGTAAGGGTTTGATGGATAGGAATACGGCATAACTTTTCAACTTTGTCAAGCTTTATTGTCAAAAAGTCGAACATGCGATGCATCATTGGCATCCCGATCCATTTCCACGCAAAAAAGTGTTGTGATTTTTCAGAGAGTACAACACTATTTTCCATAACAGAGAAGCCATTTAAACGATGAAAAAGAAAATCAAGGCACCGATCCTTTACCATATCACTTGCTGGCTGTTTCGCTTGGCGTTCAAGACTTTGTTTAAAGGACGTGTGTACGGACTGGAAAATATCCCGAAAGAGGGCAGCTTTTTGATTGCGGCGAACCACGTGAGCTTCTTGGATCCCATTTTTATTACCTCCCATTCGCCAACGCCCGTGTACTCGTTTGCGCGAAAAACACTCTTTAAAACGCGCTTTCTAGCCTGGTATTACGGCCAGCTGGACATGATCCCCATCGATCGCGAAATGGGGTCCGATATGGGAGCCTTCAAGCGCGTCATCAAGGTGTTAAGAGACGGCCGCGGGGTGGTGCTGTTCCCAGAAGGAAGGCGCTCTTCCGACGGCCAACTGCAGAAACCCAAGCGAGGAGTCGGCTTATTCGCCTGCAAGATGGAAGTCCCCGTCATTCCCGCCAGAATCTTTGGCTCGTTCGAAGCCTGGAATCGCGACCGCAAATGGCCAAAGTTCGGTACGCGGATCG
The DNA here is from genome assembly GCA_964457855.1 of uncultured Opitutales bacterium. Taxonomy (GTDB): domain Bacteria; phylum Verrucomicrobiota; class Verrucomicrobiia; order Opitutales; family CAYWEO01; genus CAYWEO01. Next base: position 218 of record CAYWEO010000009.1, on the reverse strand, counting down.
ATGTCGTCTACGGCAAACCCATCCAGCCCAAGGACTTCGACTTCGGCCAATCCCCCACACGCTATGAACAAGCTTCAGAAAAAATCATGGAGGCGATTGGCAGGTTGCAATCGCCAAGAGGGGTTAGGGGTTAAAGGGGCGAGAGCCTTGGCCTCCCCTCCCTGCGCTTCGCCGCAGGCCCCTCCCGACACTTCCCCTGCCTCTCAGCTCCTTTCTCC
>CAYWEO010000008.1:0-41082 GCA_964457855.1 uncultured Opitutales bacterium | reverse complement strand
TCCAGCAAAGTAAAGTAAAATTTTGCGATTTGTCGGTTTGGAGGTGGAATTTTCCCGGCGGGGATGTTTTTTGCAAAAACCCCCTCGGGACCTCACGTAAAAAACTCTTATTTAACAGTCAGATAGATGCCCAATGAACACTCATTAAATGGGATCTCTATAAAAATATTGACAAAAATTTTCTTGCCAAATAGAATATTGTGGTATTTTTAATACCCACTATGAAATCAATACAACGCATTCTTTCGCGCTCTTTAGTGTGCGCTCTGCTCGTTTGCTGCGGCACTCTGCAAGCAATCGTGGTAGTCTATCCGAAGAAATCTTCGACGATGAACCAAAATTCAATAGAAAAAAATGAATCCATAGAAAATAAATCCTCATCGGAATTTTCGGAAAGCGAACAAAAGGTGATTAAAGAGGCTCTGATCAATTTCACGTGGCCACGGGCTGAAATCTTTAGATGCGATCCGAAGAAAGCAAATAATGATCAATACAAAGATCTATTTGCACACAAACCTTTTGCGGAAGCGAAATTCATCCAGAAAATGTTGGACTTCAAGAACATCGATGCCGTCGTTACGGAGGTCCCGAATGTTATTTGGGACTTGTACTACATCCATCTGTACAGAACGGATGAAGCATTCAAAAAAGCAAAAGACTGGGAACACTATTTCCGTGTTTCCAGAGAACTGGGTAATTTGATTGCAAAAGTAGATATATCGGATCAGCAAAACATGCTGAAGTCTTACATGCCAATTTTGGAGGGTTTGGTTAGCCGCTTCGACGAAGGGAACACATTTCTCAACAATAAGGACGGCCTTTTGAGCTTAATTCTTGCGGCAGACATTAAGGCGATTCTCACCAATCAGGCTTGCTTCTACCGCACGACCGGAGGGGTTGTATTTCACCTGTCTGGTGAAGATTTGGCGTTAAATATAAACAAGAATCAGAAACTTTACGATGACTATCTCCAAGAGCCTATTAAGCGACTTAAGCAGTACAATGATGGACTCGCTTTGGCGTTAAAGGAGGCATTAAAAAACAACCAATTCCTTCATGATTTCTGCAAGGAATATTTTAACCCAAAGCAAGAAGCCCAATGGCAGTTTAATGCATATGAAGATGCCGTGCAGTGGAAAAAATTGCTTACGACGAAGGCGAAGTCTGTTATTGATGAGCTAGGGAATAAACAATACGGTTTGAATCAAGAGCTGAGCCCCCAGGAAAAAGAACTTAAAAAAGAGGCTGATGCAGTGGGCAATTGGATCAGCGGAGCGTTGTCTTGCCAATATGACTCACCTTACTTCGATTACTACGATGACAATAACATCAAAATGCCCAACAAGCTAACGGAAACAAGTCAATTTGCTTTAGATTACCCTGCGGGCTTTATTAAAGACAAGGTGTTTAGAGACTTGATTTCTTGTCCAGAGTCAATTGGACGGAAAGAGCTTTCGTACGCTCTGACATTTTTGGCTGGCTATGAAGGCGATAACGGATCTTGTAGTTATGCACTTTATCATAATTATATTAATCATAAGCAACCATACATGAATGTCTATGCAGTGTTTTTCGACAAGAAATGGGCCTATACCAGAGGTGTTTACTTCTTGCATCTGCCGAAAGATGTAAATCCCGGTGAAGACGTGGTTCAGGGGGGTATCCATTTTCATCCACGTGTTGTCGATAGTATGAAAAATGGTTATAACAACTTGCCATTCAAGCCAAACCCAAGATTTTCAGTCAGTCCCAATTCTATAGTTTCCAAGCGTTTTCCCGAGTTGAGTGAAGGGGGCAAGAATGACTATGCATTTGCGTTGGAAGTTGCCGAATGGTTGACGCATTCGGAAGTGCTGGCTTACAAAGGGATTCCATTGACGGAGACAAATGTGAAAAAGTTCCCGGAAGCTTTTACCCGTGCTGCAGACTGTTTGCGCAATCAGCGAACGATCTACGAATTGCTCTATACATTCGCGCATAAACCAGCGGTGTCATCGGAGGACTTGAAGAACGTTAAGCTCAAGGACGTGAAAGCCAAAGAGAATCTTGTAAAATCCAAAACAAAAGAGAGCGGAATAGAGATCAAAAAGAATAAAGAGATCAAAAAGATCGAGAAATAAAAACAGCTTTGAGGATTGGCTCTGAAAGTCTAAGATCAGAGGGCGTGTTTTGCAAAATACACCCTCTTTGGGATCTTCACCTTAAAAATTCTTAATGGGGGATACCACTGCTTCTCTTTGGAAGGTGTGGGAAACTGTTAGGAAGCAAGAGAGTTTCCCGTGCGTTGCTTATACATGATCCTACTAAACTTCACCATCTTATATGGCGTCTTTGTGGTTTCTGACGGTCAATAGTCCTAATTGATCATAGCGAAGCGTTTGATGAAGCGTTCTAAAAGAGCATCGATGCGGATTTAGCAGAGACTACTTTTTAATTTCTTCCTCTTTAGTGTTTATATCGTTCTCTTTTTTCACAATTTCTATTTCTTTTTCCATCGAATTCTCCTTAATCACATCGAAGTGTTGGATAAAGCGTTGTAGAAGATCATCGACTGGAATTTTGTAGCCGGCGTCGCCGAGGCTGAAGGAGCCCTCCGAAGGTTCTTGAGTCATTTCCATGCTTTCCTTGGAAAATCCCGTCGTGCTTTTCATGCTTTTGCCGTATTCTTTCTCCAGCAAGTTTTCCATGTATACATTTTTGTCGGGATAGACGTACATGGTTTTGGCCTCTGGATGGGATTTTTTCCAAGCAGCGGCAGTGAATGCATGCAAGTACAAAGCAACGCCTTTATAGTTATTTTCCAATACACTAATGGGGTTACGAAAAATTCCACGGTGCTCATATGCGTCGTCGTTTTTACGCTGAAAAGAGCCAATGCACATGATGATATTGCCGTAGAATTTAATATAGAGGCCGATTTGGGAGTAGTCGTTTCCGGAATCTTCTAGTTTCGGAAAGGGGTAAAAGCCGGTAACAGGTTTTTTAGAAATGTAGTTGAAGCGTTTAGCAGTGTAGTTAAAGCGATTAAAAATGTAGTTAAAGCAATTAGAAGCAGCACCGGTCTCCAGCCCCATAACGCCACCGCGAATACCAACCAACACAGTTTTTATCTTTATACGTCTGAATTTTTCGAGAGCAGTGTTGCTATTTCTGTCTTCTTCGTTATTTTTTGCTTTTTCCACTAGGCTGTTGAAGTTTTCTTGAGAATTTTCTGCCTTTGAGAGATATTTTCTCACAAAATTGTCGTCGACAAGGTCGCTAAAGCGTATGTTGTTATTTTCGTCATCGTCATCGTTATTTTTTATTTTTTCCAGTAGTTTGCGGTAGCCTTCTTGAAATTTTTTTGCCTTTGAGAAATATTTTTTCAAAAAACCTTTTTCAAGGTATTTATTGAGAGATGATTTGTCTTTAACGGACAGGTAAATAGGCCCCTCTCGGTCTACATTATTACTACACAGAAACTCTGTCCGGTCTTTGTATTCTTCAATTTGCGCTGACCGCTCTTGCCCTGACAGCTCTTCTTTCGGGATGGGTTCACTGGCAAAATAGGCAATTTCATTACTCTCGAGTTTAATTTGTGCGGTATAGATAATAAAACCCTCTGGTGTTTTGATTTCCTGGAGTCTCTTGTCAACTTCCGTATTGACGTTGCCGCATAAGCTTTGGGCGCAGATACACGCGCCACATAATAAGATGTTTGTGATTTTTATCATGAATTTCACTCTGCTCGGTAGTAATTGCGTTTGCAATAAAATATAATCGGGGGAGGCCAAAATCTTGGTTAACAACAATCCCGCGATCCCGGCGCAAATTTTGAGATGACGAGGACGGCTATGTGGACGTTTTAACACCCTGGACAGTATTGTAATACGGACGGGGTTTAAAACGTCCTCGTAGCCGTCCTCGCCGCTCAAAATTTGCCCGGGATCAACGATAGCTTAGGACTAGGCCTTCAATGAGCTTATTCCAGCCATCCACAAGAACAAACAACATCAGTTTAAAGGGGAGGGAGATGGTCATTGGGGAGACCATCATCATGCCCATGGCGAGCAGGATGTTGGAGACAATGAGGTCAATGGCGATGAAGGGGAGGTAAATCAGGAAGCCGATTTCGAAGGCTGACGTCAGTTCAGAGAGCGTGAAGGCGGGGATGATGACGAGCAGATCGCGCTCTTGGACGTCATCGGCCATCTCTTTGGGCCACAGCTTCTTAGCGGTTTTGACGAAGAACATGCGATTGGTATACTTGGAGTGCCTGAAGAGAAAGTCCTCAATGGGTTGTTTGCACGATGCGACGATTTTTTTGAAGTCGCCGAATGTTTTTTCGTAGTTTTCTTGAAAGCGTGTCTCTTGGGACGCCGTTGCACTGAGGGTTTTCTTGCGTTGTTCGTATTCCTGCTTGGCAACGACGCATAGATCGAGCGTTTTTCCCGCGGTTGGCGCCATGATGTACAGGGAAAGGATCATAGACAACGCGTTCAGGACGATATTGGGGGGGATCTGTTGAACGCCGAGGGCTTGGCGAATGAGGTTGAGGACGATGGAAATTTTTGTGAAAGACGTCACCATCATGACGACGAAGGGCGCCAACGACAGCGTCGTCAGTATCAGAACGAGAATAACTGGGTCGGAGGTAGGCATGAATTAACGGGAAAGTGAGAGGATGCGAATGCCGAGGTGTTCGTTGATCTTAACAAGTTCGCCGATAGCGATTTTCTTCCCGTTTGCCAAAATATCGACGGGTTTTTCGATAGTGTGCTGAGTTTCGAACACAAACCCTTCCTTGAGCGTTTGCAGTTCCTTTAACGGAATGATTTGTCTGCCGACTTCGAATCTTAACGCGATGGGAAGGTTCTCCAAAGACAGCGTTTTTTTTGCTTCGGATTTGCTTGGAGGAGCAGCGGTTTCCTTGGTTTTCGCGGCGGAGTTGTTGTCTTTCGTCTCCTCTTTCTCATCGTCGTCGTCAAGTTTGGCGGAGCCTTCGAGTGAATGTTCCTCATCGTCATCTTCTTCAAAGATGGGATCGAGCTTTTCGTCTTCGGTTGCGTTGTCTGTGTTTTGTGACATGGTGCCTAAAATGGTTAAGTGGTGATTTTCGAGTTTTGCTTGGTAAGAAATGCCTGTTTTCGAGCGCAAAAGGACCTGATTTTGCGCAACGAGGTCGTCGTTATCGATGAGAATGATGTCCTGTTCGGCGAGTTGGGTGAACTCTTTTGTTTCGAGAGACGTTTTTCCGATTTCGATGGAAAATGGGAAGGGGATATCAATGTCATTCGGTGTGCAAATAGCTTCCAGAGAGAGCTTTGGCAGAATGTAATCGATGAAAAAGGGCTCTGAGCAACCGATGTGTCCCTGATAGGTTTCTGCAGATTGTTGGTGCGCATCGATGGAGAAGAAATACTTCGGAAGCGTTTCTGATGGAGCCGTTAAAAGGGATTCGATGAAGAAGGTTTTTTGAAAAACTGTCTGCAAGGAAGCCAAAAGCGGTTGAGAAATCGATTCCAAGACAATCGGCTTCAGTTCGGCGGGGATTGTTTCCCACGTCAGGTCTTTGAAGCGTTCGTGAAAGCGTTCGAGGAGCGGAAACGAGTCTAGCCAAAACTCGATGGGTTCGTCGGCAATCTTTAGCTGAATGCCGATGGATGGTACGTAATGCTCGAGCGTGTCGTTGAAGGACAAAATGGCGTCCGTTTGATCGGGAATTGCGAACGCAAACACCTGATGCCTCCCTGTTAACGTGTTGGCGTACAGTAAGTTGCGTTTCGTGATTTCCTTAAGCGTGAGCGCTTCCATTGGGTTCCATCAATGTGATCAATGACTTTACGGAGTGTTGTAGGGGGGGGCCTCAATGCCTTAGGCTTGAGATCCCGCTTGCTTCCGAGGGTCTTGACGTTCGTGTTTCCTCGCCCGTGAAGTCACGTGAGAATCCAGTTGGTGCAAACCAGAGATCTGATCGTGCTTGTGTTCGTTGTTGAGGTGTTGGTTAATCGAGTCTTTTTTGTACATAAAATTCCTTTGAGTGAGTTGGTTAAATTAGTTAATTCTTAAACCTGCGTTACTTTGATTATTTTTTTTCACATATTCCTCCAAATCATCGCGGGTTCTTGATCTGTCCTGCTGGCCGTGTCCGCCCGGTTGGCCTTGTTGTTGGTAGTTACTGCCGGCCATCGTGGATTCCGTGGGCGTGTATTCGACTTTAATTTCGATGTTTTTAACGCCAATACTGCCTAAATTTAAGTTTTTGATAAGATGCATTTGTAATTGCTGTACATTGGCAGCATCTCCAAGAAATGCTTGAGATTGGTCTGAAGTCGTTGTGAAAGTGACATTAAGTGTCTGATGGGCATTATCGCGAGAGATGACAACACTGGTTGCTGGAAGGACATCATTGTTGAAGTTAATTCTCACTTCTTGCTTGGCACTATTTGCCTCTGAGACGAGTATTTGTGAGACCGTCTCGCGAATTTTGTCAATGTTGGTCGCCATATTGGAGGGAGACGTTTTTTCCGTTCCTTGGGTTGTTATATGGCCAAGAATCTTGCTTCGAGCGGTTTCTGTGGACGATGATACCTGTTTTTCGCTTTTTTCTTCTTCCTCGCTTTTTGCCTTGCGTGCCACTGCTATCGTTGCTTCCAATTTTTTATCGGCGGCTTGTCTTGTGATGACTTCTTTGGCGATGGTCATAGAAACCTCTGTTTGGGTAAGTTCCGCTGCTAAATTTGCTAGTCGTTCGTGAACGGTGGGCAGCCGCGAGGGATTGGATTTGATTTGTTCAAGCAGCTTTTTAGCCTCTTCTCTCTGTTGATTTTCGCCTACTTCCTCGCCTGCTCTCTTACCAAAACCGATGTTAGGGGTATCCTTTTTAGCATTCGCCATTAGGCCTTTAATATTACTTTCCACCTGATCACTTAACGTAGTGAGTTTGCCGAGGTGTGTTTCAATCTCTTCCAAAGTTTTTTCAAGATCCTGCAAGGATTTTTTAGACATGGTTGGCATTTTCCCATGGAGAGTGTCTACAAAGCTTTTTATTGCGGTCATTTCTTTAGAGATGGTTTCCAATTCCTTTTTAGCGACTTCGATTTTTTGTTTTACTTCAATCGGGGAAGGGGGTTTATTCTCTGACGGAGCCGAAGAGGGTGTTTTTTGTGAACGGGCTTCTGTGGGTTTGGCGGCGGTTGGATTTTGCAGTTCATTTTCAATCAACTGGAGGGATTGTTGAATCACTGCGATATTTTCTTTTCCAAAACTCTCGATAGTCGTCTCGATTTCGTTGATGAGCTTGCTAAGTTCTTGTTTTTGTTTTAAGGCTTCTGCGGGGTCAGAGGAGTAAATGGTGGATTTCTCGACCCTTCCCTCTAGTTTGTCTTTTAAGGCCACGATTCTTGTGAATTCCTTTAAGGCATGGTTCAAGTCTTCCTTAAACTCTTTGAGCTCTTCTTTGCTGTGAGTGCGGACGCCTACCTTAACCTCCTCAACCATTTTTTTCGCGACAGCTATGGGTTCGGTGAGTTTTGGCAAATTATTCTTCATCTCGATTAAATTCTCTTTTGTTTGAGCGAAAGAGACCGGTTTGTCGTCCACCGACAGGGGAGATTTTGAAAGTGCTTCGTTGTCAGTTTTTTCAATCGTCACGTTAGAAGACGATTTTGGTGTGTAAGTGGCCTCGTGGGATGCGCGATGTTCCCTAATGGAAGGTTTTTCCGGGGGGGGGTTGCTCCCACTTTCATTCACGGCAATTGGCTTTGGATGTGCGATGTGAGGCTGAGGGATTGGTTTGTTATTTACAGGCTGAGGGTATTCCGCTTCTTTTTTTGACGATGGTGTTGCCTGTGGCGATTCAAAAGTTTTTCGAGTGGTCAAAACGGGAGTTTGTGGTTTAGAGCCGACTTGATACTCGACGCAAGAAGGTGGTTTGCTGATGGGCTCTTCGATCGTCACGTTAAAAGACGATTTTGGTGTGGAAGGGCTTTGGGATGTGGAGTTTTCCCTAACAAAAAGTTTTTCTACATGATGTTCCGTAGCGGGAAGTTTTTCCGTGGCAAGTTTACCCACTCTTTCATTCTCAACGACTTTATTTGCCTCTCCCATTGTGGCTGCTAGCTGTTGTAGCGGCGATTGATCCGTCTTGCCGGCTACTGGTTGTGATGGTGCGGAAAGGTTGCCAGTAGCAGCAGCGGCAGCGACGGCGGCCGATTGTTGTGTAGCGGTGGCAGCAGCAAGGGAGAGGGAAGCTTCCTTAATGACAATGGGAGCTGACATGTTTGAGGCGCCTCCTACCGCTACCGATATTTTCCCTACCGCTTGCTGTACGCCTTGCTGCACTCCTTCTGGTAATTTCTGAAGGCTTTGATTGAATGTTTGGAAGTGTTCTTCGGAGAGCACTAAAAGCTTTCCGTGGGATCCCTGACCTTGTAAATTCGTGAGAGTTACTTGTGGAGTTGGAGGAGTTACACTTTGAGGAGCCATATCATTTTACCAGTTGTTGAGTTTTTGCTTCGATTAGTTAAATTCTAGTTGTTTTCCGTCATTAGTCAAATGATTCTGGAGCTTTCACGCGAAAATCTTCCATTTCTTTTTCGGCGGCCTCTTCTTCAAGCTTTTTTTCTTCTTCGATCCAAAGGGATTTGTGCTCTTGAATTTTTTCCAAATCTTTTTCGGCCTTACGCAGGAGATCTTTGGCGTTTTGAACGTTATCCTCCGCAGCTTTGACTTTTTGTTTCGCTATATTGACAATATTTTGCAGTTCTTCCTGTTTGATATCGAGGGTGGCGAGTTCGAAGTGAATGTCGTCGACGGCTCCTCGCTTCACGTTTTTGAGCATGACCTTGTCGTAGATTTTCTTCACCTCTTTGGGCTTTTTCTCGATGAAATCGTTGAGAATTTTGATTTTTTCTTCGAGTTCGCGCTCTGCCTTGGCGAGAAGTTCTTTGGCTTTGAGAACATTGTCCGTCGCCTTGTCTTTCCGAAACTCTCGGGCCCGGAAGAGGTCTTTGAGTGCGTACTGCATGGGGGAAATTAGCCGACGACGTTAATGAGTTTTTTGACGGTTTCGTCGAAACTGCATTTTTCTTCCAAACCTTGACGTAAAAAGTTGTTGATAGCCGCGATCTTTTCGAGGGCTTCGTCGGTCTCTGCGTCATTGCCTTTTTTGTATTCACCGATTCTGACGAGCAGTTCGATTTCCTGGTACTTTGAGAGAAGATTCCGGAGTTTGCCGGCTGCTTTTCTATGTTCTTTTGTGACAATGGCGCTCATGACGCGGCTGATACTGGCGAGAACGTCGATGGCGGGATAGTGGTTTGCGCTGGCGAGTTTCCTGGATAAAATGATGTGGCCATCGAGAATGGAACGTGTTTCGTCTGCAATGGGTTCTGTCATGTCATCACCTTCAACGAGGACGGTATAAAGGGCCGTGATGGAGCCTTTTTCGGACTGGCCAGCGCGTTCCATGAGTTTGGGCAACGTTGCGAAAACGGACGGGGGGAATCCGCGTCTTGTGGGGGGTTCTCCGGCTGCGAGACCGATTTCACGTTGCGCGCGGCCGAAGCGTGTGACGGAATCCATTAAAAGGAGCACTTTTTTCCCGCAGTCGCGAAAGTATTCCGCGATTGCTGTAGCCGCGTAGGCTGCTTTGAGACGTTCCATGGATGAGCGGTCAGATGTGGAAACGACCAGAACGGCACGTTTAAGTCCCTCTTCGCCGAGATCCTTTTCGATAAATTCGCGGACTTCACGACCACGTTCACCGATGAGGGCTAAAATAGAAACCTCTGCTTCGGTGTTGCGGATAATTTGGGCCAAAAGGGTACTTTTGCCACCGCCCGCTGCTGCGAAAATACCCATACGTTGGCCCTCACCGCACGTCAGAATGCCATCGAGAGAGCGAATGCCGAGGGAAATGGGTTTGTCGATGGGTTTCCGCTTCATGGCGTTTGGCGGGTCGGCGTAGGCGGGATAGTAGCTGTCGATGACGAGGGGTCCCTTGGTGTCTTCGTCGAGGGGTTTGCCGAGGCCGTTGAGGACGCGTCCGAGGAGCTGGTGTCCCACGGGAATCATGTGGGTTTGGCCGGTGGGAATGACTTCCGTTGATGACGAAATTCCGCTGAGTTCTCCGAGAGGGGTCAGCAGGGCGGCTTCTTGGGCAAAACCAACGACTTCCGCGAGCAGTTCATGCTTTTCCCAAGGATTTTGGAGTTTGCAGAGTTCGCCGATGCGAACGCTGGGGACGGAGGCCTTAATGATGGTGCCAACGACTTGGAGGACGCGTCCCTTGATGTTGAGCGGAACGGAACTTTGGATGTTCGATTGGATGAGCTCCGCGAGGTAACTGGAAGGAGTTTCTGTCAGGGAATCTGGCATAAGAAAACCTCCTCCTTACTTAATCGATTTGACGACGATTCTTTGAATGGCGTCGAGCTGGGTCTGGATGCTGGCATCGATGATGCCCATTTCCGTTTCCAAAATGCATTGATTCTCCTTAAGCCGGTTGTCTGGGACGATTTCGATGAGTTTGACGGCGCCGATATTGTCGGAAGAAAGTTCAGCGATTCGGGTTTGCAGGATTTTTGCCTGCGATGGGCAAACCCGGATGAGGGCACGCTTCTGATTGCGAATGACTTTCAGGGCGTTTTTGACGACTTGCGTGATGAGATCCCCTTGGTTCATTTCACCAACGATGCGTTTCAGAGCCTCAGAAACGATGTGGATGATGTCGGACTCGGATTTCTCGAAATTATCGACGCTTTTGGACAATAGTTCCATCATTAACTGCGATGCTTCCGCCTTGCCCGCTTCGAGACCTTCGTCGAATCCCCGTTGTTTTTCCTTTTCGTAAATGGCTTGGGAATCCTGAATGATTTTATTGGCCTTTTGGCGTGCGGACAGGACAATCTCTTGCGCAGAAACCTTTGCAGCAAAGACCTCTAACTTAATGACTTTCCCTGAAGGAACAAGCTGGCCTGTGGTCGTTATTTTAAGCATACAGACAGGGGGGATTTAAGTTCGCGTTCGAGGATTTTCTGGAAGAGGGTCAATGATTTCGACTGAAGACTTGGGTTCGGAGTCTGCGAGAAATTCCAGGAGGTGTTCTTTGGGAACTTGATGGTCAGATACTTTTGTAGGTTTTCTGGGAGGGGATTGACGCAGTATTCCAGACACGTTGTGCCGGCCTTGGTCACGCTTTGGAGGGCATTATCGGGTGAAAATGCCGTTTGGTCACCCGTATGGGGAATCAGATGCAGGAAGAGGAGGGAGCGTTTGATGGCGAAGTGATAGAGGGGCTCGCCAATACTGGCTTTTATTTTTTGCAGGTCGGACTTTTGGATGAATTTTTTAATACTAAACGAACAAATGGCGGTCCCTGCGTAGAGAATCGCGTTTTGGAGAATCTCCTGAGGGAAAAGAATCAGCCGGAGGTTTTTTGGGAGAAACGCTTCTGGCTCGACGGAAGGGAGCTGGAAGGTGTTTTTTAGAAATTGCGTAAGCGAATGTAGTCGGCAGGTTTCATCGGAAAGCAAACTTGAAAGGATGGAGGCATGCTGTTCGGATAAATGCGATGGGTGAACGTCCTTGAAATTGCAGAAAAAGTTCAGGATCAACGAGAACAGCTGCTGTTGCTCCTGAAAGCATTGTTGGATGTCGGCAGCAGGCATGTGACCTTATTTAATGGAGGGTGAGGGTTTTTTGGCAGGCGCCGGTTCTTTTGGCGTTGGGGATGATGAGAGGTGCAGCTTCCAGACGAGGAATCCGATGGCACCGAACAGAATCGATGCGATGAGCAATAGAGAGCCGACGAGAGTCCAAAAGTCGCCGACAGAGCTTGGAGCGAGGTCGAGGAAAAGAGCTTTTTTGAAGAGGGATTTGTTTGCGGCGAACTTTTTGGTGTCGTCAAGCTGAGCGGGGAAGAGCGCAACGGTGACTTTGTCGTATTGGAGGCCTTCGATGCTGCTGGCGACGAGATTCTTAATTTCTCGGATGAAATCCTCAATATTGGCGTTGGGGAGGTGCGTGATGAAAACGGATGCCGACGACGGGAGTTTTTTGTCGGTATAAGGGTCGTTTTCCGGGAGAACGATGTTAACTCTCGCTGTAGCAACGCCTTGGATGTGCGAGATGGTTTCCGCTAAGGTCTCCGAGAGGGCGTACATGAATCGGATGCGTTCTTCGAGAGGGGAAGAAACGAGACCTGTCTTTTTAAAAACTTCCCCTAGAGAGGAGAATTTGTCTTTTGGGTAGCCGGATTCGTTTAAAATGGCGATTGCATTAGCAAAACTGTTGCTGTCAACCCAAGCAACCCAGGTGTTTTCTTCACCGGGTTTCTTTTCTGCTCCAATGCCTTGAGAGAGGAGAATTGCTACCATTTCATTGGCATCTTTTTCCCTCAAGCCCGTATAAAGGACCTTTTCACCGCATCCAGCGAGAATAAGTGCCAGACAGCAGATCAAGAATGCACAAAAAGGATGTTGTCGTTGAGAATGTTTCATTGGGATCTAAGGAGCGTCGAAACGGTATCGGTGAACTTTTTTGATAAATTTGTAATGAAATCCACATTTTGACTGTATTCTGTGGTCGCTTGTTGGACCTTTAAGAGTTCTGCTGGCGATGGATTTGGTTTTGATGTGGTGGCTTTAACGCTCTGGCCGACAGCGAGCTCTTTTTGAAGGATGCTTTGGTGCATGCCAACCAGGATCGATTCGGCTCTACTTAAGCGCCTATTTGTGAGGAAATTAGGAGCTGACGCTGATGCGGCTGTCGGGGTAGGACCGATTGATTGAGTGCCGATAGCAGTTCCGGCTCCAGCATTGAGAACGTTTTGAAAATGCTCAATGTTTTGAACCTCGACGCCCGCAGCCCTTCCAATGGGTTTGGACCCCTCCGGCAACGATAATGATTGGCTTGGGCCAACGACCGAACCGGAGATGCCAAATGCACTGGAAACTTCAGACATAGGGCGTCGCTATTTCTTCATTTCCTGCGCTTTTTCTAGCAGACCTTTTGCCATCGTAATGGCGTTCGCATCTTTCCCAGATTCAACGAGGTTTTTAACGACTTTAGCCAACTCCGTGAAGTTTCTTTGCATGAAATAAGCGACAGCGAGAAAGCTTTTTGCGACATCGTTTTTAGGATCTTGTTTAATGAGCGCGAGGAGTTCCTGAGTGCCGTCCGCCTGATTTCCCAAAAGGACGTCTGCAACGGCTTTTCCGGTGAGTGCATTGGGATCATTTGGGCGTACCGCAATGATACCGTTAAAGATATCTTTTGGTGGGGCGCTAAATCCCCGTGAAATTCCAAGGAAGCCGATTTCTGCGAGCATTTTCAGGAGATCTGAAGAGACGTTCGAGAAATCAACTCCTTTGGGTTGTGGTTTCTTTATGGGTGTATTCATAGTAACGTGTTATATAAGCCTATTGACTGTGGTTATCTGAGGTTGCCCAGAATTGATTTGAGCATTTCTGACATTATTTTCATGATATTCGTGATCATGGAAATCAGGTTGGCCAAGTCAGAAGAGGCTTGTTGTATTGCAAGCAAGTCTTCCGGTTTCGAACCACTCTTTCCTGCAGCGTCTGTTTTCTTCTTAACCTCTTCTGATTTAGTCGTAATGTTCCCAATCAGTGTTGCTGTGTCCATGAGGGGGTTGGTACTAAGTTTGATGTCTTCTGCCATAATAATTCCTTTAGTTAAATTGTGTAAGTAGTGTTAGATTGTGTTAATGATGAGTTTAGCTTGTTCGATGGCTATTTTTAGCTTGTTAAGACCTTCAAATTGAAGAGACGTTGCTCCCGCGGCCATTTCCTGCTGCACTTTTAAGGATGCGCTGGATAATTGGTCGAGGAGTTGTTTTCGATAAATGCCCGATTTATCTTCTATGAGCTTTTGGCCCATATCGAGCATGAGAGAGTTGTTTTTATTCATAAGTCTGATATTAAGAGTTCAATTTCCTCGTTACCTTTAGACAGAGTGATTGTGGATTTGGTAATTTTGGAAATCATGTAACCTGTCGGCAACAGTGAGCGCTCGAAGTACCGCTTCCCATTTTGCAGGTCGATACAATTAACGCCATCTGTACTTATCGTAATGGATTCTATGGCAGAGTCAAAGAAAATATTTTGCTTTTTGAGATCTTTAATCGCCTTGAGTTTATCTGACGTAACGACCGTTACGCGGAAAATGATGGGACACAGGTTGTTGAATGAGGCTGTGAGTTCCTTTTTAGCGGTCTCCCAGGTCGGCAATCGCTGTGAATCGATAGATCCTTGAATCAGGAGTCCCGTGGAAAGCGTGATGGGAGCGATGAGAGTATTGAGTTGGTGCTTCTTGAGAATGTTGAGAGCAGTCGTGTAAACTTCGTCGGCAGAGACGATGTTCAACGTCAAGTGCTCAATGTCGGGGAGGTCTTCCTTAGCGCGTTGTTGAAACGCGGCCACCTGATCGGCATCCCCGAGATAGCCCGTGATTGTGAATGCACCCAGCTTTTCGGAAGGTTTGATCGTCAGGGGAGCACTGACGGAGCTGATGAGTTCTTTGAGCCCGAGCATGAGCTTTTCCTGTGACAGCAGCTTCACTGTAATGCTCTGGGTTTCGACAAAGGGCTGCAGGGCCTCAGACAACAGACGTTTTTCCGCCTTTGTATTGACGCAACCCGTGACGAAAGGGATTGGGCCATCTTGCTTGATTTCGACGAGCTTTTGGAGTTTTAGGTCTGATAAGATTTTTTGAATCGATGGGATCAGTTCCTCTTTTGGGAGGCGTGTGGATCGTTTTGAGATGTGCATTGTTGTAATGAGGACCAAAAGGAATGTGCAGATAGCACCGCCGTAGACAGCTATTTTCTTGCGTTTGAGGGAAGCATTTCCTGGTGTTTCCTGAGACGATGTTGGCTGTGGCGTCTGTGGATGATCTTTGTCAGTACCTCCTTTCTCGGAAGTCTGCTGTCCATCCGAAGGGCCCTGATGGGGGCCCGGGGGTGCCCCCGTAATCGATTGTGTTTCTTGCTGGGAGGGAGGGGTTTGTGTGACGGGGGCCGGCGGGGGGGCTTCCGCTTCTAACGGCGGAGCCAAATTTGAGGAAAGGTTTGGCCAGGGCTCGTTTGCTGGGCCGATAGCGATCAACGTCGATCCCAATGAAATGTACTGAAAGGGTTGCGGCGTCGTGGGTTGCGTGAGGAGTTTGCCATTAACGTAAGTCTTGGCGTCGGGCTGCGGGACCAGCGAGTAGACGTTTTGCTGGACTTCGATCTTTAAGTGCTTGGGCAACAACGATGAATCTGAAAGGACGATGTCGCAATCCTCCGACTGTCCAATCCAAAGAGACTCCTTCTCAAGCGCTACCTCGGCTCCCTGGTGATCGCCCGTAAGTATCTTAAGTAGAAACGCCTGTGTAACCTGTGTATCCTCTGCCATTGTGTGTATGGCAAATTATAGACGGAGCAACAGGCGGATGCAAGTTTATATTTTGGGGGATGATGGGAAAGATTTTAGGATTTTCTTTCCCTAGCTCTCTTCCCCCGTCCTTTCTAAGTTCTTTCCCTTTCTCTTTTCCCTAGTTCTTAATCTCCAACCCCGGTATCGCATTTTCTAGCTTCTTTCGCCCTTCTTCACTCACGCTCGTCCCCCACAACCTGATCTCCTTTAACTTCTTGCATCCCTCTCCTACTGCTTTTATCCCTACGTCTGTCACTTGCTTACAGTAAGTTAGGTCAAGGCTCGTTAAGTTCTTGCAATTCTCGCAGATGGCTTTCAATCCCAAGTCTGTCACTTTGTAGCAGCAATTCAGGTTAAGGTTCGTCAGCTGCTTGCAATTCTCCCCGATCGCTTTCAATCCCACGTCTGTCACTTTGAAGCAGCCACACAGGTTAAGGCTCGTCAGCTGCTTGCAATTCTTTGCTAGGGCGATGAGAGCTGCGTCTGTGTAAGAAATGTAAAAATCACGCAGCAAATTGAGCTCTCGGAGCTCTGCACAGTTTTCCGCTAGCTTGATGATTGCACTATCCCTCAATTTGAGGCAATTCAACAAATTTACCTTTTTCAAAAAACAGCAATGCTTCGCTAAGAGTCCTACAATCTCGTCCGTTACATCTTCTTTTTTGACATCACTGAAATCAACACTTTCTATGTATGAAAAAGGGAAATTTCTGTTGATGAAGGGATTTCCATTGTTGCCGTCGTTGTAGATTTTACAGCTGTCGTTGTTGTAGAAAATATCGGGTGTGTTGATTTTTTTGGAGATTGTTTCGGAAAAGGCTTCAGCGCTCAGCGCTTTCGGCGCATAGATTTTTTCACTCTTGTCCCGAAATTTCCAGTAAAGGTCCAACATCATCATTCCCATCAATTGCCGCATCTTTTTTGGGTTATAGAGATCCTTTTCTGTGATACATCCAGCCACTTCAGCACTCATTCCAAAGGACATAGACCCGCCGTTCTTGAAAATAATCTTGATGTCCAAAAATTTGTTGTCTTTTTTCTTTGAATCGATTTTGACAACTGGGAGCTTTTTCCCGTCCTCCTTCATCCCCTGCGTCAAAGCCACCCCTGCTACCGTAATGCATGCTGCAACTAGCATGTGCTTTATTAATTTTCTAAAATAATTCATAAGTAATTGTAACATATTCATACCAAATAACCTCCGTTGAGATTTGACTTTCATTTCCTTCCCGATTGATGGTTATGTCAACAGAAATTTTCAGCGTAGATTTCAAAACAGATTTGACATTTTTGTCGCAAAAAGAGACGTTTTTCTTGAGTAGATTTAAAGGCAGACAAAAATGACAGAAAAATGACAAAAAATAGCAAAAAACACCCCATTTCGGTCGTAATTGTCGCAAAAAACGAAGCAGACAACTTAAAGCGTTGCCTAGGAAGCGTTTGCGAGTGGGTTGAGGAGATCATTGTCGTCATTAATGACTGCACAGATGACACGGAAAGCGTTGCAAAATCCTTTGGTGCAAGGGTTTATGAACATCCATGGAGAGGGTTCCGTGATCAAAAGAATTTGGCATTAACGTACGCGACTCAAGAGTGGATTCTTTCGATTGACGCGGATGAGGCTGTGAGTCAAGAACTGAGATGTTCGATAGAGGAGTTTTTGGATCGCGCAAGTGATTCTTATTCAGGTGCTTACTTTCCGCGCAAGGTTTGGTTCTTGGGTCGTTGGATTACACATGGCGAATGGTATCCGGACCTCAGTTTGCGCTTGTTCAAGAACGGGGAGGCGATTTGGGGAGGCGGAGATGTGCATGAAAAGCTTGTGCTGGAAGGTTTTGCGAAACGTTTGAATGGGGATCTTTATCACTATTCGTATCCGTCATTAAAGGCGCAGTTGAATAAGATCAGCACGTTTGCCGATCTCGATCTGCAGGAACAACTTAAGCGCGGTAAAAAATGGTCTGCTGGGGGGGCGATTTTTCGGAGTTTTTGGCGCTTTATGAAGGGTTATGTGATCAAACGAGGTTTTTTAGACGGCTTTCCTGGGTTCTACGCGGCGTGTTTTATGGCTTTTGCGGTCTTTTTTCGCTATACGCGGCTTTACGAGCACATCATTGAACAGAAAACGTTACAAGGGTATGATCATGAATAAGAAACACATCGTTATCGTTGAGCCAAATTATGGGGGGCATCACATGATGTACGTGGTGGTCCTTGCAAACGCACTTCTCGTTGCGGGACATCGTGTTACGTTGGCTTTGGATTTGCGGACCGATGAGGCGAAGGAGCATATCCGTAAGCGCGACAACGGTTTGCTTGAAAAGGTAGGGGTTTTGCCGTTAAAAGTCGCTCCTGGGCAGAAACTTACTGACAGAACGTTGTTGAATGCCGCCGCAGCTTGCTTGGAAGCGGTTGGAGGGGATAGCGTTTTCTTTAACTGCCTCGACGAATGCGCCTCTTCGATGTTGCGCTGGAGTAGCTTAGGGATGTTTCCTCCAAAAAGCTTAAAAGGGAAAATCTCTGGCATCTATTTGCGCCCGAGGTTCTTAGATGAGAAACGGTGGAGTTTGAACAATTTCATCAAAAAGACAGGATTTTTAAAATTATCGAAAAGTGGTTGGTTCCAAACGCTTTTTCTCATAGATGAGTTTATCATTGAAGACCTAAAAACGCGCTATCCGTGGCAAAAGTTTGCTTTTTTACCTGATCCTTGGCTGACGGAATTCACTATCCCGCAAGAGATTGCGCGCAAGGAACTCAATATTCCTTCCGGTCGTACCGTTTTTCTACATTACGGCGTTGGCGGGCGACGCAAGGGGTTGCATCTGGTCCTGGAGGCGATCAGGAAAATGCTCCAGCAGGATCGGGAACGCGTCTATTTAATTTGTGCGGGGAAGCAGGAAGATCCAGTGATCGTTAAGCAATTAATGGACATGGAGTTAAGTGGTCATGCGCGTTTTCTCAATCGATACATTTTTGAACACGAAGAGCAACTCTGCTTTTGTGCGACCGATGTTGTTCTTGTGCCGTACATTCGGCATTACGGTTCTTCTGGAATCCTTTCCCGTGCGGCTGCGGCGAAACGGCCCGTGATCGCGAGTGATTACCACCTGATTGGCAAGCGAGTGGCGCATTATGGGTTGGGCTATTTGTTTAAACACTTGGATACGAACGACTTGGCGACAAAAATGAAACTTGCCTTGGAAACCCCTTCAGAAGGTCTTTCCCTCTTCGAGAAAAATTTAGCAGACTACGCAAAAACTTGTTCAGAAGAGGCCTCTAGCAAAGCTATCCAAGCGGGAGAATATTGATGTTTGAGAGTAAAACACTCTTTTTCTCAAAATAGTTGCTTACTTTTTGTCCTTATTTTGTTGGGTTTTGTTGAGTTTCTTTGACTTGAGCTTTTTGAGTTCGGCTTCTAAATCGAGTGTTTTTAGAGCTGCGATTGCCGGTTCATGGCCACCTGCTGCTGCTCTTTTGAGTAGCGTCACACCACCCAGTATATCTTTCTTGGCACCCCTTCCCGTTATGTAGAAAATACCCAGGATATAGGTGGCTGGGGCGTAGTCTTGTTGCGCTGCTTTTTTGAGTAATGTAATCACTGTTTCGAGCTCTTCTGGATTCTCTCCACCACTTTTTTGGTAAAAGACATAAGCAAAATTGTATTGGGCCTCTGGTATTCCATCGTTGGCTGCTTTGGTTATCCAGCGCAACAATTCCCCGAAAAGTTTACTTTCATTGCTCTTATCCGTTTTGGATAATTCGAAAAGTGCATGGGTAAGGTTCAATAGGGCACCTTTATGGCCTTTTTCCGCTGCTTTACGGAAATATTTGCAGGCTTTTTTTAGATTATTTACTAAAGCGTAACTAACTCCTTGATCGTTCATTTCGTTTAAGAAGTTATTGTCTGAGTTGAATTCAATTCCAAGATTTGGGATGTCAAGTTTGATGGGTTGTTCCTCATCCTTATTTTCCGGGTTATTGTTTTTGGGTGTGTCGTTGATGATGAGATTGCTATTGGAGAAATTGCTAAAGGGTTTCTTTGCTTGTTTGGACGATGCTGTTGTGCTTTTTCCGCTTACCTTAGCTTCCAATTTATTATATTCGACATCCATGTTTTTTTTGAGTTCTTTTTGCAGCTCCGCCTTTTTTTTATCCAAGTCTTCCTGTATGCGTTGTATCTCCTTCTTGCATTTTTCGAATATTATACCAGATTTTTTGGCTTTCAGCATCACTGCTTCAAGTCTTTTTATCCGATTTTCTGCCTCTTCTTCAAGTTGGGCAATATCTTGTTCCATTTTATCTCTGAGCTCCCCATATAGGGGACTGATGTTTGCCTTAACCAGCTCATAGGCGCGTTTGGTTGCCTCCATTTTTTTTTCATCACTGTCGTTTCCGATGGTTGAATTTTCGTCCTCGAACTCTAGGCTTTCAAGCTCTTTTTGGTCATAAAGTTTTTTTGCTTTCGTTTCTTCGAAACATTCCTCGCATTTCTTGGCTATTTCCCCTTCTAGCTCAAGGAGCTTTTTCTCGCTGTTTATTCTTTTCTTTTTTTTATTCTTGTTCTCATCCTTGGTAGTCATTGGTAGAGATTCAATCTTCTCATGTAAACTGGTTATCGTGTTATAAAGGAATGTTCTTTCCTTCTGTAACTCGCTGATCGTTTTACCGTTTTCAAGATCCTTATCTTCTATCATGATTGCTCTCTTTTGAACGGTGAGCAATTTCAGGATTCGAATCCTTTCGCTAAGTTCCATCATGGCTCGGCCTAGTTTCTCGCGTTCTTGTGCTTTTTCTGTTTTTTCTGGAGTGATTTGTTCAAACTTTTTACTCAACTCGCTCAAGTCTATTTCCAGTTTCTTGATGACCTTGATGCTTTCCACCACTTCCTGAAAATATTTATTGGAACCGAAAGAACGTTTGTTGCCTCCAATGGGAGAATTTTTTAGATCCGATTCTGTCAATTTTAAAGGATTCTTTTCTTTCTGATTCTGATCCACATGATTCTGAAGCATAGCGAGCGAATCGCTTAACGGTAGGACGCTCAGGAAAATAATCATTAATTTTTTCAATGATGGAGTTTTTTTAAGCTGTTTCATGATAATTGAGCTGTCTCTTAGCCAAAGTTGGATATAATTGAAAAATATTAAGGAAATAGCTAACGAAATATTCCCTGTTACAGAACGGTTGCTTAATTTTCACTCGGCGGAGTTTCGGCGAGCTTGTGTTCTAATTCTCAATTGGAGTTTAGCATTTTTGATGTTTTTTCCACTTTGAGCGCTTCTAAATGCTCGATTGCCGTTTGGTAGCCTGCCACTGCCGCCCTTTTGATCAGTATCAGGCCTGCTTGTTCATCTTTCTCGACATCCGTTCCCGTCATGTAGAGAATACCCATGACATACGTGGCTGGAGAGTAGTCTTGTTGCGCCGATTTTTTAAATAATTGAATCATTTTTTCCATCATCTCTTTGTTTTTCCCTTTGCTTTGATGGCACAGCAAGCAGGCATATTCGTACATATCTTTTGATGTACATTCATGATTGTTATCATTGCCCATTGCAATACACGAATTCTCGCGAGCTTTCTTTAGATCTTCTTCAAATTTACGTGCTACCTCCCAAATGTCTTTGTTTTTGGGTGTGTCGTTGATAATAAGGTTGCCGTTGGAGAAATTGCTTTCCGTGTTTAAATTCTCGCTGTGGAACTCCAGGGCTTTCAATTCATCTTGGGGATAAATTTTTTTCCCAATATTGTAGATGGCATTGCATATCGCAATTTCTTTGATTTCTAGATCGGCGATCTGCTGCTTCTTGCTTAGTATTTCCTCTTTTTTATTCTTAGTTTTATTCTTATTCTGCTTTAAAGGTATTTCTAGGCACTCAATTGTCTTCTCTATGTCTTTCATTTGGCGCAACATGGGCACTCTTTGCAGCATTAACGCGCAGATTTTGTTATTATTTTTGAGACATTCTGCGATGAATACGGCTCTCGTTCTACTGACTCGCACTTTGCTGTCGGCCGACTTTTTGTTAAACTGCACGATTTGTTGTTCTAGATTTTTGCGTTCCATTGCTTCATGGCTGATATTTTTCAAATTTTCAACCAACGTCTCCAATCCAATTTCCATTTTATTGATCGTGTCGACGCTTTTTATCAAGTCTCGATAACCTTCATTTTGAATTAGCGATTTTTTATTTCCATTAACGTCTAGTTTGTAACTTTTATCGCTGACATTTTTTTCTATCTTGCCATATTTGCGGGGGCCTGCCACAGAATCGCTACAGAGCAAAGCGCCCAAGCAAAGGAAGGATAGTGTTTTAAAGATTTTTTGAGTTGTGTTTCCCATAAACGATTAATGTGTAATGTATTTCCCTTCTAAGATTTGAAGTGAATCGGAAATGTCAAGCGAGAAAACCATTTTTCGTGCAATATTTTGGCGGAGAAAGCATTTTTTTACAATGTGACTTATATTGTACAAATGAACTATGCCAAAACTTGCTCAGAAAAGCGTTTGGGGGGATCCAAAATGGTGACAATTGAATGTTTAGAGCGCTTCCTTTGCCCTATTATTCTATGTCTACAATTGCATTATTGATCCCTTTTTTTTGAGGATTATAACAATTTTCGACAAATTGGATGGCTTCTTTGTTTCCTTTTTGTGCTGCCACTTGTGCTTTTCCAAGGATGCGTTTCGTGAGCGCGTCTTGAAATGTTGTTGCTACTATGTCGCTAGTATCCCTTTTTTCCGCGAGGCATTCCTTGCATTTAATTCTAAGTAGTGTGATGAGTTCGCAGGCCTGCTTCCATTCGGTATCGCCATTGTCTTGGGTGGCTATCATTGCGAGATTTTCGCCGCCGAAATCATTACTCCCAATCATTTTACAATTCTCTAACTCTTTTTTTGGCAGTTGTTTGGATGGTTCAGATGGTTTTTCATCTTCCTTTATGTCGAGCAATGTTTCGAAAAATTCCTCAGAATTTTTCTTAAATTTCTCTCGTTTCTCTTTTGAGGGATTTCCGTTCAATTGATCCTGTAGTTTTTTTGGAACTTCACGCATAAAACCCAGCAGTTCCGTGCTAATTTTCGACAATTGCTGGTCGGAATTCCCGTTTTCTTTCAATTTTAAGAGGGAAGGAATGCACGATATAAACGCCTTCTTCCCTTCGTAGCTTTCTTTGATAGCACGAAGTTTCTTTTTGTATTTATTTTTGCTGATGCTTCCTGTCTTTTTCTTGTTCTTGAGGTCTTGAATCTCTTGAGCTTCTTGTCGTTCTAACCTCGAAAGACCGAACTTGATTGTATTAGGCGCAACGGAGGGTGATTTGTCTAAATTGAGGCAATCCTTTTGTTTGTTGGACGGATTAAGCTCCTTATTGCTGAAGGGAGTTGGAGCGACTGTTGAGGTCTTTTTGACGACTGTATTCTGGTTGCTTGCGAGTTCTTTCTCTTTTTTCTGCTTTTTATGAGGTATTGCCACAGAATCGCCACAGAGCAAAGCGCCCAAGCAAAGGAAGGATAGCGTTTTAAAGATTTTTTGAGGTGTGTTTTTCATAAACAATTAATGTGTAATGTGTTTCCCTTCTAAGATTTGAAATGAATTGGAAATGTCAAGCGAGAAACGCGTTTGCCATTGAGCGCACGATTATTTAAGAGGCAAATTTTCCTTCTTTTCTTTTAACGCCTTTTCGTATGCTTGGACAAGCTTGTCTGCTTCCTTATTTCCAGCTTCTTTTGCTTTCAGTGCTTTTTCGAAAATCATTTCAAGGATTGTGTCTTGAAATGCCGTTTTCCCTATTTCTTGAGTATCTCTTGTCGAGAGTTGTTCGTTGCATTTACAAAATTCCATTAACGCGAGGGCGTAATTCCATTCGGCATTGATATCGCCACCTTGAGTTGAACGTTGGAAACAGTCGCAGGCTTTTGATGGGTTTTTTTCGTAGCCATTTTTGCCGTAGAGGTAATTCATTCCAAGCGTGTTAAGACCGTCTAATTCTTCTTTGGATAGCTTTTTTGGAGCTTCTGGATTCTCACTGACTTCGAGAATTTCTTTGAAGATATCTTTGCAATTTTTCTTGAGTTTCTTATCGTTAGATTTGTCTAAATCTGATTCCTTTAGGGACGTATTGTAATTTGTAAACCCTAAGGGGTTTTTGAGGACCTCTTTCATATCGTTGTCTTCGCTAAGCTTGGTCAAACAGTCGGAGAGATTGATGACTTTTTTAGATTCAAGGACCAACCGATTCCCTTCCTCTAAAGCCCAGTTATTGATGGATTCCTCAATGTCTTTATATTTTTCACCGATAGCTCGAAGCATTTTTTTGTACTTATTTACTTTGAATGTCTTTTTATTTTTGACGAGTTCGTTGACTTCATCAATCTTGCTTTCTTCTAAAAGTTTAAGTTTATTATCAAGTGATTCCTCGAGTTTATCAAATTCACTGTTAAATTTTTTTTCCACTATGAGGCGATTTTCGCAATCTTTCCAGCTGCTGGCCGAATTCAGTTCCTTGTTGATGAGAGATTCCGGAATGAGTAGCGAGATCTGATTGACGGCGACTTCCTGTTTTACGACCTCTTTATTCTTCTTTTTGTTTTTGTGCTTGTGGTGCATTGCAGAAACATTGCCAAAAGGTAGGACGCTCATGCAAATGCATGTTAACGCTTTCAATAGGGTGGTTTGAGTTATGGATTTCATAAAATGATGCTTGTTTCTCTGCTAGAAGTAAAAATAAAGATACAATGTCAAGTGTGGAATGCATTTTTCGTACAATGCTTCGGCTGAGAAGGCATTTTTTTGCAACGTGGGCTATACTGCACAAACGAATCCCACTTTAGGTTCCCATCCGCAAGACCCCCCGCTTTGAGAAGAATTTGGCGGAACATGCCAAAACTTGCCCAGAAAAGCGTCTAGGGGGAATCGAAATGGTGACAACTGAATGATTAGAAGGTTTCCTTTGCGCTATTATTCTATGTCAATAATTGTAGGATTGTTCCCTTTTTTTTGCATAACCCAATACTCTTCAAGAAATTGGATGGCAAATGCATTGTTTCCGTTGGCTGCTTCATTGACCACTCTTAAAGCTTCTTGTTCAATAACTTTTTCCAACACAAGTTTCGTGCTACGCTGTAACGTCAACAATGCGCAAGCTAGATTAAGTAACTGAGTTTTGTCTTTGCTTCCTAGACTTTCAACGTTGGAAACCTGTTTTTCTGAGTTGCCAGTAGACTTTAAGATTAAGGATTGGGGTGGTAAGTTTTGTTCGATAAGGATTTTTTGCAAGACCTTCCCGCACTCTTTATCTCTTTGCTTCTCTAGTTCATACATCTTTATATCCCTCTCTTTGTTCACCGATTGCTCTTTATGTTTATTGAATAAGAGTGTTGATTCACAAGCGCTTAGATATTGCTCGGCTGGTAGTAGTATCCTAATCATATCAACAGTTTTCAATATACTGTCTTCCCAAGTTTTTTCTTGCTCACGGATTTCTTTTTTTATCTCTAATGATTTCGTTTTCGAATTTTGTAGAATTTTTCTAATTTCTGGGAGTGTCGAAATCACTGCTGAGAGTTTATTTACTGATATATCGATCTCATTTTGCATATTTTCTCTTTCATTTTGCAGTATCTTGATCCTTTTATTTATTTTTTTCTTTTCCTTTTTAATGTTTTTTACGGATGGCATTTTTTCCAATTGAGTTTTTAAGGCTTTAATTTCATCGTCCACTTCTTTCTGCTTTTTTTCTAAATCAATCGCTTGTAATAGGGTCGTTTTGAGACGATTAATAGCGTTATCATTATTTCCAGGGATAAGCGATTCTTTGATATCATCAATAGGTGAGTTCTGTTCATCATTCTTTAGATTGTTAGGCGTTAAACCTGAGCAGTTATTTGTGAATATTTGAAGGTTTTGTTTTCGATCCTTGCGACGCATTGCCAAAGAATCGCTACAGAGCAAAGCGCTTAAACAAAGGCAAAATAGCGTTTTGAAGATTTGATTTTGAGTTGAGTTTTTCATAGAGTCTAATGAGGTTTGTGTGACGAATGAGATAATGGCCGAAAAATAATGTCAAGCGTTTTTACGAGAAAAGAAAGATTTTAGAGATAAACGACGCCTTCCTTGCTCACTCCTTTATTTATCCCAACGGAACCAAGCAAGGCAACGGAGCGCTGTACGATGGGGCGGGAATTTGCTACAATGGGTACGAAAAATGAAAACATCCCTGTAAATCAATGACTCTTTAAACTTTTAAACCTTCCATCCATTTACGCCATGCCAATATTCCCCTCAGAACTGTTATCTCTTTTAGGATCCTCGCTTTTCGGCGGCCTTATGCGCGTTGTTGGCCGCTCCATGGAGTCCCGTCACCAAGAACGCATGCTGTCCTTTCAAATGGCCATGAAGCCGAGCGCCATCATTCGGCCGTCGCGCATCATCGCAGGCCCGTATATGTTCGTTACACGTCGTGTGATCGCGCTGTTGGCGGTGTTATTTATTATCGTATTTCCAAAGGTCGTCGCTGTTTTTATGCCGGAGGTGCCCGTTCACGTGGGATATTCGGAAATGACGGACGGCTTTTGGATCTTCGCGTCAGCGATGGAAAAAATCAAGTGGGTCAAAATGCAAGGTCTCGTGATCACGCCCCTTGACACCCACCTCCTCTCAGCGGTCATCGGCCTCTACTTCGGCAGCGCCCTCGTGGGCAATGCGGGGTAGGTTGGGTGGAAACGATGACCTTTGAGACAGGGCCGATTTTTAGCGGCGAGTTCGTTGCGCATCGGCCTCAATGCCATCACGTACTTTAATACGCTCAGGCATCTCGACTTCGCGCGCCTGCTCGTCATCTCAAAATCGAACCTGTCTCGTGGTTTTTTTGTAAATTTTTCTGTAGCCGTCCCTATCATCTCGAACTTGCTACGGCGTTGGTGGGGATGCGAAATTTTGACGCGCCATGCTCGCGAAAAAAGCAAAGAAAAAGGAATCCCGCAAAGCGATTCCTTTTGAGAAAAAGCGTATGAAAATTTATTTAAAGTAAAGATTTTTAAGAGTTTCTTTGTCTTCCAAGAGTGCCTTATTCTCTATCAGCCATTTCTGATAATCTTGATAATGGTTGTCTTTGTTCATAAAGCCACCATCACGAATCCATTTTATTTCCCACATGAGTCGTTCAATCCAATCCTTGCATTGATCCAATTTGCTGTCGATTTTACTGATACTTTTTTCAAAGCTTTTTTGTTGGTTTTCGAATTGATTCCAAATGCGTTCTTCCAGCGATAATGACTTGTTGTCAAAAAATGCCTTTTTTTGTTGTTCCAAGCCTTGTGTTTTATGAATTTTCTCATCTGCTTCTTCTGCTTCAGAGAATAACACCAAATAATGCTTGCTGTAAAATTCCTTAGAGTCTTGCAAAATCTTAAAACAAATTTTGTTAAAGAAGATGGACAGAGTATTCTCTGAAACAACGCTTATACTTTGTGTAGTACTATTCGTTGATTGGGTGTTTTCTAGATTCTTGTTTTGTACGATTTGAAGGATGCTCACAATGCTGATCTTTTTTTTCTTCATACTTTGAAATGCTTCTTTTTGGATTTGCTTTTTTAGTTGCTTCACATTTGACGCGATCATTTGCAGGAGCTGCACGCCTTCTTTTTCTAAGACATTTGTGCAGTTTTCAAGATCATCCTGTGGGAACGTGTTCATCCAGCAAAGCATATTCAATAGATATGCATAAGGATGCTCATTGAGTGGATGGAGCTGAAGAATTATCTCAAAAGCTTCTTTTTTCCCCTCAGCCGCTGCCTTGCTAAAGCATTCGATAGCTTTAGGAATATCTTTTTCCTTCAAATACTCTTCTCCGTCTTTAAACGAATCGCCCGTTAGCTTCATTCCAAGCACGGACCCGGTAGTTAAAAGCGTCACACACGCTGCGTAAAACATTTGTTTCATTATTTTTGTATTCATAATCATCCTTTAGATTGAGTAGTTGAGTCATTTTTGATGAGAATTTCTCGCCAAATCGAACAACACTACCACTCACGATACATAATATTGGTCGCTGAGTCAATAGAAAGTCTTTTTTGGAATTTTTTTGATTTAAGAAAAGGCTTGTCGTCGTACTGTGCGATGTTTTATAAGTAATCACTTAAAACGAACGGAAGGGTGGCAGAGTGGTCTATCGCGACGGTCTTGAAAACCGTTGGGCATGTAAAGGTTCTGGGGGTTCGAATCCCTCCCCTTCCGCCAAAATCGCGAGAGGAGGCGTAGTAATTTTGAGCGCTAGGTTCGCCGCTCAAAATCAACGCTGGATTATTCTTACTTTTGATCCCGGCCCTATCATCATCTGCCCCTCGGTAATGACGGTATCTTCTGGCTTGAGGCCATCTTCGATGATGATGAGTTTGCCGTGGCGTTGGCCTGGTTGGACTTTGCGGTATTCAGCCGTTTGGTCTGGTTTTAGGACGTAGACGAAGGGCCCTTCTTGGCTAATTTGGACGGCTTCTTCGGGGATTAATAGCGCATTTGGAATATTTTCCAGGGTAACGCGCACGTTAACGGATTGACCGGGCCATAGAGTGCCATCGGCATTTTTCAGCTGACCGCGGAGAATTCCCGTGGCGGTGTCTTTACTAATTGTGTTGTCTAGGAACACGAGCTGACCCAATCGTTTTTGTGTAGGATCATCGAAAGAAGTCACTTCTACAGTCAGTGGATGAGTCGCTTTTTTCTGATACGCTAGCACCTGAAGGAATTGCGTATCCGCTAAAGAGAATTCCACGTAAATAGGGTCTATCGCTTGCAATGTTGCAAGAATTGACTGAGAACCAACGACATTTCCAACATTGATTAAATAACGGCCCATTTTCCCGGCAGCAGGTGCGCGGATGTAACAATAATCGACGTTGATCTCAGCGGATTTAATGTCTGCGAGGTCTGATTGAACCTGCCCTTGAGATCCTTTAACTCTCGCTTCGTAAACATCGAAGTCTTGCTGTGCGATATATTTTCCCGCAAGCAGCGTGCTAGAACGGTTTCTTTGTGTTTCGTTAACGGCTAACGTTGCGCGATCGATCACTAATTGCGCCCGTGTTTTTTCCAAGGCTGCTTCGTAAGGACGGGGATCGATTTCGAACAAAATATCTCCCTTTTTGACGAAATCTCCTTGCGTAAAGCGAATTGCCTGCAGTTTCCCGAACACTTGAGGAATTAATTGTACAAACTGGTCAGCAACACAGCGGCCAATCGCTTCCACATACCGATCGCTGTCTTTCTGCTCCACTTTGGTTACGGATACTAATGTGGGAGGTCTTTCCTTTTGGACTTTGTGGGCTTTCTTCTGATGTATCTGAAAAGCCAGCCAGGCAACGATGGCTATAATCCCGATGCCAACGGTTATCAAGAATAAAAAGGATTGCCTGCTAAAGGGAATCCCCGTTTTATTTTTACCTTCTTCTGGTTTATTTTTACAATTTTCCATAATGTACCTCCTCGCTAATCCGATTCGATGATTGATCTCCTATAGAGTAGGCTAATCTTGCCAAAGATAAAGCTAAATTTGATTCTGATTGTATTTGAAATAGACGCGCCTGCGCTAAACTCGTCTGAGAAGACAACAAATCTAGAACGCTGTTAATGCCGCTATCGTATCCTATTTTTATGGCCTCAAATGACTTAGAGGAAGCTTCCATTAACGACTGTGCTGACCGCAACTGTCTGATGGCAGTTTTCAGTCCATAGAATGCTCTCCAGACATCTCCGGCGGCCCTTATTTCTGCATATCGCAAGGCCTCTCTTTGAGCAGCCTTTTGTTGGCGTGCCAGTATAATTGAGTACGTTGAGCTGAGTCCATCAAAGAAATTCCATTGAAAGCCCATAGAGCCTTGATAATTTTTTTGCCAAGACGACTGAGGGGGGCTACCATATTTTTGTACGCTACTGGTGAGTCCAACCATCAATTTTGGCCAGAATGCGCGCCTTTGCGCCGCTTCTTCCTCTGTCGTAGCAGTCAGCAATGTTTTTTGCGCATGAAGATCTTGGCGTTCGATGTGAGCTTTCTTAATTAAGGCCTCAACGTCCTTTTCTAAATGGGGAGTGGATTGGACTTTCTCCAAAACGATTTTGAATGTTTTCGAGACCGAAACTCCCACATTTTCCGCAAGCGTGGCTCGGCAGTTTTCCACATTGGCGATGCTGCTTTTATAGTCGTAATCGGCTTGTAACCAATTGGATTTCGCTTGCAAAAAATTCTGAATACTTGCCAGTCCGGCTTCTGTTTTCTTGGCAACTACATCAAATGCTGAGCGCGCATCTTTCCGATTTGCGTCACGCGCACGGACGGTTTCAGAGGCCGCGTAAAAATCGTAATAGGCCTTTTGCACGTTATAGATGACCGTTTGTAAACTACGGTTGAATTGCAAATTAGCCGCATACAGTCTGTCCTTAGCTGCCTCAATCGCGGCTAGATCGGCACCAAATTGGAACAACTTGTAATTGATGGCAACGGCTGGTTGAAAGCTATCTTGGCGATAGGTTATTATCGTGTCCGTTCCATCGTCCGTCTCATACGGCGATTCGCCTATCTGTGTTCGCCGTCCCATCGCGGACAGATCAACAGTGGGGTATAATCTGCTCTTCGCCATTCCATAGTAAGCCACTCTTTGCTTTGCCGCAAACCACGCTTGACGTGCATCGGGGCTATTCTCTAAGGCAAAATTCACTAAATCCAATAAAGTGTATTTGCCATCAAGTGTCCTTTGATTGCCCAATGAGACGCCAGCATTACGGTCGTAGGAAGATTGTTTCTCAAGCGTTTTGCTCCCCAGTCCTGCATTACAAACGGGATCTCTCTTGTCCTTCTTTTCCGCCCAATACACTGTCGAACACCCCTGTAACAAGACAATGCAAGCCAACATTCCTACAGTTTTATGCAGTATCTTACAAATTTCTACCTCCTTCATGTTTATCTTGTTTCAAAAAGATCATGCAATGACAAGCTTTTTCCAAGATCGGAAAGCTTTCTTTTGTTTTTATTCGATACAGCGTCGATTTTGAGCGGCGAGTTGCTTGCGCATCAGTCTCAATGCCATCACTTACTGCAGTACGCTCAGGCATCTCTGGACTGCATCAAGTTTAAGATGCCAGGCAGGCGACTGATGCCGATTGGAGGGAAAACACCCTCCAACAGGTCCAAACTGAGTGCATATTGCAATATGTAAGCACTTTTGGGAATTGGATGTGGCATTTTACCTCCTCCAATCCCCCTCTGTTGCCTGTCTATCATCTCAAAATAGAAGCCACTCTCGAGGTCCCAACATTTTCTGAACCTTTCAAAGAAAAGTCGTCCTTTCTACTCATCCTAGGCAAAAAGGACGGCATCGATTTTGACACAAGATTTAATTTTTATTTAAATTTTTTTACTTGACTAATGTTTTTAATTAGGCAATTTGATTCGCATAACACAACAAAAAGGAATCATTATGAAAACAAACTTAATAACATTAAAGCAATCACTATCCGTTTTGCTCATGATAACAGCCGGACTTTGTTCTACGCAAACTCAGGCCCTCGCAAATCATACTCCTAAAAAAAGAGCGACCACCGGTACTGAAGTTAAGAAGATAAGCAGGGGCGTTCAGACAGACTGTCAATCCAGCGCCAAAAAGTCGATCTTCGCCAACAGGATCGTAAAACCCCACAAGGCTAAGTCTTCTCGTAATACAGTTCCATCTAAAAACCAAAGCAAAAACAAAAAGAACATCCAATCCATCAAGTCTCTATACAAAAATGGAATCTATAACCCAAATAAAAAGGTTAGCGAAGAACAAATTCTCAAAGATATCAAAAATGGCATCGTCAGTAAATGCACAGTCATTGATTTAAGGGAACGTCCTCTTACAAACAAAAGTACTCTCATAGCCCTGATCAATGCTTGCCCAAACTCAACTAAATGGCATTTGCGGTCTTGCATTGAGTTCAAAGATTCATTGTACAAGCTACTCGCAGAAAAATGCCCGAAGCTAGAGACAGTTTCCGTAGTCGACTCCTCTTCGATCACAAGCTGGGGAACGGCTGCATTAGCACAAAGCAAAAGTATAAAAAACGTCCGTATATGTAATTGCTGCTTTGTGGACGATGCGGCAGTTGCTGCATTATTCAAAGGACCCGCTATTATCCAATCACTTGACGTATCCGGCTGTTACCTGACAGATCGCGTGCTCAAGGAGATCGCTAAATTCAACAAAGGACTCGTCAATTTGAACATAGATGGTTGCCTTCAAGTAACGAGCAAAGGGATTGAAGCATTGGCAAATTCAGAGTCCGTAAAAAAAAGCCTGAAGTCGATTACTATGAATAGTAAGCGTCTGTGTTCTCCAGCAGCACTAGACTCTTTAAAAAATGCCAGCCCAGGGATTAAAATTATCAATCAATAATGGCCCTAGATAATCAGCAAACCATCAGAAAATAAAATTAATTGACCAATTTTAAGACAGAGCCAATGACCTCTTCGAGGTCATTGGCTCTATTGATTTCCGCGAATCAATGTTTTTTCTTTCAAATTAAAATTATTCGCAAAACTTTTCCTCGGGAATCTTTCAACTCTTCTTTATCACCAGAACCTTTACTACACGTTCGCCATTGTCGTCTGTCGCGATGTGGATTTGCCGATTGCCTTCGGTTTTAACGTCTTCGGGGGTGCCCCATCCGATAACGTCGAGTCCTTGCTTCTTCAAACAAGCCTTAAGGACTTCCCCCACTTTCGTTGGACCGACATCGCAGGCACTGCTGGCAAAAGACGCCAACAGGAGTTTCGGACATTTTGCAATCAGTTCCGCAATGGCGTTGAGCGTGAGGGGTTTGAAAGTAGCGAGTTCAGGAATTTCCTTGCCTGCAGCCAACTCGCTCAAGTCCGTATCTGGATTTTGGCACAACTCCTTTATAAACTCATCGGAAAGCGTCACCATAACAGGTTCCTTTGTTATTGGATCCTTCCCCCTCACACGTGGGCTGGGCGGTAGGCAGTGGTCGATATTGAAGAACAGTAGCTCTTTGCATTGGTGCAATGCCTTAATGGAGTCATTAGTGATCCTAACCTTCGCCAAGCCGAGGTATTTGATACCTTTCCAATTCTTCGCAATGCCTTCTGTGACAGCCTCATCTGTCACACTAGAGTCACAGTACAGCATGGAAAAGCTTCGCATTTTTGGACATTTCTGACTCAAACGAATAACATCTTCGTTGCGTATCGTGTCTTTTCCATCATGGGTGCTATCCAGACAAGAATAGCTTAAGACTAGGGCTTCTAAGTGAGGACAGTTTTCCGCCAATGCGTTGATTAATCGACGGGTCAGCAGACGACACCTGGAGCAAACAAGGCCTTTTAAATTTTTGTAGATTCCGATCGCCTCGCACAGTAGGTCATTCGAAAGGTTGCAATCAGCACGAGAGTCTCCAACTGCGAGATTTAACGGGAGCTCTGAGAGAATCTGTGAATTTACTCCGCACCCAGGCAATTCTTTTAAAAGAAGATCCTGCAAGTGCTGATTCGCATCACCATCTGACGCGATGTGGATCATTAGCGCGCGCCCCGTTTTAACGTTGATTTCAAGCAATTTTTTCGTCCTTTCTCGCACCTCCTGTGGTGACATCACTGGCGGAAGGCCTTTCACGAGGTTTTTTGTGAAATTGTTGTCTCCAACTAGGGTATATGACTGACTCACAGCGTAATACCGGAAAATTTCCTGAGCCGTGCGCTCTAGCAGTTGTCCCAGCTCGTGATCTTTCATCTCAT
Organism: uncultured Opitutales bacterium; assembly: GCA_964457855.1. Classification (GTDB taxonomy): domain Bacteria; phylum Verrucomicrobiota; class Verrucomicrobiia; order Opitutales; family CAYWEO01; genus CAYWEO01. Next base: position 7,876 of record CAYWEO010000008.1, on the reverse strand, counting down.
GGACGAATTGAATAAACTGCTTCCATTTCTCGATGTCCATTTTCACTGTTACCGGCGTTTGCGGTGAACCTGCTGATACAGTGAAAATTTCGTAAAATTTGGGGTATTCATTTCCGATATAACCGATTTCAAACCCCACTTGCGCATGAGTCGTCAAAGGCATCGCTAAGAGGGATTTTGCACTGATGTCGCAAGGGTTGTAGCTAGTTGTTAGTGTATTTGTCGTTGTCATTGGCTTTGTTTCCTCCTTAGGCACTTCCTGGCTGTCCTTTTGCCTAGAACACCCACTGCTCATGATGAGCCATCCGATGATCACTGGTGCGATCGTTAAACTTCCGATAAATCTTGGTGTTTTTATTTTCATAAAGGGGTTATGTTGAGGTGTTATTGTTAATACCTTACCTAACTTTCTCACTCCGTCAATGCTGTTTCGTGGATACTGGTTCGGGCGCCTTTATTTTTAGATAATAACAGCTCCCGAAGTGAAATTTAAAAAACAATTGACTGTTCTTCAGGAATAGCGTTCCATGGGCACATATTCAAAACAAAGACTATTATGAAACTTAACATTAAAACAATCTCTCATACGCTAGCTGTTGCGCTGATAGTAATCGCTATGGGCCATTCGGCAAACGCGATGAAAGAAAACGGGAAGAAGGGAGTTTTCAGTAATGAGGAGAATAAAAAAATCTTAAATGAAAATATCCCTAGCAATACTCTCAGCAAAACGGTTAAAAAGGAAAATAGGTTCGTTGATCTCAAGATTTGCTTCTTGTATTACATTTACGGAGGAATTGATACAGACAAAGAGTTAGTAAAATTGCTAAACTGCATATGCAAGAAGATGCATGCGAGTACGCGCATAACAAAGTACAAGCCCGGAGCGAATTCAGACATCAAAGACATTCTAGACTTTATCGAGAAACATCCATACTTAATTGAAATCAACCTTATGGACCTTAATAAGCACATCACCGATAGATTAGATTCAAACCTACAAAACTTAATCATTGCTACGATAATTGAGCACACCTCTAAGTACGACCTTAAGTCACTCAACATATACGATCTGGACGACGTGAGTAATGAAAGACTCATACTCCTCATACAAAAATTTGGTCCTCGACTAAGATTGCTTGGACTTGGCAACGCCATGCGTCCATCAAACTTGTCATCGGAGCTCATATCAATGACAGCAGACTTATGCAACAACGTAGTTGCGCTCTACCTGGGTAGCCTGAGAAGTTCTAGATTGGCTGGTGACGATCAAGAAGAGGCAATTAAAAAATTTGCGACAAAATTCTGCTCACTAAGATCTGTGGTAATTGCTATGGATTCTGATGCGGATTTTTTTGCATATAATTTGATAAAAAACAATCAAAAAACACTAAAGAGCATCACTTTCAAAGTCCGGGATTCAAAAAGTCCTGACGTAATGAGCATGATTTCCGGGTGTAAATTCTTAGAAAGCCTAGATTGTTCCGAAGTAAAGATACCACAGCTCACGAAGGGCTGCCCAAACATGAAAGAACTGACTTTAGGCCATGATTTAACCGACGATGACTTGTTGCTTTTGATAGAAGCTTATCAAAATACTATAGAAAAACTCGACATAACGTACAACTGCAACATTACTGGAAAAGCCTATGTTGAATTGTTTACAAAATGCAAGAAGTTGACTGACTTGATTATAATGGGAGCCAAGCACAGCCATGTAGATGTGACAGACGACTGCATTGATGTCATAATAAAGAATTTAACTTGTCTAAAATGGCTTGTATTGCTTGATACGGAACTTACCCCAGAAGGCGAGAAAAGGCTAAAAGAAGCAATGCAAGAGACCAAAATCGTGCTCCATGATTACGATTGTGAAAAGTTCGGTTCTTTTGAGTCCACGCAATGGGTTGGCAAAATAAGTTGGTTGTTTGGAAAAAAGCGAAAGATTAAATAAACCATTAAGAGAAATCTAAGGGGGTGCTTTTCATGCCGCCCCCTTATTTGCTTGACGATTGCAACGATGTTCTGCACCATAAGCCTTTCTGCTTATGAAAGATTCCAACACTGTTATCAAAGACAAAGATACCGTCATCAAAGATGGCAACGAGGCGGCGGCTTCGGTTGCGTATAGAACAAACGAGGTCATCGCGATTTATCCGATTACGCCGTCGTCGGCAATGGCGGAGTTTTGCGATGAATGGAAGGCGTTAGGCAAAAAAAACATTTGGGGAGATATTCCCGAGATCAGCGAGTTGCAATCGGAGGGCGGGGTTGCGGGTGCCGTTCACGGTGCCCTTCAGGCGGGTGCTTTAACGACGACATTTACGGCCTCGCAGGGCCTTTTGTTGATGATCCCGAATATGTACAAAATCGCGGGAGAGTTGACGCCTTTTTGCATGCACGTTTCCGCGCGATCCCTTGCAACGCACGCACTTTCGATCTTCGGCGACCAATCCGACGTCATGGCTTGCAGGCAAACGGGTTTCGCATTTTTGGCGTCAAATTCGCCTCAGGAGGCCCATGATCTCGCCTGCATTGCGCATTCCGCGACGCTAAAAGCACGTGTCCCCTTTGTCCACTTTTTCGACGGCTTCAGAACGTCGCACGAAATCAATACTTTCCAGACCATTTCCGACGACATTCTGCGCGCGATGATCGATCCGGAAGCCGTTCTGGCGCACCGACAACGGGCATTGTCCCCCGATCATCCCGTCATTCGCGGAACTGCGCAGAATCCCGACGTTTTCTTCCAAGGACGCGAGGCGATTAACTCCTTCTACACCAAGGTTCCCGCGATCGTTGCGGATACGATGGTAGCGTTCGCCAAACTCACGGGAAGGCATTACCAACTCTTTGATTACGAAGGCGATCCAAATGCGGAACATGTTGTCATTGCAATGGGATCCGGCGCCGAAACTCTTTCTGAGACAGCGGCTTACCTCAACAAACAGGGACGCAAAACGGGAGTCTTAAAAGTGGGGCTGTTCCGTCCGTTCTCTATCCAGCACTTTATTAACGCGTTACCGAAGTCCATAAAAGCGATCGCCGTTCTCGACAGGACGAAAGAGCCGGGATCCCTCGGAGAACCGCTTTATCAAGACATCGTCACTGCTCTGCAACAGGCTCGAGAGCAACGACTTGTACAGGATTCCTTTCAGCCAAAAATCATCGGCGGACGTTACGGATTGGGCTCCAAGGACTTCACGCCATCGATGGCGAAGGCCGTTTTCGACGAACTGACGAAGCCATCCCCAAAAAACTCTTTTACCGTAGGCATTGAGGACGACGTTTCGTATTTGTCACTTAACTGTCAGGATACCATCCACTTAGAGGGCGATTCCCATTCCCTCTTCCAGGCCCTCTTTTTCGGCCTTGGCGCAGACGGTACCGTTGGTGCGAACAAAAATACCATCAAAATTATTGGCGACACAACCCCTTCCTACGCACAGGCTTACTTCGTTTACGACTCAAAAAAATCCGGAGCGATTACGATTTCCCACTTGCGTTTTGGCCCGCAACCCATTCGTGCGCCGTACTTGATTCAGCGCGCGAATTTCATCGGCTGTCACCAATTTCAATTCGTCGAGAAATATGATCTTCTGGAAAACATCGTCGATGGTGGCGTATTTCTCCTTAATGCGCCCTTCGAGAACGCCGATGAGCTTTGGAATAAGCTCCCTAAAGAGCTGCAAGCGAAGATCTTAGAGAAGAAGCTAAAGTTCTACGCGATTGATGCCTACAAGGTTGCCAAGGACACCCACATGGGAACGCGCACCAACACGATTATGCAGACGTGTTTCTTCGCGATTTCCGGAATTCTCCCACGCGATGAAGCGATCGCGAAGATAAAGGATTCCATCAAAAAGACTTACGGCAGAAAAGGTGAGGACGTTGTTCAGAAAAATTTCCAAGCTGTTGACCAAACACTGGCGAATCTGCATGAAATTTCACTCGAGGGAAGGCAAGCCAACTCGTTGCACGCCAAGCTCCCCGCTGTTTCAGTCCAAGCACCCGATTTTGTCAAAAAAGTCATCGCCCCGATGATCGAGAACCGTGGTGATGGATTGCCCGTGAGCGCGTTTTCTCCAGACGGCACCTGGCCGACCGCCACGGCTCAGTGGGAAAAACGCAATATCGCACAGGAAATTCCCGCATGGAGGCCCGAGCTCTGCATTCAGTGCAACCGTTGTTCGCTGATCTGCCCGCACGCCGCCATTCGCTCGAAATTCTGTCCAAACGCAGCTCTCGCGAACAAGCCGGAACATTTCCAATCCGTTCCGTTCAAGTCGGCGGAATTCAAGGACCACGCGTTCGTCATCCAAGTCGCTCCGGAAGATTGCACCGGCTGCACGTTGTGCGCCAACATTTGCCCAGCAAAGAGCAAGGAAAACCCGGCCATAAAGGCCATCAATATGGTCGCCAAAGACACCATTTTTGAGCAAGAACGTGAAAATTTCGCCTTTTTCGAAAAACTCCCGGATGCCGATCCCACAACGCTTTCTGACGACATGAAATCCACGCAGTTCAAGCGGCCTCTGTTCGAATTTTCAGGAGCCTGTGCCGGTTGTGGCGAAACGCCCTACATCAAGCTTTTGACGCAGATGGTCGGCGATCGTCTCGTCATTGCGAATGCCACCGGCTGCACCTCCATTTACGGCGGAAATCTCCCTACAACTCCCTACTGCGTCAATGCGCAAGGCCGCGGTCCCGCCTGGGCAAATTCCCTCTTCGAGGACAACGCGGAATTCGGCCTCGGCATGCGTCTGGCGATCGACAATAAGGTCAGCATCGCGCGCCAATTGCTGCAAAATGACGTTTCAACCATTGGTGATGTCCTCGTCAATGATCTTTTAAGCGCCAATCAATCTGATGAAAAAGGCATTGCGGCCCAACGTAAAAACGTTCAAGTGCTGAAAGAAAAATTGCGGGCGATTTCAAACCCCTCGCAAGAGGTGCGTTCCCTCCTCTCCCTTGCTGACGAGTTGGTTGACAAGGCCGTTTGGATCATCGGCGGTGACGGCTGGGCCTATGACATCGGTTTCGGCGGCCTGGATCACGTTCTCGCATCGCAGAAAAATGTCAAAGTCCTCGTCCTCGACACGGAAGTTTATTCCAACACGGGCGGCCAACAATCCAAGTCCACTCCCATGGGTGCTGTCGCAAAATTCGCCGCCACAGGAAAGGCGACGCCAAAGAAAGATCTCGGTTTGCTCGCAATGGCTTACAGAAACATTTACGTCGCACAGATCGCCATGGGAGCCAACGCCGCTCAAGCCACCAAGGCCTTTAATGAGGCCCAATCGTATCCCGGTCCATCCCTAATCATCGCTTATAGCCACTGCATCGCTCACGGTTATGACCTCAGCTGCGGCCTCGAGCACCAACAGCTCGCCGTCGATTCAGGACACTGGCCTCTGTACCGCTTCGATCCACGGAAAATCGCTCAGGGCACTAATCCCCTCAAGCTTGACTCCGGAGTTCCAAAGATCCCCATCGGCCAGTACACCCACAGCGAAACTCGCTACAGCTCCCTCATCTCTCAAAACCCCCAACGCGCTCAACAACTCGAAACCTCCGCGCAAGAAAATATTAACGCGCACTACAAGTTGTATCAGCACATGGCAGAGGAGGAAGGGGGGAAGTAGGGAAGGGAGTCATTCCGGGAACCTTTCTGTTCGCGAGAACAGAAAGGTTCCCGGACCCTCCAAAGAAAAGCGTATCGAAAGGCATTTTTGGTCGGCACTTTAGTGCCGACCAAAAATGCCTTTCGAATAAAAATTTTGGCTCTTAACCATCCATCATCGTAACAACAAACAACAGTTAAGGTGATGATTAATAGCAGGATCAGCAAATAAAAGACAAAAAGATAGCGAGGTGTTTTTAGCGGAAAACACCCCGTCAGGCCTCCACTTTGTTTCTTGACTAAACGGAAGAGATGGGTTAAAATGCGTATTATGGGTATGAAACTTCAAGAAGTGGTTCTAGGGTCAGCGGGTTTGAACAGAACAGAGCAACCAAACAGAATCAGAGAAAGCTGCTGCTGCTGATGCTGCTAAATTGGCACAGGAAAGCAAATTCCCAAAAATCACGACTATGAACGCAACGTCAGATAGGCGATATGCTATACGAGGCCGTGATGGCCCATACTCTCCTGTTTAAGTAGTGTCAAAAAAATGCCTTTCGATATTGCTTTTATTTGAAAGGTTCGGGAAGATCAAAACCAAATGACACATCAGCGATTACAAGAATTGATGGGGAGGTATCCGGCATTGGAGGGGTGTAAGGGGGAGATTTGGGAGGTTTATGAGAGGCTGGCGGAGTGTTTTCGCGGCGGTGGGAAGCTGCTGATTTGCGGGAATGGGGGGAGTGCGGCGGATGCGGACCACATGTCGACGGAGTTGCTGAAGGGGTTTTGCTCGAAACGGCCGCTGTCGGAGAAGTGGCGGGAGCTTTTGGGGGAGGACATTGCGAGTAACTTGCAGAACGGCTTTCCGGCGATTCCGCTGGCGAATTTCACGGCCCTTATGACGGCGTTTGCGAACGATTGCAATCCCGACTACGTATTTGCGCAACTGACGTGGGCGATCGGCAAGCCCGGCGATGTCCTGTTTTGCATCAGCACGTCTGGGAACGCGAAGAACGTCTGCCTAGCCGCGAAAGTCGCTCGCGCAAAATGCCTCAGCGTCATCGGTCTGTCCGGCATCACCGGTGGCAACCTAAAGGATCTTACCGACGTCTGCATCTGCGTCCCTGAATCCGAAACCTACAAGGTCCAAGAACTTCACTTGCCGGTGTATCATGCGCTGTGTTTGCTACTAGAGGATGGTATGTAGAAATTTCGGAAACTTTTCTTTTCTGCGGGAAAAGAATAAGTTTCCGAACCTTCAAAAGAAAAGCGATATCGAAAGGCATTTTTGCTTGCAGCAAAAATGCCTTTCGAATAAGAGTTTATAAGAGTTTTTTTGGAAAGGGTCCGGGAAAACCAATTTTTGCAAAAAATGGTTTTCCCGGAAAAATTTATGCAGTTTCAATCCACATGCAAACAGTTAGCGGAGCTGGTGAGCGAACGCGGGGGGCGTGCGGTCGTGGTTGGGGGTGGGGTGCGTGATTGTTTGTTGGGGATTCCGACGCAAGATATTGATTTGGAGGTGTTTGGGCTGTCAATTGAGGAGGTTGAGCGCTTGGTTAGGAAGCATTTTAGAGTGATCAAGGTGGGGAAGTACTTCTGTGTGCTGAAGTTGCCGGATCACAACATTGACATTTCGATTCCGCGGATTGAGGTGAAGGTTGGCATTGGGCATAAGGATTTTATCGTCGAGGGCCGGCCAACACTGTCCTTTGAGGAGGCGGCTTCGCGGAGGGATTTTACGATCAACGCCATTTCGTGGGATCCCCTGACGGAGGTCGTGATCGATCCCTTTGAGGGGGTTAAAGACCTAAATGCGAGGATCTTGCGGCATGTTTCGGAAAAATTTTCAGAGGATCCTTTGCGTGTGTTGCGTGCGATGCAGTTTGTTGCGCGGTTTGAGCTATCGGTGGCGCCAGAAACACTTGAGCTGTGCAGGAGTTTGACGATCGAGGGGATTTCGAAAGAGCGCATTTACGAGGAATTTAAAAAGCTCGTCGTGATGGGTAAAAAGCCCTCCATGGGGTTGCAGTTTTTGAAGGACTGCGGGTGGATTAAGTATTTCCCGGAGCTATCTCAACTCATTGATTGTCAACAGGATCCAGAAAAGCATCCCGAGGGAGATGTTTGGACGCACACGCTGTTGGCGCTGGACGCCTTTGCCCAGGCGCGTACGGGCGTCGAGTGGGAGGATCTCGTTGTGGGGCTGGCGGTTCTGTGTCACGACCTCGGCAAGCCGCAAGCCACGACGGT
>CAYWEO010000007.1:0-42468 GCA_964457855.1 uncultured Opitutales bacterium | reverse complement strand
CTTTCTTCAACAATGCGGAAGTTTTCCATGTGGCAATCGGGATTGGCCTTGAAGAGCAGCTTGGCGTTAAAGGTTTTTTCAATCTTTAGAAGCGCTTGTTCGTCATGCGTACGTAGGTAGTCCAAAAGGTAGGAGCTGACAACGATGCTTAACGAAACGGGATCTGTACGGCCGGTTTTGCGTAGTTTGCGCAGAGTGTAGTACAACTGCCGTTGGATCTCCGCACTCATGCAACTAGGCGATTTCACGAGCCCCCTCCCTTCGCAATAAGGGCAATTGACGTGTTGGATGGTAAGGAAACTTTCCGTCTTTCTTTGGCGTGTCAAGGCCATGAATCCGAACTGAATGATCGGTAAAGCCTGTGTTTTCGCCTTGTCGTTTCTCAATTCATCGCGCATCATCTCCAAAACGTGACGTTTTTGTCGTTGGGTTGGCATATCGATGAAGTCAATGATGATCAAGCCGGCGATATTCCTCAGTTGCAGTTGATGAACGACTTCCTTAACGGCTTCCTTGTTCACTTGGAAAATGAAATCGCTGTCCTTCCCCTTTCCTGCCGTCCGATCGATTTTATGCGCACCCGTATTGACGTCAATGGCCGTTAGCGCCTCGGTTTCTTGAATAACGATACTTCCGCCAGAGGGCAACGTGATGTGCTTTTTGAAAATCTGCTCGATTTGGCCCTCGATGCCAAAGCGTTCGAAAATCGGAATGTCTTCGGTAAATAACTTTATTTTACTTTTAGAACGCGTTGAAATTTGCTTCACGCACTCGGACATGCACGCAAAATCCTCTTCGTTATCCACCAAAATGCGATCGATCTTTTCCGTTAAAAAATCGCGCACCGTACGTTCGATAATGTCGGGCTCCTGATAGACAAGCGTCGGCTCCTTTGCACGGGCAAGATTTTGCTGCACAACTTCCCATTTTTTGAGTAAAATGTGCAAATCGCGAATGAAATAACGCTCTTTTTGCCCCTCGGCAGCGGTCCTAAAAATGACGCCCATGCCGGGAGGCAACGTCAGATTTTGGATGATTTTTCTCAAGCGCATACGCTCTTTCGGCTCATCAATTTTGCGCGAAATTCCGCATTGACCGCAATAAGGCGTTAAGACCAAATAACGTCCTGGGATCGCCAAATTCGTCGTCGTTCGAGGTCCCTTCGTACCAATTTGACCTTTCGTGATTTGGACAACAATTTCCGTCCCAATCGGGAAATAGCGAGGAATTTCCTTCATGGAATAATTGCACTTCGTCTGTTCCTCGCTCCGATTTTCGCGCACGAACTCAACATCACTGTCGTTGCCGCCTTCATGAAAGCCCGTTGGAAGGATGTCCCAATAGTGCAAGAAGGCATTTTTGTCCTGCCCGATATCGACGAACGCGGCCTTCAACCCCGGCTCCAAATTTTGGATGCGCCCCTTAAAAATCGCTCCCACGAGGCGTTTATCATCCGCCCGCTCCACCTCTATCCTCTCGAGCAAGCCATCCTGCAGCAAAGCCACGCGCTTTTCGGTGAGTTCGCCATTGATGATGAGCTCGCGGAAAGAACCCTCTTCTCGCTTAAATAACTTGTTAATAACACGTTGCAAGAGAGGTTGTTCCTTACTCGCACGCAACCGCGCTTCTTTCTGCAACTCTGCAGTTTCAACGACCAGTTTGGCGTCCTTTTGGGGGACGTTGTCCGACTTGGGAAAGGAAAGTGGGTCCGATTGGGAAAAATGATTCGATTGCATTGTTCTGTTTTTTTGATCTTGATTCATAGGGAATTGATGTGTTTGATGATGCCCTAAACTATTCTTGATATCTGCGGCGGGTGCCCAAAGTGCTTTGATTCCTATGCAGGTAAACACTTTGCACAACACCCTGTAAAATAAAACAGATCAGAATAAAAGAGCCTCCATAACTTAAAAATGGTAACGGGAGACCCTTAATCGGCATTAAACCGAGAGTCATCCCAATGTTCACAAAAATGTGCACTAAAAAAATTGTCGCCACCCCAACGGCCAAATACCGTCCAAAGCGATCCTTCGCCACACTCGCCACATGCAACGTGTTCCACAAAAGCAGTCCGTAAAGGAAAAGCACAAAACTCCCCCCTAAAAAGCCAAATTCTTCGGCCAAAACGGAAAAGATAAAGTCATTCGGCGCAACGGCCTGCGGAAGATATCCCAACCGTGCCTGCGTCCCCCTTTGGTACCCCTTCCCGAAAATCCCCCCAGAGCCAATGGAAATCAACGACTGCTTGCGGTTCCAACTCATGTTCGTCTCCCGAGGATCCACAACTTTCGGGGCAATAAAACCTAAAATGCGGTTGCGTTGATAGTTTCTTAGCGGCAAAAAAGATTGTTTTTCGTAAATTCTGTGATTTACGCGCGCCTGAGGATTCTTTGTTAAAAAATGATAATAACCCACCATATCCATCGCCACTAAAACTAAAATCAATCCTCCTATGCTAAACACAACTAAAAAAAATCGCGATGGCAAACAAGAAACGTATAATAATGCAAAAATTAAGGGCAAAATCACCAACGCTGACCCCAAATCCGGTTGCAAAAAGATCAGTATGAACGGAAACAACCCTGCACACACAACTTTCACCAAAACAGGCATGGCCTGACGCACCGTTTTTTCCTCAGGAAATCGCGCTAACAAACTCGCTACTAAAAACAAAATCCCCACCTTCGCGACATCCGATGGCTGAAAAGTGATTTTCCCTAACTGCAACCAGCGCAACGCTCCAAAACCCGTTTTGCCCAAAGGCGTCCATAGTAATAGCAGACAAATCATCCCAATCGCATAAAAAATGTGCGCACTGTACAAATAAAACCGATGGTCCAAAAACGATACCGCCGAATACGCCCCTACCCCCAACACAACCCACAGCACCTGCGCCTTCCAGTGGACACCCTCCGTGTAACTCTCCGCAGAACGTATCATCAAAATTCCCAGCACACACAACACCACCATCCCCCAAAAATTCATCCCATACCGCACCCTACTGCTGCCCCCCTGCCCACTCACGAAACGCCCTAACAATCCCAACACCATCTCTCTCACCTAAAAAATCCATTTTTCGGCACACTTTTGCAAGCGCAAAGTGAGGATGGTTAAAGTAATTTTCGGGAACCTTTGTTTTCACGAGAAAACAAAGGTTCCCGCACCCTCCAAAGAAAAGCATATCGGAAGGCAATTTTATGGCACTATGTATCAAAAAATGCCTTCCGAAAAAGATTCATTTTGAACTTTTAGAATTACACTAAAGTCGCCTTGAGAAGAAATTAATATTCGCCGAGGTACAGCTTGGTTCCGATGAGACCAGCCAAACCCTCGAATTCAGGATCGCTCGAGCTGCAGTGAGGCTGTCCCCCCAGGCTCCCCATGTGCAAAACCATCTGCTTGCCTTGATATCCTGACATAAAATCAAACTCACTCATGTCGATAGCGTACGTATTCCCTATGACAATTCCTCCTAGTTTGTCTCTCATTATGGAAATCAGGTAATCAGTCACTTTATTCGCGGCTTCCATTGTCCAAGCACCAGCATCCCTTGTCCCTATTTTCCCAGGATCGATTGCAAATGACGTTCCATTGGAACATGTTGATCGAAGCGGAGGCGTATCGCCCACGAGCCTGCTTACGTTATCAAGCAACTTATAGATCGCATTAGCATCGATGCCATTACTAAGAGCCCCAATGACGTTCAGATTCACGACTGCTGACTCTTGTTGGAGCTTTAATGGATTACCTGCATCCTGCAACGAACTTTTCAATCCATTAATCATATTCAAAGCCTTGTTGTAGTCACGTGCAACACCATTCTCTCCAAACATTAAGTTCCGAATATCTTGCAGAGAGCTCTTTGCGTCGCTTAGGGTGTTTGCAAAACTTACAAATACCGCATTCGTCGCACCCGTAGCAGCCGCCCTGTTAACTTCTGGCATAAAACCTATCGCTGTCTGGATCTCTTCTTTAGAATACTGCCCAGTTTTAATCCCGTTTATTAGCGCAAGCTTAATGTCCTCTTTTGAAAGCGTACCTGAGTTAATGCCATTAATGATCTGCTGTGTTGAAAGAGCTGGCAGCTGCGGAACTAGGTCTGTCGCATTTTTGAGGCTTGTTGCCAGTGCCACGTTCTTATCAAGGAGTGCAGATAAAGCGCTCGTTGCATCTTTATAAGCTTGTGAATTTTGCAACGCTGTCCCTGCTTGCAACAAAGGAATTTTTTTATCCTCCATGGCTTTCTCCGCATTCGTATACAGACTGCCCAACCCGTACGAGGCATCTTTATATACATAATAAGCGTTTTTCATATCTTCGGATATAGCGTACTCTTTTTTCGCCGTATTCAACGCCTTCATTTCGGGACAATCTTGTAACTTCTGCAAAGCCTCTTGCGCAACTCCTTCTGTTGTGGTAGGCGCTGTGGTCGCAACTGGTGGTATTGCCATAGTCGCGAAAGCTGACCCAAGTTCCCGTGCCTGTTCTGCATTAATCTTTGCACCACTACCCGTAACACCCGAAAGTGCTGACGTGCTAACCTGCATACTGTCGCAAAAGAATCTAGACCCCTACTTTTTAGTTTATCCCCTTCCCAAACCCCAGTCAATCCAAAGAAAAACAAAAAAATTCACACACAGTGAATTTTTTGACGACTTCCCGAAAAATGCCCCATCGGGAAAAACTTCTTGGCTTAGGGTGTGAGGCGGCGTAGCAAGTTCGAGATGATAGGGACGGCTACAGGGAAATTTAATTCCTGAGCGTACTAACGTACGTGATGGAATTCAATTTTTCAGACAGTGCCGAGTTTGAGATGACGAGCAGGCGCGCGAGGGCGAGATTCCTGAGCGTATTGTAATACGTGATGGAATTGAGATCCGATGCGCAACAAACTCGCCGCTCAAAATAGGCACTGTCTTAACGAACCCTAGCGATTACAAATCGCTACGCCGCCTCACACCCTAAAGATGGACCCCAGGTTCCTACCCAATAACCGCGACAAACCGATGATGGTGATGGCGAGGAAGGTCATGGCCCAGACGCCGAGGGCGCAGGCGAGGTAGGGGCCATCGCCGAGGAGGTTCATGAGCTCGTAAATGGCCTTCGTGATGGGGTAAAAGTTCTGTTTTTGGGCGAGAATAAGGGAATCTGAGACCTCCAACATGGTTTGGGAGAAGACGAGGAGGGAACCGGCGAGAAGGTTGGCAGTGATGAGGGGGACAGTGATCCTCAAGCTGGATTTGAAGGGCGAACAGCCGAGATTTTGTGCGGCTTCCTCGTACGTTGGAGATACTTGTTGAAGGCCGGCCACCGAGGAGCGAACCATAAAAGGCAGCTTGCGAACGGCGTAGGCAATGATGAGCAAAATGGTGGGGTCTTCAATGGGATTGAGGAAAGCGAAGGACCTCCCTTTTTGCGACATCGCCAGGTAGCCAAACGCCATGACGAGGCCTGGAACCGCGAGTGGAAGCATGACGAGGGCGTCGAGCAAATTCCTGCCTGGCAAGCGCGTTCGAACGACGATGAACCCAATGGATGTGCCTAAAAAGATGGTGAGCATCGTCGCAAAACTGGAATACACGAGACTGTTTTTGATGGAAGGAATCGTCAGCTGATCACCCAACGCAAGGTGGTAGTTGTTCAACGTCCAATGCTGAGGGAGTATGGAGGCATACCAATCGGATGAAAGCGAGAAGCAAAGGACGGTTAAGTGTGGCAAGACCGCAATTAGGGTGACAAGACCAAAAATCAGAACGCAGGCGAATTGTTTCCGCTTTTTGATCCTCTGAAACCCTCGCGCATGCGTCGCTTTTGCAAGCATCGCGAAGGAAGAACGTCCGAAAAGGCCTTTCCCTAGGATATAAAACGTCACCGAAAACGCCAACATCACGGTCACCAGAGCATAAGGGAAGGGATTACCGCCGATTTCCTTCAAACTGTTAAAAATTTGTACGGAAGTGACGCGATTGTAGTTAAAGATTAAGGGAACTCCGAGCTCCGTGAACGACCAAATGAAGACGACCGTACTGCCGGCAAAAATACCTGGACGCATCAGCGGTAAAGTGATCTTCAAGAACCGCTTATATCCGCGACAACCGACGTTCGAAGCAGCCTCCTCCATCGCGGGATCGATGTTGGAAATCGCTGCGAGTGTGTTGAGATAAAGGATTGGATACAAACTAAATGCGTTCAAAAAAACGATGCTCCAAAATTGACTTTTACCGATCCAATCAATCGCGTTATGCGGATTCATGAACCCAAATTTGACTAAGCAGGCATTGAGTACTCCGTAGGTTCCCAGAAGTTTCTGAATCCCGATGGCCCCAACGAATGGCGGCAACATGATCGGCAGCAGCACCAATCCCATGAAAAAGTGTTTTGCAGGAAAACGGTAACGATTTGCGCAATAAGCCAGCGGAATCGCGATAAAAAGCGCCAAAATTGTCGAAAAAACGGCCATTCCGAAGGAATTTCGCAGTCCCTCCAAATAAATGGGATTCTGGAAAACAGCCTTGAAATACCCCAACGTAAACCCTTCATTGACGTCGAAAAAGCCGCCGCGCGTGACTTCAAAAATTGGCCACAAGAAAAAACATCCAAAAAAAATTAGGGTAAAAGCGTAAATGCTGATAGCAAATTTCCTAGACATGAATTTAGGTTTCGTTTTCTAATCTTTCATGAAACCCACTTTTTTCAATCACAAAAATTGACAAATCGTCTTTTTTATTACTTAATTACTTTAGTAGACAATTCACGCATCACCATTCTTTGAATCTTATGTCCATTGACCCCTTAAAGAAATTGCTTTCGAGCTATGGCAAAAGCCACGGCATCAACGATTTAACGCTAGATGAAGACGGTTATTCCTGTCTGTCCGCAAAAGAAAATGAGCAAATCGTCATCCACGTCAAGTACGATGCGGAAAAAAACGAAGTCACTCTTTTGGCGGAAATCGGAAAAGTCAATGCCAACCAAAAGCACCTGATTTACCCGATCCTATTGCAGGCCAATGATTCTTTTGAAGAAACCAAAGGCGCCACAATCGCCAAAGCCGCCGGCGAAGATACCATCACGATCGCAAAAAAAGTCTTTGTTGATCACTTAGATACGGCGAATTTCGAAACCTTCATGGAGAATTTTCGAGCGGTTACCCTCAAGTGGTCCGACCAACTCCTCCGCCTGTCCAGAGGCGAAATGGTCGCTAGAACCGATGCCGACTCAGAAAGCTCCAGCGACGCTATGATGGCTGCTACGACTGTCCCGACTCCCCTGCACCACGGCATGCGCGCGTGAGAGGCAGTAGTGATAGGAGATGATTTTTCCGGAGGAGGTGTTTTTTGCAAAAAGCACCCCCTCCGGACCTCCCCCTTAAAAACTCTTAATTCGGAAGGCATTTTTCTGGCGCTTCGTTCCGCAAAAATGCCTTCCGATATGCTTTTCTTTTGAAGACTCGGAAACCATTTCTTTTCTTCGAAAAGAAAAGTTTCCGAAAACCGAAAACTTGACACACTACCCCTAAAAATGCCTATTACTGAGAAATGGAAATGAAATTTAATCCTATCGATTTAGAACGTTGGTCGCGAAAAACCCATTATGAATTTTACACCCAGGGTGGCGAGTGTGCCTATGACATGACAAAAAATATGTATGTCGCCGAATTGATGTCTTTCATTAAGCAGAATGGTTATAAATTTTATCCAACCTTTACATACATCGTATCAAAAGCGATGAATGAAATCATGGAGCTAAAAATTCGCGTTGACGAGTCCGGAAAACTCGGCCATTGGGATTATGTTTCGCCAACGTATCCGATTTTTCATGAAGATGATAAGACATTTTCTTGCATCTATACGGAATACAATGATAGTTTTTTGTCTTTCCATACCAACATGATGGCCGATATGAATACATTTAAAGACATCAAGGGTATTTGCACAAAACTGTCACCAAAAAACTGTTTTCATGTTTCTTGCATCCCTTGGCTAGCTTACACAGGATTTTCTTTGCAGCTTTATTCTGGGAATTATTTGGCGCCGATTGTTACCTGGGGAAAGCTGGAAAAAGATGGCGAAAAATGCGAACTCCCTTTAAGCTTACATGTGCATCATGCCATTGCAGACGCCTATCACTCCAGCCTGTTGATTAATCGCATCCAGGAACTTAGCTCCAATCCCGAGCTGCTAAAAGATTAAATATATATAAAGCCGCGAAACCCACTTTTTTGTAAAAAAGGGCGTTTCACGGACCCTTCCCCCTAAAAACTTTTATTCGGAAGGCAATTTTGGACGGACCTATAGGTCCGTCCAAAATTGCCTTCCGGTTCACTTTTCTTTGGAGGGTCCGGGAACCCTTCTGTTCTGGAACAGAAAGGTTCCCGGATAATTAAATTTTACTTCGCTGCTGATTCGTCGTTCTTAGGTTTTCGATCGGCGAACTTGAAGCCGATGGAGCCATCGGGTTTCATGATGACGTGGGCTGAAAAGCGCTTGTGGGTACGTTTTGAGAGGAAACCCTCGAGGAGGTCGGTTTCGCCTTTCTCGACGAGTTTTAGAATTTGTTCCCGCGGAATGGTGCGGTTGAGGAGAACGCGAGACATGCGGAACGTGCATTGCTGATTGGGCTGGTTCTCACAGACGTAATAAGCGCCCGTCTCGTGCAAACTGCCCTTTTTGCAAACGGGGCACTTGGAAATAATGGGGTGCTGAGAGAGATCTCCGATGGGGGCCTCTGCGGAAAATTGGTTATCGAAAACGAAACGCACTTGATTTTCTGCATTTAATTCTAAGGATGCCGAAAACGGTTTTCCCGCCTTCGATCGGAAGCCCGTCAGGGGGCCTACCTTCTTCTCAGAAACGAGTTGAGCGGCCTCCTCTTCGGTGATTTTCCGATTGCTGATGAGCTTGTAAATCGTAAATTTCCCGTCTTGGGATCGGAAGCTTCGCAAAGTTTCAATGAGCGGTTGCCCGTCCGTTGGAGAAATGATGTTGGTCACCCGGGTTGCTTCGCCGGATTCTTGGTGTTCTAAAATACTGGTCACAATTTTTGATGTCATTTGATTGATTCCCTTCATAAACTCCTCCCGTGTCAATTGAGAATTTTCGATTAAACGTAATTTATATTCCCATTCACCTGTCATGGATGGGCTTGAAAGATCTTCCACTCCGGATGATTTTAAAAATTCGATGATGTTTTCTGCTTTTGCAGTTGGAACAAGCTCCTTGCCCTCTCGGACCATGTATTGCGAAGAGATCAAATTGTCAATCGTCTGAGCTCTCGTCGCAGGAGTTCCTAACCCCTTTTCTTTCAGTGCCTCCGCAAGTTCCTCGTCTTCAACGAACTTCCCAGCGCCTTCCATCGCGCCCAGCAACGTCGCTTCCGTATACCTCGGCGGCGGAGAGGTTTCTTCGTGAAGATGTTCCAATGAAAGCACTTTTGCCTTCGGGGGTTCGCCATCCGCTTCGGCAAGGGGCGGTAATTGCTCTCGCTCAATCCCTTCTTTCCCAAAGACTTCCAGCCAACCTGCTTTGATCAAAACCTTCCCTTCCGTCTTGAACGAATGAAGGTTCACCCGACTGATGCGAGTCGTCACGTCAAATTCAGAGAACGGGAAAAACGCTGCAATGAAACGAGTGACAATCATTTCATAAATTTTGGCCTCATCCGTCGATAAATCCTTTGGAATCTCGTTTGTGGGAATGATCGCAAAGTGGTCTGTAACCTCTGAGTTATCGAAAATCCGTTTATTGTGCGGATTCACCCACTTTTGGTCCAACACTTTTTGAGCACACGAAGGAATTGATTTCACTTTAAAATGCCCTCGGATGTTATCGTTCAACGACGTCAGCTCTTTCAGAACGTCTCTGCAGGTGTCTGCATAATCTTCCGGCAAACATTTGCAATCGGTGCGGGGATATGTCGCCGCTTTGTGCTTTTCGTAAAGAGATTGGGCGATTTTCAAGGTTTTTCCCGCTGAAAAACTGTAGCGATTATTGGCCTCGCGTTGAAGCGTCGTTAAATCATAAAGCTTTGGGGGAGACTGCTTTGTGCGCTTTTTTTCGTCCTCAACGAGCGCCAGAGAACACTGCTTAACCTCCTCGATAATGGAATCGGCTGCCTTTGGATCCCAAATGCGATCAACCCTGTCTTTATCGTTGTTTTTATCCACACTCGCTTTTTGATAAAACGATGTGTATTCGCCGCTTGTTACGGAAAAAGTCGCTTGAATGCGTGAATAAGCTTCCGGTTTGAAGTTACGAATGGCCTTTTCACGTTCGTAAACAAGCGTCAGCGTTGGCGTTTGCACGCGCCCAACCGAGGCGGGATTGCGGATTCCGCCCATTTGGCAAGTAACGGCGCGGGTTCCATTGATACCCACGAGCCAGTCAGACTCCGAACGGCAACGGGCCGCATTCTGCAATGGCATCATTTCCTCATTCGATCGCAGATGTTTAAAGGCATCGCGAATGGCGTCCGGGGTCATCGACAGCATCCAAAGACGTTTCTTTTCTTTTTCGCAATGAACGAGCTCGCAAATGTACGCAAAAATGAGCTCCCCTTCCCTACCCGCGTCACAAGCGTTAATAATGCAATTAACATCCTTGCGCTCAATGAGTTTTTTCAATAATTCGAACCGCGGCAGAGACTTTTCAATCGGTTTCAAAAGAAATTTTTCCGGAAGGATCGGAAGCGTTTTTGCCGACCACGACTTGTATTTTTTATCAAAATCCCCCGGCATAAAAAGCTCAACGAGATGACCCACGGCCGAAGAAATGATGTATTTATCGTTCTCGAAATACTCTTTTTTGTTCTCGAATTTACCCAAAACCTTCGCCAAATCACGCGCCACGCTTGGCTTTTCCGCGATGATGAGTGTTTTAGAGGGGGTAGACTCTTTCGAGCCAGTGGATTCTTTAGAAATCGCTGAAGACTTTTTTGACATTTAAATGATTATGAGGAAAATAATAACAACGTGAAGGAAAAAATCCAAGGATGCTCGCAAGCCATCACTAAAAAATAAAATTATCATTAACCTTACAGCAGCGCAGACGAAAGGCAACCATGGAAATGCATTTTTTAAAAATTCCCCAACAAATCCCATAAGTGATTGGCATTAAGCTATTTTTTAACACCATTTGTTGTTGATATCCAAAAAATATCCCTTAATCGATCATCGCGCGCTCCTCTTTTTGCAACGCCAACCACTCCACTTTTACGGGAACTTTTTGCAAATCCTTGAAAGATGGCAGATTTCCCACAAAAACCTCCAAAATGGGCTCTTGCGTATGACCGATGTACTGCAACGACTTTCCAATACCATAATGAGCCACTCCACAAAATTGAGCTTGGTGGATGTGCACATTTACGGAATAAGTGCCAAATTTCGGCCTCAGTTCCGGATCCCACGGAATGGAAAACGTAGGTTCTGCAGGACTTTGTAATTGCAATGACGCAAACTGTTCACGCGCAATCACTTCACTCACGAAATAAGGATATCCCAGCAGCGCATTGGCTTCGTGGATAAGTCCATCCACAATTTTCTGCCGAATCAACGAACTGCTCACGATGTCTCCATTTTGAGAGACCCTAGTGATACAACAAGCTTTGATATCGAGTTGCTCGCAGATTTTCGTTAAAACAGCAGTATTTCCAGAACGATTTTGACCAAAATGGAACCCTTCCCCAACGTAAATCGCAGACAGGCTCGGCAGGGCGCTTTTCAGGCGTTTGAGGAAGATTTCGGGACTTTCGCGCGCCAAATCTGCCGTAAACTCCTCGCAAATCACCTTTTGCACCCCGAATTTCTGCAACAGCTTGAATTTGTACGACTGAGGAAATATTTGCTTCACGGGATTTCGCGAAACCACTCGGCTCGGATGCGGATGGAACGTCAAAACAGTAGGTAAGTAGTTACGCTCCAAAGCATAACGCAGCATTTCTCCAAGCACCTTTTGATGCCCAGAATGCACACCGTCGAAAAAGCCGATGGCGACTGCCAAAGGCTCTTGAGTCTTCAGATGGTCAAACGAAGAGAAAATTTCACAGCTGTCTTCCATTTTGATCATGAAAATCGCTCAGAACCGTTTGGATGGGAATGAGTTGCTGCTTCACTTCCGCCGGAGTCATAGCTTGCAGCTGATCGACAGTAATCGCATCTTTTACGTCAAAAAAACCGCTCTTTAGACGCCTTAATTGACTTAAGTGCGCCCCGCAACCCAACCTCTCGCCAATTTCGTGCACAAGACTCCGCACATACGTCCCCTTCGAACAATCCAGCTGAAATTGAACGTACGGGCTCGTCAAATCGACCAAATCAAACTTCTTAATGAAAATCTCCCGCGTTTCCCGTTCCACAACTTGCCCCTTGCGCGCCATCTTGTACAACGGAGTTCCATTGATTTTCTTCGCGGAAAACATGGGCGGCAATTGCGCGTATGTCCCCAAAAACGAACCAAAAATCGTGCTCAATTCCTCCACCGAAATCTCCGGAACCGGTCGCGTTTGCAAAATCGTCCCATCGGCATCATACGTATCCGTCGCCTCCCCCAACTTCATCGTCCCCGCGTAAATCTTGTCCATCCCAATGAGATACTGCGACAACTTCGTCGCCCCGCCCACCAACATCACAAGCAGACCTGTTGCCAATGGATCCAACGTCCCCGCATGCCCCACTTGCTTCATGTGCAAGGCCCTCCGCACAACATCCACAACATCGTGCGACGTCACCATCGCCGGCTTGTCCATCAACAAAACTCCCTCAAATTCTGGCTTTTTGTGTATCATAAATAAAAGATAAAGTTAATAAATAAAGTACCGGGAAAACCATTTTTTGCAAAAATTGGTTTTCCCGGACCCTTTCCAAAAAAACTCTTAATTCGGAAGGCATTTTTTGTCTGGCCTACCGGCCAGACAAAAAATGCCTTCCGATATGCTTTTCTTTTGAAGGTCCGGAAACTTCTTCTTTTCTCTGGAAAAGAAAAGTTTCCGGATTTAGCCCCCCAGCCCCTCCCCGATTGTTTGCATAATAGTTTCTAAAAATTCTTGCAAGGAGCCTCCGCTGCGGCGGAATCCGGAGGCGCAGAGGTGGCCGCCGCCGCCGAATTTGCGGGCGATCGTGTCGACTCGGTACTGGGGGGTCTTCGAGCGCAGGCTACCTTTAAAGGAACCGTCGGGGAGGCACTCAACGACAACGGCGATCTCGACGCCTTCAATGGAACGAGGGTACTGGGAAAAATTGTCGGCATCTTCGAGGGTCGTTCCCGTCTCGCGAAAATCGTCTTCCGTCAAAATGCCGATACAGGCCTTCTTGTTTGCAAAAAATTTCAGGGAAGCTAAAAAACGTTGAAGCAATTGCAAGTGATTGAGCGTTTCGCACTCGAACAAGCGATTCGAAATCTGCTCGATAGAAGCGCCCAGTTGGACCAAACGGGATGCGATAAAGAGCGTATCAGCCGTTGTCGTGGGCAATTGAAAACGATTGCTGTCCTTGACGATACCGACGTAGAGAGCGCTGGCCATTTGCGGAGAAATGGGGGCGGCGAGATCGAAGAAAACGCGCGCAATGATTTCGGACGTCGCACAGGCTTTGGGATCCACGAAATTGTGAGCCGCAAACTCCGAATTTCCCAAGTGGTGATCAATATTGATCTCAATGGGCAAGTTTCGTGCCACAAAATCGCCCTCTAAGCGTTGATTATCCGCACAATCAACGGCAATGCAGACACTTGCTTGCGGATCGGGATTGATATCAGCGGCTTTGATGAAGGAAATTCCCTCGAAAAAAGGCACATAAATCCTTGGAATTGGAGCAGAAGCCACAGCAACGGAAGCATTTAAGCTCTTCAAATAGCCGTAAATAGCTAACAAAGAACCGATAGCATCGCCATCCAAATTCCGGTGACTCAGCAGACAACACTTCTTACCTTTACAAGCGTCCAACAGGTCGGAAATCGTGCGAGACCAAGCGTAATACATTCAGCGACAAGGTGTAGGCGTTATTGAGTTATCGGAGAATCTTTTTCTTCTATCTCATTGCACAACTGCATGATGCGAGTACCACGTTCGATAGAATCATCAAAAATGAAATGCAAATCGGGAAAGTATTTCAGCCGAATAGTTTTTGCCAAATGATGCCGAAATCGTCCCTTATGTTTCCTGAAAAACAACACAACTTGGCGCAAATTCTTTTCGGAATTAATCACGGAAAAGAACACTTTCGCATGCTTCAAATCCGGCGAAATTTCAGCATCCACGATCGTCGTTTGAATCTGCTCCTGCTGAAATTGCGTCCGTAATAAGAGACTCAACTCCCGCCTGATCAGTTCGCCAATACGCGTTAATCTTGCTTCCATACGATCAAAGGGGGGGGCGCACTTTTGTGATTTCAAAACACTCCACAAAGTCACCGACTTGATAAATGGGATGTCCGGAAATTTGCAGACCGCACTCGTATCCAGCCTTCACTTCCGTAACGTCTTCCTTGAGGCGCCGCAAACCGGTAATTTTCCCTTGCGCGACAATCTCTTTTTTACGAATGAGTCGCACGTTTCCATCGCGAACAACACGTCCATCCGTCACCATGCAACCGGCAATCAAATCCTTAGACAACTCGAACACTTGACGCACTTCCGCTCCGCCTAATTTGTTCTCTTTGAGTTCTGGATCAAGGAGATCCGCGAGGGCTTCCTTCACCAAATTCACGATTTCGTAAATAATGTTGTGCTGAATGATCTGAACATTTTGATGCTTCGCAACGGCAAGCGCGCCATGCTCCAACTTCGTGCTAAATCCGATAATCACAGCACCCGCTGCATGAGCGTTATTAATGTCATTCTTGCTGATCAAACCAACCCCCGAAGCAATGATTTCCAACGAGATGCGTTCGCTCTTAATCTCATTCAAACACGCTACAAGCGCCTCAACACTTCCCTGCACATCTCCTAAAACGATGATCTTCAAGAGCTTTTTCTTTTTGGAATCAACGGCTTCCATAATATCCTGCAGGGTCATTTTTTTCGCCGATGGAAGTTGTTGCTCCTTCAGTTCATTGGAGGCTTCTTCGGCTTCCCGCTTGGCAACCTTCTCGTTACCAACGACTTTGAACGTAGATCCAATTGCCGGCAAATCGCTCCACCCTAGAATACTAATCGGCATGGACGGCGGCGCTTCTTTAACTTTGCCACCCTTGTCGTCCATCATCGCGCGCACCTTGCAATAACAAGGACCGCAAACAATCGCTTCCCCCGCCTTCAACGTTCCCCGTTGAATGATCGCACTCGCGGTTGTGCCAAGGCCTTGCTCCATCTGCGTCTCAACGATAATGCCCTCCGCTGGACGTTTGGGATTTGCCTTCAACTCCATCATTTCCGCTTGCAGCAGAACTGCATCGAGCAATTTGTCGATATGTTCTCCCTTCAATGCCGAAACTTCGATGGCCTGAATCTCACCACCCCAATCTTCCGACGTGATTCCGCGCTGTTGCATGTGCTGCTTGACGCGTTGAACATTGGCGCCCTTCGCATCCATCTTGTTGATAGCCACAACGATAGGCACATTCGCCTTTTGAATAAATTTTAACGCTTCGTCCGTTTGCGGCATGAAACTGTCATCCGCCGCCACCACGAGGATCGCAATGTCGGTAACATTGGCTCCACGTTCGCGCATTTTTGAAAATGCAGCATGACCAGGAGTGTCAATAAAGGTTATCTTATGTGCTTTATAATCAATTTGATAC
This sequence comes from uncultured Opitutales bacterium, assembly GCA_964457855.1. GTDB lineage: Bacteria > Verrucomicrobiota > Verrucomicrobiia > Opitutales > CAYWEO01 > CAYWEO01. The sequence goes on along the minus strand of CAYWEO010000007.1, from coordinate 26,738 downwards.
GCACCAATGTGTTGCGTAATACCGCCCGCTTCACTGGCCACTACGTTCGTCTTGCGAATCGCATCCAAAAGCGTTGTTTTTCCGTGGTCAACGTGCCCAAGTACGCAAACAATGGGGGGTCTTGGCTCAAGAAATTGTAGCTCATCCTCAACGGGTTTCGCCTTTGCTTTCGCATGGGACGTTCCATGCTGACCGGCAAGGACTTGCGCCGGATCCGCTTTGTGAGCTTTGTGCTTGATTTCTAACGCAATTCCGTGCTTTTTTGCCAAACGAAGCGCGACATCTTCGTCAACCATCTGATTGATTGACGCAAAAATGCCCATTTCCAATAATTCGGCGATCAAACGGAATGGTTTTAGATTGAAAGCAATCGCCAAATCACGAATAACGATGGGTGTTTTCGCAATAACAACGTGATTGGACGGTTCCGCCGCTCCCGAAATAACATCCCGATTCGATTGACCTGCACCACCCATGGACGGCATTGGCGCAGGAACAAACGGCATGTTCTGAACAAATGGACGCGGAGCTGACGGCGCTTGCGGGGCCGAAAAACCTCTGTTTGGCGCCTGAAAATTCCCGCGAGCATTCGTGTTCGTATTGTCCGTTCTGGGATAACCCCCGCCCGCCTGCTGTTGCTGTTGTTGTTGAGGAAATCGCCTCTGTGATCCTGGTCCGTGCTGCTGAGATCCGTAGGACTGCTGATCACGATACCGTGGGGGTTGCCCTTGGTTTTGCTGCCCATATGGCTGCTGAGGTCCGCGTTGTTGGACACCACCATACGGCTGAGGAGAAGAACCGCGATAGGACTGTTGCTGACCGTAGGATGGCTGCTGCTGAGGCGTCGAAGAGGACCCTCTATTGTATGGCTGCTGAGGAGCACCACGAAAGGATTGTTGATTGGAGGGAGGCCGTGAAAATGGAGGACGCTTCTGGGCGTCATTGGATAACATCACCCCTTTAGAATAATCTGGACGTTCCTTTTCCTTCTCCTGATTAATTTCATCACGACTTTTGATAAACTGCCCCTTCGGCAAAGCGTCTTTTGAGGGCCTTTGAACGCCAGGAAAATCTTTCTTTTGCCCCTCTTGCACAACGGGTTTAGCCAATTCCTTCAACAATATCGGATGTCCTAGTTGAACAGCTGGTCTAGGTGCCCCAGCAACCTTTATTGGCAAGGGAACTTTGGGGAGCTTTTCGCCGTCCACCGTGTCACACAACTCACCGCCGTCTTTTTCGGAATCCACAGCGGATTGCAGAAAAATGCTGTCATCGTCCGCGGCCTTACTGTGTCCATGCGAGGACGTAGGAGTCTCTGTAGCAACGGCTTGACACGCCACCACTCTCTCGGGATATTGTGCACGGTAGTCTTCGATCAGCGAATCTGCGTAGATATTGGGGACTGTATTAGAAGCACTTGTCACGTGTAAACCCTTACCATTCAAGAGCTCAATGACCTTTTTATTTTCTAAGTTGAGGATTTTGGAGATGTGATAAACACGGACACTCATACGATGACGTTTAATTTAAATACAAAGACGCTTTATTTGCCTTTTTCTGTTAAGTATTGCGCCCTTTTTTCTAGAAGAGTCGCCACTTCTTCTTCGCTGAATCCAGAGTCGGAGAGATCTTGCGACGTAATCTCCTCAAACGCTTCTAAATTGGTAATTCCTGCACTCAACAACTTCTCGATCAAATTCTTAGGAAGGTGAACTTTTTTCTCAAAGCTTTCGATCGCACGGCTCTTTCGCTCGTCAAACCCCTCCGATCTTTCAGGATGGATATCGAGCTTCCAACCAATTAAACGCGACGTGAGCTTGGCATTCTGCCCCTTTCGGCCAATCGCGACCGCCAAATCTTCATTGGAAACCTCGAAGGAAAGTCTGTGTTCTAGTGTATCGACTTTGATATTCTTCGGGATCGCCGGCTTAATGGCCTCCTCGAGGAGCTTTTTGGGATCTTCATGATAACGAACGATATCAATCTTCTCCCCGCCCAACTCCTTAACGATGTTCTTTACGCGAGCTCCCCGAGCTCCCACGCAAGCACCAACGGGATCCACATTCGGATCGGTAGAATCCACGCAAAGCTTCGTCCGATACCCCGGCTCACGTGCAATATTTTTGATCACCACCGTACCATCCGCGATTTCCGCCACTTCTAGTTCAAAAAGGCGTCGGATAAAATACGTATGACTACGGCTCAAAATGATCTCCGGCCCCTTCAGCGTTTGGTCGATTTTCAACAGCAAACAGCGGATACGATCCCCAGGCGCATATTCCTCATTCCAAATACTCTCTTTTTTAGGCAATAACGCTTCTGCTCTGCCCACTTCGACAATCAAATCGCCACTGTCACGCCTTCTCACGATACCGGAAACGATTTCTCCAACCAAATCCTTACATTCATCGTAAATCCGATTCTTCTCGAACGTGCGCAATTTCTGCATGATGGCATGCCGGGCCGTTTGAGCGGCGATACGCCCTAACTGCGCCGGATCAATCTCACGCTCTAAAATATCCCCAATTTTCGGCTGCTCCATGAGCTGTCTTGCTTTTTCTATATGGATTTCCATCGTTGGATCCACCACGGAATCAACAACTTTCAAAAGAGACCACGCGTTCAAGGCACCCGTCTTGGGATTAATTTCAATCTTCAGCTCTTGTCCAGCATTGACTCCCTTCTTCGCAGAGTTTTTGATGGCAGTCACAATGTACTCAATCATCTCAACGCGATTGATCCCCTTCTCTTTCTCCATGTACTCGAGAATTGATAAAAGCTCGTTACTCATGATAATAATCTAGCGAAAACTCTCAGCCATCCATTATCCCTTCGATAAAAAAAGCTAATATTTTCTTATATTGGCAGTTTGCTTCATCGTATTTTCGTTGTCAATAAGGAATCAAGGATTCTTCGATTTTCTTCACAAAACGGCGGCTTTCATTTCGTGGTTGCTTTCCGTTTACAAAGCTTGCAATATTGAAAAATGCCTTATCAATTACCCTCTCTACCATTCGCTTACGACGCCCTTGAGCCCCATATCGACGCGAGAACCATGGAAATCCACCATTCGAAGCACCATAAGGCTTACGTCGACAAGCTTAACCAGGCCCTCGGAAGCGCCCAAATCCAAATCAAGACCGACGAACCCGTCGAGGACCTCATCGGGCACTTAAATGACCTCCCAGCCACCATCCGTCAAGCCGTTCGAGACAATGGCGGTGGTCATGCCAACCACTCCCTGTTTTGGTCCCTACTGACCCCGAAAGCTCAGCAAACTCCCCCACCCCACAACCTCCTCGCCGCGATCGTAAGCTCCTTCGGCTCGTTCGAGAATTTTAAGGAACAACTCTCAAAGATTGCCCTCAGCCACGTCGGAAGCGGTTGGGCCTGGCTCTACGTCGATGCCAACAAGAAAACACTCTCCATCGGCACCACTCTCAACCACGACAGCCCCCTCATGCGCGGCACTTGCCCCCTCCAAGGAGCCCCCCTCCTCGTCATCGACCTCTGGGAGCACGCCTACTACCTCAACTACCAAAACCGCCGCGCCGACTACCTCCAAAATATTTGGGAGATTGTTAATTGGAAGGCCGTAGGGGAAAGGTTGTAGGAGGGGGAGAATATGAGAGAATCGGAAAACTTTCTTTTCAGAAGAAAAGAAACGTTTTCCGAACCTTTCAAAGAAAAGTCATATCGGAAGGCATTTTTTGTGGGCACTGTAGTGCGCACAAAAAATGCCTTCCGAATTGAGAGTTTTTTTTGGAGAGGTCTGGAGAACCTATTTTTTGCAAAAAAATGGTTCTCCGGAAAGCACCAACTCTAGTGCTCGCAATCGCTACGCCGCCATGTAAAAAATAAAAAGATTTTCCCTTGACGGCAGTCCTAAAGGGCGTTCTTCTGGTCTTAGAACTTAGTGCATTTTGCGCCAGGTTTCTAAACTGAAAAACATCACGTTTAAGGAAAAATCTATGGGGAAAGTCAATTTTGCGAGATGCGTGCTAGGTGCGGCGCTTAAGGTAACGGTAGTGGCAGGGACGTGCTCGACATACGGGGCAAACGAGAACATAACGTTCTCAAACCAACAGAATGCGTTGGTTATCAACAAAATTTTCAGTCCTGGGAAAAACGTTACTAACTTGCAGGTTGTTCAGTACTTGAATGAAGTCAGGTGGAGTGAAAGCGTTCTGAAAACGTGGGAAGGCATGGATCTCAGCAACAGCAGCCCAAAGCTTGCTGACGACACCATCCTAGAGGTCATCGAGTGCTTTAAGTCGAATCCACTCACCTCCGTGAATCTACGCAATCGCATCAGATTCAAGCCGAACACGATCCTGCAACTTGCAAAAAAATGCGGACCCAAACTGTTTAATCTAGATATTAGCGGATGTAACCAGTTGACAGAGAAGGTGTTAATTGAATTTGCAAAACGTTCCGAGAATTTGAAAAACGTTGATCTGAGCGGGGTCGCTCAAACAACGGATAACATCGTCTCAATGTTGGCACAAAGGAACCCTTTGATAGAAAACATGAACCTCGATCGTTGTGTTGAAATTACGGGAAAAGGCCTGGAAAAGCTCGCAAACGTTAAAAATTTAAACCTGGAGTCGTGTATAAAGCTCGATAACGCTTGTCTCGTCGAGATGGCAAACAAATGCCTATCTATTCAAACCTTAAACCTGGAGGGCACCCAAGCAAATGATGATGCCGCCATTGCGGTTTCCAAAATCCCATTACTCGAAAACTTGGATCTGTGGGGATGTCCGATCACGGATAAAGCCGCACAGGCGATATCGGCAAATAGTAAAAACATGAAAAATTGCATTCTCGGAGCATGCGACGAACTCACTGATGACGGAGTCATCAATCTCACTAAAAACACACTGATCGAAAACCTGGACCTCAGGTGCCTACAAATCTCAAACAAAGCAGTCAAAGGACTATTGAACAACGGCTCCCACCTCCAAACCCTAAACCTCGGATGCTGTTATAACGTCGATGATGACATTATCCCAGATGTCGCGAAGTGCTCCACCCTCAAAAGCATTTGGCTGTCAGGCACAAAAATCACAGAAAAAGGCGAAAAACTGTTGAGGGAAAAAAGACCCGACATCAAGGTTAACGGGAAATAGGTAGGGAAAGGCAGAGAAAACAGGCACCCATTCTGAGATACGTCGAGTATTTTTTGGCGCGAGGCATATTTTAGTTGACAAGAGTCCACATTCTAGGCAAAAAGAGACCATTCAAAAGTCACACTCAACATTCTATGGAAACGAACTTATCTAAACAAATCATCATGGGGGCCGTTATTGCCGCCAACCTATTGTGCTCAGCAACGTACGGTATGAAGAGTCAGATTAAAGAAGAGATCCTCGATGATAAAGACGAAAACTATACTTCGATGTCTCAAAATAACGATAAAAAACCAAACACTTCAGAAGCGTCCAAAAATGACGCAAAGGTATCCCATTCCTTTGAGGGCGTATGCTTTTATATGACAAATTGCAGAGACAAAGATATCAAAAACTTATTAGTGTCGGGTGCATATACTGAAAAACTCCCAAAAGTTAAAAGGATTCAGTTAACGAGCTGCACACTGAAGGATAAAGAAACGATCCATGAATTCGCCAAGTACTGTAAAAATTTGATGACTGTCATAATAAACTCTTGTAGTACCACACTCCAGGTAATTAAAACCATCGTAGATCTTTATCCTAATCTCGATACTTTTTTCATCCGTGATATGAACATCACAGACAAGGTTGCCATCATAATAGCCAATGGTTGCAAAAACTTAAAAAATTTCGTAGCATTCAAGACTGCATTGACTGACAAGGGTATCACTGAGATAGCAAACAGTTGCAAAGAACTGGAACGGATAGATCTAGGTTACAGCCATATGACAGTGACAGACAAAAGTCTCATCGCGTTATCAGAACGGATGTCCCTAAAAACAGTCATGGCAAGTTTTTGCTATGGAATCGAAGGTGAGGGCGTTTCGGCATTGGTGAAGAATTGCCCAAATATCTCCATGCTCAGCTTCGGGGATATCGACTTGAGTGAACAAGCTGTCATCGATATTGGAACGTATGGCAAAAATGTGAAACACCTTGATCTTGATGACTGTGACGGAGTCACCAATAAAAGCCTCTTGGCTCTTGCTGGGTGCGGATCTTTAAACGATCTCGACCTGAAAGAGTGCTGCCCAGTTTCCAACGAAGGCATTATCGAGGTGATTAAAAATTGCCCCATCACTAGGCTCACGTTGGATGATTGTAATAAAGTAGACAATACAGTCATTGCAGCACTTGCGGGAAAAAATCAAATAGAATACCTAAGTATCGAGAGATGTAAGAAAGTAACGAAAGAAGCAGTGAAAATGCTGGTAAAATGCACAAAACTAAAGCACATTCGTGTACGTTGTTCGGGAATAGACGACAAAGAAAGCATCAAGCGACTAAAAGAAGCTGGAATTGAGATCAAAGAATAGCAACGACACTGAGACGCCTTAATTGCACAGAAAGTACTCAATTTTCGGTGTCTTGCCAACACTTGCTGAAAAATAGATTTGACCCACGCGCAATTCGTCTCCAACATCATGATTCAACAGTCGGGCCATGGCGTAGTCTGGTAGCGCGCTTGCATGGGGTGTAAGAGGTCGTGAGTTCGAATCTCACTGGCCCGACCAAAAAGGCATTTAGTTTAAGCGGCGAGTTCGTTGCGAAAAAAATTTAACCCCGTCACGTACGTCAGTACGCTCGGGGGTTAAATTTCTTTCGCGCCTGCTCGTCATCTTAAACTAAACGCCTTCTTGGTCGAGATTTCCCCTAAAAACTCTTCATTTCTAAGGTGGATGGTCGCAAGAGCTTAAAATAGTGTTTACTTTTTGATCTCTATTTCGCTTTCTTTATTAGGCTTGATGACCTTCTTGAGGTGAATAGTCTTCAAATCCTGCGGCAAAGATGGCTTTCGCACGACAGTATAAAGCAATTCGTAGAGGATTTTCTGATTAGGCACAAGTTGCTCAGCGTCAGCAACAATTTCAGCGAACTCTTTTTTATTTTTATTGGTCTCCGTTAATGGAACCTGTTTGTAAGCCAACACTTTTGAGTGATGCGCCAGCCAAGCAGCAACCTCTAAGCCAAATGCACATCTGCAGCGCTCTTCTGGGCTTAACTCGGGACATTTCTTGGCAATCAAAGAGTTGGGAGTAATTTCGAAGTTTGGGTTTGCGACAAAGGAAAGCATGTTAGAAGCAGCGTAAAGATAATAGTATTTATCATTTTTATCGCGCATGTGAACATGCGGATGGAAACATCCACCTTCATAATCAACATCTGAACCGATGATTTCTTTCGGCAAATGGATTAAATAAACACCCCGTGTGTAGGCCCATTTTTTATCAACAAATACCGCATAGACTATGTTGGCACTCAAACATCTGTTAGAATATTTGGCACTAAAAGAGTTCTTAAAATATTTGTAACTACAAGATGATTCCGAACGAATATAGCCTCCCAAAAAAGTGAGTGCGTATGACAAGTCTTTTACGTTTTGAGTTCCAAGCTTCGTCAATTGCTGAAATACGCGCAAACCTGACAAGTTTAGAGGGGCGTCGAGCGCATATGCTTTGGTAGCTGTCATCAACCCAGTGTAGCTTGTCCGCCCCCCTTTGGGGATCACCTCTTCAAAGGCAGCAAGGGCATCATCACTTAAAACAGCATTGATTTCATGCAACGTTTTGAGATCCGCTGCCGAAAGTCCTTCCTTATCTAGTTTAGCCAACAGAAATGTTTTTTTTGCATTCGCCTCATTAAGAAACGCCTTTCCCCATTTAAAAGCGTCTTCATCGGATCTAAATGCCCATGCATCCTTTGAAGTGAAGTATGTCTTGCAAAAGTTGTGGAAAAATACATTTTTATTGAATTTTTTGTATAGACGCTCAAAACGTTCATTCTTTTCCTTTAAGTAGTCTTGGTAATCCATGCACTCCAAGGAGTCGGTATCCAAGTTTTTGCAATGAGTGATATTAGACTGTAAATCTTCGCTAGAAAACTGTAGCTTAACTCCATCAGTTGCGCGGTAAAAGCAAGCCTGATTGTGAAAAAGTGATTCGATGTCTTCTGCGAGAATGAGACTTAAAATGCAGTTCCCGTTTTCGAGTAATGCGTACTCTTTGTTGAGAAATTCGGCTGTTTTATCATTCATATTTTGAAATTTTTTCAGCAAATCGCCTAAAATCTTCGTGTAAACCCCCGATACAATTTGCTTGTTCGATGTGTCTACAGCCGCGATCAACTTGCCCAGTTCGCTTGAGGTTTTAAAGTAGCGAGACCAATAACCCAATTTTCTGAACTCTGCATCCGACAGATACAAGTTGATGTAAAACAAATCCCAAATGACATTCGGAACCTCTGTAACAACGGCATTAACTTTTTGTTCGTTCAATAACTTTTGGATAAATTTCGATTCTGCAAAAGCTGTATTTGACAGCAGATCTGAATATTTCTTGATATTTTGTTCCACTTGTTGCCTGTCTTTGCGCCTAAACATTGCAGCTCGCGGCCATGTAAAATTTTCCAGGGCGTCTTTGATCAACCCTTTGTCTTCGATTGAAAATTCATTTTTTTCTATTGAATTTTGATTGCTTGTCGAAGATTGTGGCGGGTAAACGACCACGATTGCTTGCAAAATGTTGCAACCAATGAAGAGAACTCCAGTCAAAGAGCGTGCAGTGAGCCATTGCAGTGTTTTCATGATGGGGTGTATCATTAGAGTGTTTTGATCAAGAATGCAAGCGTCAACAAGGAAGGCATTTTTCTGGCACTTAGTGCCAGAAAAATGCCTTCCGATACCGCTTTTCTTTGAAAGGCTCGGAAAACTCTTCTTTTCGTTGAAAAGAAAGTTTTCCGCGATAGTCTTCTATTGTACTCCACGCCATCATGCCCATCGAATCTTTCAGTCAACAAACTAACATCGGCTGCATACATCCTGCTGTATTGGGATGGATGTTGTCAGAAGGGGCTGGAAAGCGTTGGTGCGTAGGGTGTTCTGGGGGTACGGACTCGATTTTTTTGGTGTGTTATTTGTGGGCACATTTTCCTGAACGGCGGAGACACCTTAACGTCTTGCATTTCAACCACAAACTGCGCGGTGAGGAGTCCGATGAAGACGAGCGATTTGTACGGGAATTTTGCGAAAAGTTGGGAATTCCATTGATCTCTCAGCAACTCATTCTGCCGGAAGGAGTTAAACCGACAGAAGGCAACCTAAGGGAAGCGCGTTACAGTTTCTTTTACGAAACGTTAAGGGAATTGGGAAGCACGTGCTTGTTTCTTGGGCATCAGAAAAACGACATTTTGGAAACCATGCTGATGCGTTTGGCTCGCGGAAGCGGAATCGAAGGCCTCTGCGCCCCCCACCCAATTACGCACATTCGTCGAGATGGGGCAACGTTTACTCATTTGAGGCCCCTGCTAACGCTTTCCAAGGGAAACATTTGCAGCATTTTGCGAGACCTCAACATCCCCTGGCGCGAAGATGCCTCCAATCAAAAAAGCAATCACCTGAGAAATCTCCTACGTAACCGCATCATTCCTGAGTTCCAAAAAGGAACCGCTTTTGATCTCGTCGAAAACGCTGCTCGCTCAAGGGAATTGCTGGAAGAAGACAATGCGGCCATCAATGATTTCCTTAAAATGTTGATCCCCAGTGATTTTTTCGATCACTCGACTTTGGACTGCACGTGCTTGATCGGCAAGCCAAAAGCGCTTCTCCGCAGAGCGGTTAGCGAGTGGCTCAGTCCCCAAAAAGGCCTTCCGTTTCCGAGCGCACAGGTGATGGAGGCGCTCTTGGATGCTTTGATGAAAGGGACGTCCCAGCAATTGGCCTGCAACGCTGATTTCTACTTAAAAACGGCATCCCACGTGCTGTCTATGGAGGCGAAAGTTATCCGTCCGATCTGGCCAAATTATCCCTTGCAACCGCATGCCCAGCTCATTTATCCCGACGGAAAAACGCTTTCGGCTCGCCTACAACCGCTCGATGAATCGACAAAAAAAAGTCTTTTTGCGGGAGAAATTTCGCCAAAAAAGAGGGTATTTTTGGACGCCGAAAAACTGCCAAAAGAAGGACTTTTGGTTAAGCAATGGCAAAACGGAGATTGTTATAAGCCGTTGGGGCTCAAGGGCTCCAAGAAACTACAGGACTGCTTTGTTGATTGCAAAATTCCACAGCAGGAACGTCATCGATTGCCGATTGTGTGGGCGTCCCATTGGCTGCTTTGGTGCCCAGGAATTCCACCGGCGGATGATTTTAAGGTGGACGCGTTCACAAAAAATGGTCTAATCTTGATCTATTGTTATTAAAAAGGTCTTTTAGAAAATCATCATGATTCAGAAACAATTGCCAAAAAAGCGTCAAGAAAGCGGAAGCGGTCAGTTCCAGATGAAAACATTTGCGATTTGGGGCCTTCTCATCGTCGGCATTTGGGCGCTCAATATTTTTACAGCAGAGCCCTCGAAAACGATCCAGTTGAGCATTCACCAGATTTTGGAAGCGGCTAGCAAAAACATGATCAAAGCTGCTGAAATTCAATCAGATCCGATCGGTGGAGGTGATTGGTACACCATCAAAGGCTTTCTGAAAAAATCTGCTGTCGACGAATTGGAATTTCTGCGCCCTTTCGCCCAACCGATCAAGGTTGATCAAAAGAAGCCAACATCGTTTTTATCTTCTCCTGCAAAGGGTTACCTGCTAGCATTTGAGTCGAATGGTCGGCTAACGGAATCACGATTCACGGCGCTTGTGGACGGCAACAATGGCATCGTTTTCAAGGAAAAACCCGCAAGCACAGCATGGAAGAGCTTCTTAATGAATACGTTGCCGTTTGTATTCATCATCCTCTTTCTTTACTTTTTATTCATCCGACAAATCCGTATGGCCGGGAAAGGCGCGATGAGTTTTGGCAGAAGTCGGGCAAAATTGCTTCAAGAGGATCAACGGAAAATCACCTTTAACGAAGTTGCCGGGTGCGATGAGGCGAAGCAAGATGTGCGCGAAATCGTTGATTTCCTGAAAGATCCGAAGAAATTCGAGCGGATTGGTGGACGCATTCCCAAAGGCTGCTTGCTGATCGGGCCTCCCGGGACTGGAAAAACTCTTTTAGCAAAAGCGATTGCAGGAGAAGCGGATGTACCGTTTTTCAACATCAGCGGATCGGATTTTGTGGAAATGTTTGTCGGCGTCGGTGCAGCGCGCGTGCGGGACATGTTTGAGCAGGCGAAAAAGAGCGCCCCCTGTCTGATTTTTATCGACGAAATTGACGCGGTGGGTCGCCAGCGTGGAGCTGGCCTCGGGGGAGGTAACGACGAGCGCGAACAGACGCTGAATTCCCTTCTGGTAGAAATGGATGGGTTCGATTCGCACGAGGGTGTCATCATCATCGCGGCGACGAATCGGCCAGACGTTTTGGACTCCGCTCTGCTGCGTCCTGGGCGCTTTGACCGTCAAGTTGTTCTGGATTTACCAGATCTTGCGGGCCGCGAAGACATTCTCAAAGTTCACGCGAAGAAAATCAAACTCAGCGAACTCGTTGATTTGAAGATCGTTGCGCGTAACACGTCTGGCTATTCCGGAGCGGATTTGGAGAATTTACTCAACGAAGCGGCTTTAATCGCTGCCAGATTCGACAAAATGCAGGTCGCGTCGGCAGACATTGATGAGGCGAGGGACAAAATTTCCTTCGGCCGCGAGCGCAAAAAACTCATGGACGACGCGGACAAAAAGGTGACCGCTTACCACGAGTCTGGACACGCAATCGTGCAGGCCATCATTGATGACGGTTTGTTGCCGATCCATAAGGTCACGATCATCCCCCGCGGGCAAAGCCTTGGCAGCACGATGTTTTTGCCCTCCAAAGACATTTTGAACCAATCGCAAAAGCATCTGCTCAACCAAATTTGTTGCGCAATGGCCGGCCGTATTGCCGAAGAACTCACGTTCCATGAGCTGACGACGGGGGCTTCTGGGGACATCAAAATGGCCACAAAAATCGCCAGAAAAATGGTTTGCGATTGGGGAATGAGCGCCCTCGGCATGGTCTCTTTTGGCGAAAATCATGATCACGTTTTCCTCGGCAAAGAAATCACTCGCAAGCAAGATTATAGCGAAGAAACAGCCGAGAAAATTGATGCCGAAGTCAGCAGAATCGTTCAACAGGAATACCAACGAGCACGCGGAATTTTGGAGGGTAAGATCAAAGAAATGGACGTTCTGGCCCAAGCTTTACTGAAATACGAAACGGTTGAGGGCAAGCACGTCCACGAAGTCCTGAAAAACGGCACCATCACGTCTCCCATCGCCAACGCGACCAACGAGAAAGACGATACCCAACAGGAAATCAACTTCCCCACCCAACCGTCGGTGTAGGGAAGGGGGTTGGAGTTTGGCTTCTGGAGGGCGTGTTTTTTGCAAAAAGCCCCCCCTCCGGACCTCCCCCTGAAAAAACTCTTATTCGGAAGGCATTTTTCCGGCACTATGTGCCAGAAAAATGCCTTCCGATGCCGCTTTTCTTTTGAAGGTTCGGAAACTTTTCTGTTCCGGAACAGAAAAGTTTCCGAAATTATAAAAAAAATTCTTATTTTGTATTTGCAAAAAGAAAAATGTGGTATTCTATTAATGTTTAGATACCTGCTTTATGCATACACATTTTATTGCTCCTTGTTTAATTGCCCCAGTGGCCCTTTTCGTTCCGTCCGCTAGAATTTAGTTTTTTCGTTTTGTTATAGGAATGATCTCTCATTGAGAGGTTTTTTCTATGGTAATTGTCTTTAATGATTTACGAAAAAATTGCTTATGAGTTCTGAAACCCTAGAATACGACAGTCGACCTAGACGATCTAGTTTGTTTGTATCGGGAAATGTAAAAGAAATTTGGCGCATCGCGTACCCGTTGATGCTTAACTCCATGTCGGTTTCCGTCATGATGTTTACGGATCGCCTGATTTTATCCCACTTCTCTTCGGGAGCCATGAATGCGGCTGCTGCTGCATTTTCCATCTTTTGGAGCTTCCAATTCGCTCTTTACGCGCTTGCTTCCGTTACGGAAATCTTTGTAGGCCAATACAATGGCGCGCGACAATACTCGGATATTGGGAGAATTGTTTGGCAAATGATTTGGTTTTCGTTAATGACGGCTTTCATTTTCTATCCCATTGGAATTTTCGGCGGCAAGTATCTCATCCCCAACGTTTTCCATGAGGTCGGTGTCCCTTATTTCAAGTGGGCGATGCTTTTCGGCCCAGCCTTTATCGTCGTCGGACCGCTCTCGGACTTCTTCATTGTCCGGGGACGTACGAAATTCGTCACGCTTACGATATTGCTGGGAATTGTCCTGAATATCGTCCTTAACATCGTTCTCGTTTTCGGCGTTAAGGGACTCATTCCGAGCTTTGGAACCAACGGAGCCGCCATTGCGACGGGAATTTCGCAAATCTTTCAAGCGTTATTGCTGTTCGCTTTCTTTCTATCGGCGCGTAACAGGAAAAAGTACGGCACAAATCGCTTTGCATTTCACAAAAAGACATTCCTCGAATGCATCAAGATGGGTTGGCCTGTATCCGTATCTCACCTAAGCACATCCGTTGCTGCAACGATTTTTGCCCTCATCGTTTCCCGCGTCGAACCCGCTTATATCACGGCACTTACGATCGCGCAATCCGTCTATTATTTGGTGTGCTTTATCCCTGAAGGCATTGGGAAAGCTGTCTGCGTTTTTGCCTCCAACCTCATTGGCAATCGCAATTACAACGGCATCCCGAAGGTCCTCTTTTTTGCATTCAAATTGCACGTTATTTTCGCCATCATCCTCGCCATCCCGATGGTCATTTTCTCGGATCTCACCATTTCCCTCTTCATGGAAAAAAATACGACTGGCCTCTCTCATACCGAATTCATCGAGATCGGTCGCATGGCCATGCGCTGGATGTGGGCCTACTGCTTCTTCGACGGCGTTTGCTGGAATTTGTTCGACGTCCTCAACGCCTCCGGTGACACGAAATTCCTCATGTGGATGAACATGGCAAGCTCATGGATTTTCCAAACACTCCCCGCTTTTATTTGCATCTGCTTACTCAAATCCTGTCCCTCCCTTTGCTGGAAACTCATGGTCCTCGACATGACTATGAGCAGCCTCTTCTGCTGGTTCCGCTACCGCAAAGGAAAATGGCGCCACATCGCGCTTACCCCAGACCTTGCGGAAGTTATGCCCATTAGCATAACCGAACGCCAAATCATTAAATCCGTCGCTTGAGGATAAGCGCTTCGATTTTAAGCGGCGAGTTCGTTGCGCGAAAATTTTAACCCCATCACGTACGTTTGTACGCTCAGGGATTAAAGTTTTCGCGCTCCTGCTCGTCATCTTAAACTTGAAGCGCTTATCCTCAAGCATACAAATGCCTTCCGAATTAAGAGTTTTTAAGGGAGAGGTCCGGAGGGGGTGCTTTTTGCAAAAAACACCCCCTCCAGAATATTTTCCTATGAAAAAAACCAATTTTGGCTTAACTTTTTACCATTATGGAATCTTCAACGCACACGATACAGACCTTTAACGTTCCGAACGAGCAAGCGGACGCGGCATTGAGGCCGTTGTTATTCAATGATTTTACTGGGCAGAGAAAGACAATTGAGCGGTTGCAGGTGATGGTTGGGGCAGCACGAAACCGCGGGGAATCTCTCAATCACATTTTGATGAGTGGGCCCCCGGGGTTGGGGAAAACGACCCTGGCGTTCATCTTGGGGAACGAGATGGGGGCGAAGGTGCGGATTTCTTCTGGGCCGGTGATTGAAAAAGCGGGAGATTTGGCTGGTTTGCTGACGAATTTGCAGGCGAACGATATTCTCTTTATCGACGAAATTCATCGGATTCCAAAAACCGTCGAGGAGTATTTGTATTCCGCAATGGAGGACTTTCGCATCGACATCATGATCGATCAGGGCCCCAACGCACGCAGCATACGGCTCAACATCCCGAAATTCACCCTCATCGGCGCCACAACACGGACGGGACTCCTCAGTGCTCCTTTACGCAGTCGTTTCACGCTGCAAACGCGCCTACATTACTACGATAAAGAAGACCTCAGCAAAATTATTGATCGCACGTGCGGCCTCCTGAAAATCGCTATTGAGCCCGACGGAACCAAGGAAATCGCCAGTCGCGCGCGCGGAACCCCCCGTATCGCCAACAATCTCATCTACTTTGTCCGCGATTACGCGCAACAACGCGGCAATGGCATCATCACGCAGGAAATGGCCGCTCGCGCCCTAGAACTCCTCGAAATCGACGCCAATGGACTCGACGAAATGGACAAACAAATCCTCCGCATCATCGCCGAAAATTACAAAGGAGGCCCTGTCGGACTCAACTCCATCGCCGTCGCTGTCGGCGAAGAGAGCCACACCCTCGAGGAAGTCCATGAACCCTACCTCATCCAAGAAGGCTACCTCCAACGTACCCCGCAGGGACGTATCCTGACCGCAAAAGCCTGGCAAATCCTGCCGGGAGAGCGTCGCTTTTGAGCGCTAGGGTTCCGTTACGCTTCGGATCGCGAATTGCTCACGTACTACAGTACGCTCCGCAATCGCGACCTCGCGTAGCCGTCCCTATCATCTCAAAATCGACGCTCTCGCGGCAGGATTTGGGGTTTTTCTGCACCTTCGGAAGGCATTTTTTCAGCACGAAGTGCCAAAAAATGCCTGCCGATATGACTTTTCTTTGAAAGGTTCGGAAAACTTTTCTTTTCTTCTGAAAAGAAAGTTTTCCGAAATAATTATCTTCCCCCCTACGCTAACTCGATCTTGGGGAACAGGATAGCAATCGATTTTAACGTTTTATTGACGAGGGAGGAAGACCAGAGGAGGTTGTTGGGGTTCCAGGAGTTGTCGGTGACGTTGAGGGATTGGAGGATGTTTGCTGTGGAGGTGGGCAAAACGGGTTGCAGGAGGAGGCTGGCGAGACGGATTCCTTCAGCCATGTGGGCGAGAGTTGTTTGCAGGAGAAGGAGATCCGATGGATCGCTGGACTTGGCGAGTTTCCAGGGGGCGCGTTCTTCGGTGTAGCGATTGATGGCGCTGATAAAGTGAAAAATGCGTTCTAGGGCAACGTGAAAGTGCAATTGGTCAAAGGCCTCGAGAACGCTTTGGTGCGTTTTTTCCCACAGTGAACGGAGCGCAACCTCTTTGTCTTCAACGACTTTTGCTTCTGGAATACGGCCATTTGCGTAGCGCGTAACCATGTTGGATAGACGATTGACAAGATTGCCGAGATCGTTACCTAAGTCATTCTTGTAGCGATTGTTGAGAAGCTCTACTGAAAAATTTCCATCTTGCCCAACGGACATCTCGCGCATAACGAAGTACCGAAAGGCATCGCTACCAAATTGTTGCGCAATCGCGACGGGATCCAGCGCATTTCCAAGGCTTTTCGACATTTTATCACCGTCCCTCAGCCACCAACCGTGCACGAGCAGCCGTTTTGGCAACGCAATACCGAGTGCATGCAGCATAATCGGCCAGTAAATGGCATGCGCGGGGACCAAAATGTCCTTGCCGATGACATGAAAATCCGCTGGCCAGTAGTCGCTAAAGGCTTGGCTCCCAAAGTGAACCGCCGAGATGTAGTTGATCAGCGCATCGAACCAGACGTATGTCACGTAATCCCCATCGAACGGTAACGAAATCCCCCACGAGAGCCGCTCCTTTGGTCGCGAAATGCACAGGTCATTCAAAGGTTCCTTTAAAAATTCTATCACCTGCTTCATTCGAAATTCCGGGAAAATCCACTGCGGATGCTCCCTAAAAAATTCCATCAGCCACGTCTGATACTTCCCAAGCCTGAAAAAGTAGTTTTTCTCCGTAATTTCCTTCACTTCCCCGAAAATTTCCGGCCATTTGCCATCAATTCGGTCCTTTTCCTGCAAAAACTGCTCCTGGCGCGTGCTGTAAAATCCCGTGTACGTCCCCTGATAAATGTCCCCTTTATCAAACAGCGTTTGCAGAATCGACGACACAACCGTCTTATGCCTCGGCTCCGTCGTCCGGATGAAATCGTCGTTCGTTATCGAAAATACCGAACACAAATTTTTGAATTCCTTCGCGCACTCGTCACAAAAAACCTGCGGGTCAACCCCTTCCTTCAACGCACTTTGCTGCACCTTCTGCCCATGCTCATCCAGCCCCGTCAAAAAATGAACCTCCCTACCCCTCAACCTCTCCGCCCGCGCCATCACGTCCGCTAAAACCTTCTCGTACGCATGCCCAATGTGCGGCTTCCCGTTCGCGTAATCAATCGCCGTCGTTATAAAAAATCGTTTCATAGGGTGGGTAGGTGGGAAGAAGTAGATGGTAGTTTTTTTCGGGAACCTTTCTGTTCAAGGAACAGAAAGGTTCCCGAACCCTCCAAAGAAAAGCTATATCGAAAGGCATTTTTGCTGCAAGCAAAAATGCCTTTCGAATTAAGAGTTTTTAAGGGGGAGGTCCGGAGAGGGTGCTTTTTGCAAAAAACACCCTCTCCGGCATCCTTAACGATTTATTCCCATTAAAAACTCCGCGTTGGTTTTCGTTTTCTTGAGGCGTTGGATAATGAGTTCCATGGCCTCGTTGCGTTGGGTACTGCTGTGGATGGCACGTCGGAGGGAGTAGATTTTGTTCATTTCCTCGGGATGGTAGATGAGTTCTTCTTTGCGCGTGCCGCTTTTTCCGCAGTCGATGGAGGGGAAAATGCGTTTATCGGCGAGTTCGCGGTCGAGGTGCAGCTCCATGTTGCCAGTGCCCTTAAATTCTTCGAAGATAACGTCATCCATCTTACTTCCGGTATCGATGAGAGCGGTTGCTAGAATCGTTAAGCTGCCACCGCCTTCGATGTTTCTAGCGGAACCGAAAAAGCGCTTAGGTCCTTGCAGCGCAGTGGATTCTATGCCGCCTGAGAGGATTTTCCCGGAGTTTGGCATCATCGCGTTGTAAGCTCTTGACAGACGTGTGATGGAATCGAGTAAAATGACGACATGCTGGCCCATTTCGACCATCCTACGGGCTTTTTCGATGACAACTTCGGCAGCGTGAACGTGATGCTCGGCAGGCTCGTCGAAGGTTGAACTGATGATCTCCGCGGACGTTATTTTGCGTTTGAAATCCGTGACTTCTTCTGGACGTTCGTCAATGAGAAGAACGATCAGGTGCGCCTCCGGACTGTTGCAAGCAATCGAGTGGGCAATGTTCTGCAGCAGAATGGTTTTCCCAGTGCGCGGTGGGGCGACGATGAGTCCCCGTTGTCCCAAACCGATGGGCGCGAGCAAATCGACCACTCGCATGGAAAGATTGTCCCATTGATTCGCGTCTTGCGCATGGTTGTGCTCTAACAAGATGCGTTGCAAGGGGTAATAAGGGATCAAATCGCTGAATTTCGGCGCATTGACATTCTGCTTCGGATCGCCATCCATCACGGAAAGGATCGACAGCGCGCACGGGCAACTATCTCCTTCGACGGGAAGGTGAATGAGCGCCTTAATCTTGTCACCCTTCCTCAAATTGCATGCCTGAGCCAAAATTTTTGGAATGAAGACGGAAAACTCCTTTATTTGGTAGTTATCATGGGCAAATACCAAAATATCCTCTCCCTCGAAGGAATCTAAGACACCCTCGGCATGAAGGGGAATCCTCCTCTCCAGCGCGAATTGGAACAAACTTTTCAGCAAAAATCGCCTGTGCATGCCGAGATTGCTGAACCCCATCTGCTTCAACTTTTCTACCAATTCCAACAGCGGCAGTTTGTAAAAATCGTTAAAGAAAATGGCCGGAATGTTTTGATCCACCAATTCCCTTGTGAAATTCTCGAGCGCCTCCTGATTGCGAATCACGTTCCAATTCAGCAAGTTGCTAAAATGAATGGACTGCCTTTGGGGATTCTGACGGCGATTCGGTTGAAATGCCGCATTTTGCCTAGGCTGATGGGATTGTTGTGGCTGATACGACTGCTGATTATTCTCAGGAACCGCTTGAGGTGCCATTGGGTATCGCTGTGGACGCTGCCCCCTGTTATTGTTCTGGTTATTGCGGTTATTGTTGAATGCCTGACCATTCTCACGACCCCTGTTCCTTACAAAGGGTTTGCGGTCAAAATGACCATTTTCTCGCTGATTTTGACGCGCTTGGTAGTTGCGAAATTGTGGAACCTCTTGCCTGTGAGCAACATAATCACCAGATTCGCTGGGCGCCACTGGCAAAGCTTCCTCAGTACGAACAGAAGACCGCTCGAACGAACCACTTGGCTGAACACGCCTATGCCTATAATCCCCGTTCCGTTGGGTCCTTTGGGGAAATGTTTCCTCATCTCTCTGCGGCGGCGACTCATCGTAAGAGGGCTGCTGCTGTGTTGCCGAGACCACCACTCGATCGCGACGTGGTTCCCATAGGGATGCCTGGACGCGCTGGGGAGCAACCGTTTCGAAATGAATCGACGAAGACGACACCACCGCTTCAGGCGGGCTAATGTGTACATCTTCCTGCTTAGAAATATTTTTTGGACGCCCTCTGCGCGCCTTTTTGACTACAATCTTGCTAGGTTCGCAAGAAATATCATCTTCAAAATCTGCCATAAAAATGAGCTATGATTGATTATTTATCAGTTAAATTAACAAATGCTGAACCTGCTTTTCGAGACACTCTATCGACCCATTATTAAGCAAAACAAACTGGGACAACGCAATATGTTCGGAAGCGGTCTTTTGGCGTTTGGAGATAAACAGAAATTGTTCCTTAGAAAACCCCCGTTGCAAAGTACGCTGCAACCGAATAAACGGATCAGCAATCACACAAGCAACAGCCTTAAATTTCCCACACGCATTTTTTTCAAAGAATAAGGGAATTTCTACAATTAAAGGAAACGCCGCGCTTTTTGCAATCCTTTTTTCTCTAATTTCGATAATTTTTGGATGCAAAAGATCCTCAAGCCAAATTAACTCCCCTTCATCCCCAAAAACAATCCGCCCAATCTCCCTCCGATCCACCCCGCCTTTCCCATCCAAAATTCCTCTCCCCCAACGCCTCAGTAAAGCCTCCCTAACCTCCAAATCCTCCCTCAAAACCTCATGACAAATCTCATCCGTCGATACCGTCCCGTACCCCAACCGCTCACAAATCCCCAGTACTGTGGATTTGCCGGATCCGATATTTCCAGTAAGTATAATGACGTTGGAATGCATAAGTTGTTGTTTTAATTTCGGAAACTTTTCTGTTCCAGAACAGAAAAAGTTTCCGAACCTTCAAAAGAAAAGCGGCATCGGAAGGCATTTTTATGGCACGGAGTGCCAAAAAATGCCTTCCGAATAAAAATTTTTTGGCGGAGGGGTCCGGGGAACCCGCTTTTTTATAAAAAAGGGGGTTCCCCGGAATCTTGACATCACGCATAAAAAGCTATCTTTTGTTTTATACGATGGATTATTTATTTAGGATAATTGCGGTTTTGGAAAGCTTTTATTGGCAGTACGTGGGGGTTTTTTTGATTCTGGCGGCTGGGATCTACTTTAGCATAAAGACGAAATTTTTTCAATTCCGGGTGCTTAAGCATTTACCATCAACGATTAAGAAGATGTATCGTGAGACGACGAATGAGCAGCCGGGACTGTCGCCTCTGCGTCTGTTTTTCGCATCGGCTGGGGGCATGATGGGGATTGGGAACATCGTGGCGATCGTCGCGGCAGTGATCATTGGGGGGCCTGGAGCGCTGTTTTGGTTCTGGGTGGTATCGATGGTGGGGAGTTTAATCAAATACTCGGAGATTTATCTGGGGATGAAGTACCGCGTGCGCAGTCCAAACGGCGGGTACGATGGCGCCATCATGTTTGCATTTCCTAAGGCGTTCAAAAACAAGTACTTAGCGGCGTTTCTGATGAATTTCGGCTACATTCTGCTGTGCATCTACGGCGTTGAGATCTACCAATTTACGGTCATCATCGATACGTTCAAGGAGGCCATGCCGATTCTGCATCGCGAATGGCTCATCATCGGGATGCTTTGCCTGACGTTTTATGTAGCACTGGGAGGCATTCGAAGACTCGCCAACATTTGTTCCTTTTTGATGCCCATTTTCATTAGTGTGTACCTCTTCGTTTGCCTGCGCATCGTTTTCGCGAACATCGGACACCTGCCCAGCATTCTCGGAACGGTCCTGAAATCGGCGTTCATGGGGCACGCTCCCATTGGGGGATTTTTGGGCAGCACGTGCCTGATCGCCGCCTATCAGGGGACAGCAAAGGCGGTTTACACGGCGGATATTGCCATCGGATTTGATTCCTTCATTAACAGCGAGAGTCGCGTACAAAACCCCAATCATCAGGCACGCGTCGCGATTCTGGCAACGCTTCTCAACGCTTGCATTTGCACGCTCAGCATCTTGGTCGTCCTCCTCACGGGGCTCTGGAAAGACCCCACCATCACGCGCGCTTCCGACTACATCATCACGGCAGTCGGCATGTATTTCCCCTATTCTAAAGTGCTGATGGCCATCATCATTTTCCTTGCAGGCTTCAAAACGGTCCAGGCCTACCTCGCCACAGGCGCCAAATCCGCCCGATTCCTCCATCCAAAATGGGGCTACCACGTCTACATCGCTTACGCCATCGCCAGCCTCTGGTTCTTCGCCCACTTTGACCAAACCCGCGTCCTCCTCATCATGAGCCTCTCAAGCGGCCTCCTAGTCCTCCTTAACCTCAGCTGCATTCTGAGACTGCGGCGCCAGATTTGCTTTAAGCTAGACTGAGGAATAGGGTGGGAATGTTATTTTCGGAAACTTTTCTTTTCAGAAGAAAAGAAGAAGTTTCCGAACCTTCAAAAGAAAAGCATATCGGAAGGCAATTTATGGAACTTTGTGCCATAGATTGCCTTCCGAATAAAGATTTTTTTGGAAAGGGTCCGTGAAAACCAATTTTTGTAAAAAATGGTTTTCACGGCGTTTTTACTTGAACATTCCTGCAAACTCCCCTACCTTTCGTCTTTATGATTATCCAACCGAAGATTCGAGGGTTTGTTTGCGTAACGTCGCATCCGGGCGGGTGTGCAGCGCACGTGGGGGAACAGATTGCGTTTGTGGAGGGAAAACACGCGGAGTTGAAGGATCCTCCGAAGAACGTTTTGGTTATCGGTGCCTCGACGGGATATGGGTTATCTAGCAGAATTATGGCTGCATTTGGTTGCGGGGCAAAGACATTGGGTGTTTTCTTCGAACGTCCTCCGCAGGACGATAAGCCAGCCTCTGCGGGATGGTATAATTCAGCGGCGTTGGAAAAAAGAGCTTCGCAGAAAGGCATTTACGCCAAAAGCATCAACGGAGACGCGTTTTCAACCGCCGTTAAGCAGAAAGCGATCGAAATGATCAAAAAAGAGATGGGGGGGCCGATCGACTTAGTGATTTACAGCCTGGCATCCCCACGTCGACAAGATCCCGTAACGGGCGAAATTTACAAATCCATCCTCAAACCGATCGATAAGCCATTCGTGGGCAAGACAATCGATACGGACAAAAAGCTCATTCAGGACATTAAGATCGATCCAGCAACGCCCGAAGAAATCGCCGCCACGGTGAAGGTGATGGGAGGCGACGACTGGAATTTGTGGATGCAAGCATTGGAGGATGCCCACCTGATTGCCCATGGATGTCGTTCTGTTGCCTATTCTTACATCGGACCTGAGCTGACTTGGCCGATTTATCTCCACGGAACGATCGGGAAGGCGAAGGAACATCTTGAAAAAACCGCGAATGAAATGCATCAATGGCTTTCGAACAAACACGGTGGGCAGGCGTTTATTTCGGTGAACAAAGCCGTTGTGACGCAAGCAAGTTCTGCGATTCCGGTGGTGCCGCTCTACATTTCGCTGTTATTTAAGATCATGAAGGAAAAGCATCTCCACGAGGGCTGCATCGAGCAGGCACAACGGCTATTTGCTGATTTCCTGTACTCCCCTACCCTGTTTTTGGACGAAAAGCGTCGGATCCGATTGGACGACAAGGAAATGCGCGCGGATGTTCAAGAAGCTGTCAAAAGCGCTTGGCGAACATTGTCGACGGAAAATCTTTCCCAAAAAACGGATTTTGCGTCCTATCAGCGTGACTTTTTGAATCTTTTTGGGTTTCAGATTGACGGCATCGATTATTCCCTCAACGTAGATCACATGGTTCAGTTTGCGCACAATCCCTGTTTGCTTCCCGAGACCCAGTAATTTTTTCCTAATTTTGAGTGCGATGTCTTTACCTAACGTCATTATTATCGGCCGGCCAAACGTCGGCAAAAGTCGCCTATTCAATAGGCTTGTCGGCAATCGCATTGCCATCGTCCACGATGAAGCGGGCATCACGCGAGATTGCATTTTTGCAACGGTGGACAATCGCTTTTCCCTCGTAGACACGGGGGGAATTTTCGGGCATTTGCAAAACACGCCAACGGTGATTGCTGAGGCCGTTCAGGAGCAAGTTAGGTCCGTAATCAACTTGGCGGACGTCGTTCTTTTCGTCATCGATGGGCGCGAAGGGTGCACGTTTATTGATCTCGAAATCGCCGATTTTTTACGCAAAAGTAACAAAAAAATCCTGCTCGTGGCGAATAAAATGGACCTCAACTTCGACGGCACGATCGAGGACTGGCCAAAATTAGGCTTTGCGGCGCCCATTCGCGTTTCCGCAGAACACGGCACGGGCATTAATAACTTGATGGATCACGTCAATACGTTACTCAAAGAGGTAGCCGTTGCCGCCCAACAACCTGTCGACAAAGGCATCAAAATTTGTTTCATCGGGCGCCCGAATGTTGGTAAATCTTCGATCACCAACGCTTTACTCGAGCAAAAGCGCTGCATTGTCACGGAAGTCCCTGGTACAACGCGAGATGCCATCGATGTGCCGTTTATTTACAAAGGCTCTGACGGCGAATCTCACCCTTTCACGCTCATAGACACTGCGGGACTGCGATCACGCTCAAAACAAGACACTTCCGCTGAATTTTTTTCCTCCGTACGCACGCAGGACGCTATTCAACGCGCAGACATCGTTTTCCTGATCATCAATACGGGAGAGGGCATCACAAAGTTCGATCGCGCCATCGCGGGTCAAATCGTTGCCGAAAAAAAACCCCTCGGCATCATTCTGAATAAATGGGACCTCATGCCCAGCATTCAAGAAGAATCCGTCGAATTGGCCAAAATGAGCCCAAGCACGCTGAGAATGAAAATCAGAGAACTTTTGCAGGAAAGTCTTTACGAACTCCCCCCGTTCCCCGTCATCTTCGTCTCCGCTCTCACACGCTCCAACATCCCATCAATTCCCGAAACAGCCCTCAAAATCCACCAGCGCCTCCAAAAAGCCATCAGCACGGGCCAACTCAACAGGGCAGTCTCCAAACTTCTCGAAGATCGCCCCTCTCTCACGGTCAATGGCAGGAAATTTAAGTGCTTCTACGCCGTCCAAATCAGCAAGTCCCCCATCGTCATCCGCCTCTTCTGCAACCGCCGTGAACTCCTTTCTGAACAGTACCAACACTACCTAACCGAAAAACTCAGCGAAACCTTCGAACTCTCCGGCTGCCCTATCCAATTCGAATGTATTGAAAAAGAAGCTCGTTGGGCGTAGCTGCCGATTTTAAGCGGCGAGTTCGTTGCGCGATAATTTCAACCCCATCACGTACGTTAGTACGCTCAGGGGTTAAAATTATCGCGCGCCTGCTCGTCATCTTAAAATCGAACAGCTACGCCGGTCCGGAAAGATTACTAAACAACAAACATCGGAAGGCATTTTTTCGCCTTACAGGCGAAAAAATGCCTTCCGAATAAGAGTTTTTTTTGGAGAGGTTCGGAGAACCAATTTTTTGCAAAAAAATGGTTCTCCGAAAATTAACACAACATAACATTATGCGACGGAAAAAGATTATTTTCATGGGGTCGGACGGGATTGGGTTGCCGGTACTGGAGGTGTTGTTGAGGGAGTGGGGTGGAGATTTTAAGTTGGCGGGGGTAGTGTCGAATTGCGATAAGAAGAGCGGCCGTGGGCAGAAGTTGCAAGCGAATGTGGTGAGTCAGTTCGCGAATGCGCACGGAATTCCGCTGCAAACGCCTGTGAAGCCTGATGGGACGACGGTCAAATGGATTCGGGAGTTGGGAGCCGATCTTATTGTTGTGATGGCATACGGGCATATTTTGAAGAGGGATCTGTTTGCGTGTACTCCTCTGAAAACGGTCAACCTGCACGCTTCAATTTTGCCGAAATACCGTGGGTGTGCACCGATTACGGAGGTGATTTTGAATGGAGAAGCCGAGACGGGTGTTTCGCTGATGGGCATCGTGGAGGCGATGGATGCGGGACCCGTTTTGGACGTTGAGAGAATTGCGATTGATCGTCAGGAAACATCGGGAACTCTGCGGGAAAAGCTAGCCCTAGCGGCGGCAATCGTCCTGAAACGGAACCTACATCGGATGCTCTTTGAAAGCGAAAAACTCGTTTGGCAGGAACAAGATCACGCGCGAGCAACGTACACGAAAAAAATCTGCAAAGAGAACGGGCGGATCGATTTTTCACTACCCGCAGCGACGATCGAACGTCAAGTACGCGCCTTCGACCCCTGGCCCGGAAGTTTTTTTTATCACGGAGAAACCCCCATCAAAGTCTGGCAACCCGTTGTCGTGGAGGAAAATAATCGCCGTGGGAATTTTACTGAAGCAACTGCGAAAATTCCCCCCGGCACAATCCTTCCCCACATCCGCAAAGACCTCCTCGCAATCGCAACCACCGACGGCACCATCGGCTTCCAGTCACTCCAAAAACCCGGCGGCAAACGACTTATGGCAGATGTGTTTATGAGGGGAATGATTCATAAAAGGCATAATTTTACCTAAATTATTTTCTCGTCAATTCTACGGCTATCTTCTCCGAGGCAATTACAAATACCATTAAGCTATTTGTCACCCCACCTTTTGTTTGATTTTATCCTCGATTGATTTTATCATGGTCCTGTAATTTTGTAGCCGCTCCCCAACAACTTCTCCATTTTTGAAGAATAATACTGTCGGCATACCTTCAACCCCGTATTTTTCTCGCAGGTTGCCGCACTTATCTACATCGACGGAGAGAAATTGCGTATTTTCATCAAAAACTTTCGATGTCTCTATTATCTTGGGAGTAATTCTTCTGCATACAGGACACCAGCTTGCGTAAAAACAAACAACTGTCAATGGCTTACTTTTGTCATTAATAAGCGCTTGAAAATTACTGTCATTAGCTTCAATTACCTTGCCTTTATCTAAAGCAGAAGGCCCACTAAGACCAGGCATATCCGTCGGGCGACTATAACACCTATTATAATACATATTATTATCTAAGCGGCTTCTGTCATTAACAATCGTTTGAAAATTACTGCCACTAGCTTCAATTCCCGCCGGCGGACTATAAGATCCAAGCAACGGACCCGACCTAAGTCTTGGGGTTGCTGGAAGGTTGCTGGAAGAAATACCACCCATCTTATCATTCTGACAACTTTGCACTGCTTTGTCAACGGCGATTCATGAGGGGGTGTTTTTTGCAAAAAACGCCCCCTCATGACCTCCCCCCTAAAAACTCTTATTCGGAAGGCATTTTTTGGCACTACGTGCCACAAAAATGCCTTCCGATATGCTTTTCTTTGAAGGGTCCGGGAAACTTTCTTTTCT